>DASZVV010000056.1:0-2791 GCA_035546955.1 Bryobacteraceae bacterium
GTCGCAAAGGTGATCTTCGGTGGCTGGTAAAGTTCGGCCAGGGCGTCGACGCGCACGTCGGGCACTTTGGCAACTCCCGTCCGCACCGCGGTCGAGCCGATTCGGCTTTCCTGTGCAGCCCCGGTGAGGACGGTAAACAGAGATGTCTTGCCTGTCATGGGCAGGCCGATAATGGCGGTCTTCATTTAGAGTGGAACGTCGATCTGTGCAAGGATTTCTTCGATGATGCGCTCACTGGCAACCACGCTGGATGCGCCGCGGCGGGTCATTGGCGAGCGTGCGGCCGAGATCACCCGGTGCGCGAGGACCTTCGGCGCGAGCGTCTTGACATCGTCCGGCAGCGCGTAATTCCGCCCGCAGAGCACGGCATGAGCCTGAGCCGCGCGAAAGAGCGCCTGCGAGCCGCGCGGGCTGACGCCGAGCAGCAGATTGTCGTTATTTCGAGTACGGTCGACAATCGCGAGCATGTAATCGACAATGGCGCGGTCCACGCGAACGTGGGAGACGGCATTTTGCAACTGCCCCAGATCCTGGCGGTTCAGTACACAGGGTGTAGTTGCGCCGTGCGCCTGGCTGCCAGGCTGGCTGATGATCTGGCGCTCGCTCTCCGCATCGGGATATCCGATCCGCAGCCGCATGAGGAAGCGATCGAGCTGCGATTCCGGGAGCGGATAAGCGCCGTGGTGTTCGGCCGGATTCTGGGTGGCGATCACCATGAAGGGCTCCGGCAGCGGCATGGTGCGGCCATCCACGGTCACCTGCTGTTCGTTCATCGCTTCGAGCAGAGCGGACTGCGTTTTTGGCGTGGTGCGATTGATTTCGTCCGCCAGCAGGAAATTCGCGAAAACGGGACCGGGCTTATATTCGAATTCCTCGGTTCTGGCGTTCCAGACGGTCACGCCGAGAACGTCCGAAGGCAGCATGTCGCTCGTGAACTGGAGGCGGTGGAAGCTGCCATCCACGGCGCGGGAGAGCGAGAGCGCGAGAGTGGTCTTGCCGACGCCGGGCACGTCTTCGATGAGCAGGTGGCCGCGCGCCAGCAGGCACACGAGCGCCATCCGGACAATTTCCGTTTTGCCGCGGAGACTGGCCTCGATTGCGGTTTCCAGCTGACGAAGTGTAGCCGGTGAGACCCCCGTTTCCGCCCCTGCCGTTGGCGTGGACATGAAACTTCAGAATACACCGCAAAGGCGGTCTATATTAGTGCCACGCCTCACACGGCATTTCCTCCGTCATGCTCCCCAAATGGAAGCTGGCTCTGATCGCCCTCCTGGCCGCCGCCGGGGCAGGAATTGCCCTCTGGTATTCGGTCGGCCGGTACCGCGAAGATAAGACCGTCACCGCACGGCTGGAAACGATTACCAAAGACTACCGGCAGATTCTGATCCTGATGGATGGCGCCCACCGTTCTGGCAGCGAATGTGACCGCGCCGCCGCGCAACGCGCCGCCCGCGTATACGATTTTGACCGCCCCGGGCGGCAAGTATTATCGGGACTCGAAATATGAGGACGCGGAGGCGGCATTTTCACAGGCCGCCGCGTTGAAACCGAACGATCCGGTGCTGCTCAACAATCCCGGTTTCGCCGAGTATGAACTCGGGCGCTATAACGAACGCAGTGAAGTGGCTCGAAAGACGCTCGCGGCGGACCCGAATCGCAGAGAAGCCCACGGCAATATCGCTTACGCCTACATGAAGCTGGGCGCAATGCCGATGCGAAGAAACACTTCGAGCGTTATCTCGAGCTGTATCCGGCTTCGCCCAAAGCGGCTGAGCTCAGGGCGCTGCTGCCGAACCTCTGATCAGACGTCCAGTCCGGCAGCGCGCATCAGATCGAGCGCGTTGCTGCGGGTGACAATGCCTTCGCGCATTTTGTAGTCGAAGACCAGGCGGCCGTTTTCGAGCCGGTCTTCGAAATGTACATTCGCCGCCGCAGGCTGGAGATCGTTCGCCACTGCCGCAAGCGAAAGATCGTGCGTGGTGGCGAGGCCGATGGCGCCGCGTGCGATAAGGGCGCGCACGATTCCGGCTGCGCCGGTCGCACGATCGTGCGAAGTGGTGCCGTGCAGCAGCTCATCGAGAAGAAAGAGCCCGGGCTGCGGCAGTTCGAGAATCACCTTGATCCGGAGGATTTCCGCCATAAAGCGGGACTGACCCTCTTCGAGCGAATCGGTCGTCCGGATGGAAGCACCGACCGAGAGTTTCGAGAGGGTCAGGCTTCGCGCCCGAACGGGAGCCCCGGCGAGAGCCAGCACTGCATTCACACCGACCGCGCGCAGCAGCGTGCTTTTGCCGGACATGTTCGATCCGCTGACAACGAATAGCTGGACCGGCGGGACGAGATGAACGTCGTTGCGGACGGTCCGTCCCTCCGGCAGGAGCGGATGCCCGAGACCTTCCGCGTCGAAAACCGGCGAGCCTTGGGCGAATTGTGGAAGCACGTCCGCCGGATGCTCATAGGCGTAGTTGGCAAGCGACGAAAGGGCTTCGATTTCGGCGACAGCATCGAGCCATACGGGGATCAGCGCGCCGTTCTCCGCGCGCCAGGCTTCGAGCGCCATGGCCAACTGCGTCGTCCAGAGGAGCGGCGGACCGGCGATCCGGAGAAAGACGTTGTCGCGCGAGTCGATCAGCTCCATGAGGCGGCGGAGGCGGGCAATCCGCTTCGAAGCCGGTTGGCCGCTTCCCGTGCGGATGGCATTCGTCAGCTCCTTCAGCCGGGAGGAGGTGAACGGCTGCTTTTCGAGGAGCGCAAGAATTTCCGAAAGGAGATCCAGATCGTGGGCAGGCTC
>DASZVV010000057.1:0-36297 GCA_035546955.1 Bryobacteraceae bacterium
GGCGGAGGGACCGGACCCGCGACCGGGCAGAGCCACGGCTTATCTTTCGGGCAATCGGCGGATGCAGCGCCGGGTGTACTTTCCGGCGTCGCAGCCGCCTGTGCGGGAGCGTCGCTCATATAATGGACGAGAAAATCGTTCGCGTCCTCAAAACCCTGGATGGGTTTCTTCGGTGCGTTCTCAGGTTTCAGCACGCCATCCTGAATCATTTGGGCGATTGCACGCGATACGCTCTGTGCGATTTCCGCATCCGGCTTGTGCGTGCCGTCCGGATTGAACATCAGCCGCTGCAGCGTCTGCGTTACGCAAAACCACGAGGCTCCGGCGGGACAACCGGCGGGGCTTGAGCCATCTGGCCTGTTAGCAGCTGCGGTCTCCTGTGCGGGCGGTGGCGGCGCGATATCTGCTGTTTTTTCAGACGCCGGTGCGGCCGGAGACACTGCCGGCGAAGACTGCGCACCCGCCAAACCAACCGTCAGGGCGACGCCGACAGCCAGTCTTATCCACAGTTCCATGCCCACTCTATAAATCGTAGCAAGACAAAGGGAGGTTCGAGAATATACTTCGGTATATGGGACATAGTACTTTACATCAACGAGCCTGGTTCCTTGCGAAGACCGATCCTGAAACGTACTCTATCGAACAGTTCGCAAAGGAGAAGCAGACCGTTTGGGACGGCGTGAAGAACCCCCAAGCTCTGCGAGCCATCGGGGAGATGCGGACAGGGGACCGCGTCTTCATCTACCACAGCCAGGGCGAAGCGGCGATTGTCGGCATGGCGGAAGTGGCAGGAGACGGCCGTCCCGATCCCAAAAATGCAAAACTTGCCGTGGCGGATTTTCGCTACGTCGGC
The DNA here is from genome assembly GCA_035546955.1 of Bryobacteraceae bacterium. GTDB lineage: Bacteria > Acidobacteriota > Terriglobia > Bryobacterales > Bryobacteraceae > BOG-234. The sequence continues at coordinate 854 of DASZVV010000057.1, forward strand.
CGGATCGAGCCGCCGGTCACGCTGCGCGAAATTAAGGAGTCCGGCGAATTTTCCGACTGGGCTCTGGTGCGGCAAAGCCGCCTCTCAACAATGACCGCTCCCGCAAAATTTGTCGACTGGATACGTAAGAAACGGCCAGAGATAAAGTTCTAAACCCAGGATTCCAGCGAGCCTGATTTCGTGTTTATTCCAAAAACGGGATTTTGCCGATTTGCAGCATAATTAACCTTATTGTTTTCAATGCAAAAGTCGGGGCGCGGTGGCATCTGAACTGCACTTACAATAATTATGTCGGCGTCGTGTGTCCGCACACGGCGAAGGCTTTTTTATGCTCCAGGACTTGAAAATCCAGCTGTCGACGGCGATCCTGACGGTGCTTACCGTTGTGGCCGCGATCGCTGCGATTGTCAATTTCCAGCAGGTTCAGAAATTCCGGCTTCCGGACGATGGGGTGTTATGGGCGGAACGCGCCGGCAATGTAATAGCCGCGCGAGTTGCTTCAGATGGACCGGCCGAACATGCGGGTATCCGCGAAGGCGACGTCCTGCGGTCGATCCAGAACGTAACAATCGCGCGCGCGGACCAGGTCGCCCAAACGCTCGGCGCGATCGGCGCGTGGGGCAAAGCAACCTACCATCTGGATCGTGACGGGATCGACATTCCGGCCACGGTTTTCATCGGCGAGGTGCGGCGCGGCGCGACACTCTCCTATCAGTATCTGGTGGGAATCGCGTATCTGGCGATCGGGCTGTTCATTAATTTCCGGCGCGCGGGTGCCCCGAAGGCGCGGCACTTCTTCATTTTCTGTTTGGCATCCTTCGTTTTTTCCTGCTTCCACTACACCGGTAAGCTAAACGCGTTCGACCAGGTAATGTATTGGGGCAATCTGGTGGCGGGCTGGCTCGCGCCGGCGCTGTTCCTGCATTTCTGTCTGGGTTTCCCGGAACCCCGCCCCTGGTACCGCCGCTCCATGACCGCGGCAATATACGCGCCGGGGATTCTGCTGACCCTCATCGCGGCCGGATTCGCCGCAGGCTTCCTGACCGCGCCCAACTATTCACCGGTCGAGGTGCGCTACGTTCTCGACCGCGTCTGGCTTGGGCTGCTCACCATCACCTACATTGCGAGCGCGGTTGTGCTGCAGAGCGGCTACCGCAAAGCGGAAGACACCGTGATCCGGCAGCAGTTGAAATGGCTGCGCAACGGCATTGTTTTCGGCTTTGCGCCGTTCGGGATTCTCTATGCGGTTCCCTACGTTCTGGGGACGTACATGCTGGATTATCCGTATCTCGATTACGCGGTCCTCACGCTGCCGCTGATCCCGCTGACGATCGCATACGCAATCGTGCGCTACCGGCTGATGGATGTGGACGTGATCTTCCGCCGCGGCTATGCGTACACACTCGCGACGGTGTGCGTGCTCGCCGCGTTCTATGCGATTGCGCTGGGCGTGAGCCGCCTTGTCCAGGTCAACATCCGGGACATGAGCAGCAGCAGTCTCGTGATCGTGATGCTGATCGCCACGTTTCTTTTTCAGCCCATCCGGAACTGGATTCAGGAACGGCTCGACCGCTACTTCTATCGCGACCAGTACGATTACCGGCGGACGCTCGTGGAGTTTGCGCGCGAGCTGAATTCGGATTCCGATCTCGACCCAATGCTGCAATCAGTGGCGGACCGCCTGATGCAGACGCTTTCGATCCGGCACGTGGCGTTCTTCCTGACCGAAGACGAGGAGTGGAAACTGCGGCTTGCCATGGGCTCCGGGGCGCGCGCACGCGGCACGGATGACAAGCTTGACCTCAGCTTCCTGACCTGGCCGCAGAAGGGTCCTTATCTGTTCTTCGAGCGCACCCGCTATCACCTCGATGTGGTGGCGCGCGGCTGGCCCGCTTCGGTCCGGCAGACGATTTCTGACCTCGATCTGAATTACTATCTGCCCTGCTCGGTCCGCGGGCGGACGATCGCTTATCTCGGCGTCAGCCGCACGGAAACCGGCGAATTTCTTTCGAGCGTGGATGTCGAACTGCTGCTCACACTCGCGAACTATGTCGGTATCGCAATCGAAAACACGAATCTCTACCGCTCTCTGCGCGAGAAGGCCGACGAGTACGAGCGTCTGAAGGAATTCAGCGAGAACATCGTCGAGTCGATCAACGTCGGCGTTCTGGCGGCAGATCTGGAAGACCGCGTGGAAAGCTGGAACACTCAGATGGAGAGGCTGAGCGGCATCGGACGAACGGACGCGCTCGGGCGGCGGCTTTCAGAGCTTTTCCCGGCGGCGCTCGTGGAACAGTTCGACCGCGCGCAGGGAGAGATGCGCATCCAGCATCTCGATAAGTTCCAGCTGGATTCGGCGCACGGTGAAGCAACGGTCAACATCGCGATCGCGCCGCTGGTTTCGCGCGAGATGGAACAGATCGGCCGTCTGGTGATCTTCGACGACATTACGGCGCGCGCGGAGCTCGAACGGCGTCTGGTGCAGGCGGACAAGCTTTCCAGCATCGGGCTCCTGGCCGCAGGCGTGGCGCACGAAGTCAACACGCCGCTCGCCGTCATTTCCAGTTACGCACAGATGCTGGCCAAGCAGGTCTCCGGCGACGAACAGAAATCGCGCATGCTTGAAAAAATCTCGGGCCAGACGTTCCGGGCGAGCGAAATTGTGAATTCGCTGCTGAATTTCTCGCGCACCTGGACGTCCGACCTGGCGGAAGTGCGGATCAATGGCGTGATCGAAGAAACGCTTGCGCTGCTGGAGCATCAGCTTCGCAAGGCCGGCGTGCAGGTGAAGACGGAGCTGTGCGCGGATCTCGATCTGATTCGCGGCAATCAGGGTAAGCTGCAGCAGGTATTCCTGAATCTCTTCCTTAATGCACGGGATGCCATGGAACCTTCGGGCGTGCTGCGGGTGATTACACGCCGGGGTGAGAAGGGCGTGGAAGTCGACGTGATTGATACCGGATGCGGGATTGCGCCCGAACATCTGGGGCGCATCTACGATCCGTTCTTCACCACGAAAGGTGTCAGGAAAGGGACAGGCCTCGGTCTCTCGGTGACGTATGGCATCATTCAGGAGCATGGTGGCGCCATTGAAGCCGTCTCGAAGCCGGGCGAAGGCACCTGCTTCCATCTCGAGTTCCCGCCCGCGAGGAAAGCGGTGACGGCGTGACCATGGCAGCTCCTTTGGCAGGCAGCACCGGCACCGCGAAAGCCCGCATCCTGATCGTCGACGACGAAATCGAAATCCGGGAGAGCCTGGAGGCGCTCCTCACCACTGAAGGCTACGAAGTGGAGCTCGCGGCGAGCGCGGCCGAGGGCGAACGCAAGCTCGAATCACGCGCCTGGGATCTGGTCCTGCTTGACCTCATGATGCCGGATAAATCCGGCATGGAAGTGCTGCGCGACGTGCGCGAGCGCGACCGCCATACGCCGATTTTCATGATTACCGCCTGGGGCGGTGTGGAAGCCGCGGTACAGGCCGTGAAGCTGGGGGCGAACGACTACGTTTCGAAGCCCTGGGATAACGACAAACTCATCATCGAAATCGAGCGCGCCATCTCGGGGCAGCGGCTGATCGATGAGAACACGCAACTCAAACGGACACTCAAGCAGCGCTACAGCTTTCCCAACATTGTGGGCAAGAGCGACCGCATGCTCCGCGTGCTCGATCTGGTGGCGCAGGTGGCGCCAAGCCGGTCCACGATTCTGATCACCGGCGAGACCGGAACGGGCAAGGAGCTGATCGCGAAAGCAATTCATTCCAACTCCCCGCGCGTGGAGCATGCGTTCGTCGCCGTGAACAGCGGCTCGCTGCCTAGCGATCTGCTGGAATCCACGCTGTTCGGGCATGTTCGCGGCGCATTCACGAGCGCGCTGCACAACAAGAAAGGCGCTTTCGAAGTCGCAAACAAGGGAACGATTTTCTTCGACGAAGTCGGCACAATCGGTCCGGAGACGCAGGCCAAGCTGCTGCGCGTGATTCAGGAAAAGGAATTCACGCCGCTTGGCTCGAACGAAGTCGTTAAGGTCGACGTGCGTATTCTGGCGGCCACCAACGCCGATCTGCGGAAGATGGTGGATGAGAAAAAGTTCCGCGAGGACCTTTACTACCGTCTCAACGTCATCAATATCAATCTGCCGCCGCTGCGGGAGCGGCGCGAAGATATTCCGGCGCTGATCCATCACTTTCTCGAGCGCTTCTCTCGTGAAAACGAAAAGTTTCTCGATGACCAGAGCCGGCCGGTACTGCGGTTCGATACGGAAGCCATGCAGTTGCTGCTCGATCATGGCTGGCCGGGCAACGTCCGTGAGCTGGAAAATGTGGTGGAGCGCGCGGTAGTGCTAGCCTCCACTCCGGTTATCTCCGTAGACGTGCTGCCGGATTATCTCGTGCAGGCGGCCGGCATTCGCACGCGCCCGAGCGAGAATGGCGCGATGCCCGTGGATGCTTCGCTGTTTGAAATCGTGGCGGAATTCGAGCGGCGGACCATTGTCGACTATCTTGACCGCTGCAACGGCAGCCAGACCGAGGCCGCCGAAGCCCTGCGGGTGCCGCTCTCCACACTCAATCAGAAAATCAAGCGGCTGAACATCGACGTCAAAAAGCGCGGCGAAAAGGCGAACTGACCCGTCCACCGTTCGCAGTTCCGGCTAAAGTAAAAGCAAGTGGGTTCACCGAGGGGATTCAGTCTTCGTTTCTGGGCGTTGATCGGCGCCACATTCCTGGGGTTCGTCGGGATGGGAACGGTGCTGCCGGAGCTCGCGCCGCACGTGCGCAACGATCTTGGCGGCTCAGACCGCACGATTGGTTTCGTGATCGGTATCTTCTCGGTGGTGGCGCTCGTCAGCCGTCTGATCTCCGGACCGATGGCCGATAACAAAGGGCGAAAGATCGCATTCCTGACCGGACTCGCCAGCTGCACGTTCGCCGGGGCAATCTATCTGCTGCCGTTCGGACTCACGGGCGTGTGGGTTGCTCGCTGTTTCCAGGGACTGGGCGAAGCCTGTCTCTACACGGGGGCCGCGGCATGGGCGGTGGAACTCGCCGGCACGGAACGCAGTGCGCAGGCGCTCGGCTATATCAGCAGCGGGATCTGGGGCGGCCTTTCCGCGGGGCCGGTAGTCGGCAGCTGGCTCGGCACATTCCAGCGCGCGGCGTTCTGCCAATTGATCCTTGGCGCAGCGGGTTTCCTGATTCTGACGCGCGTCCCGGAGCACTTCACGCCTCACCACGAAAACCGCGGATTCCGGTGGCCGTCGCGTTCGCTCATCCTGCCGGGGCTGGCGACGGGATTCGTGAACGTCCACTATCCGGTGGTCACCGGATTTCTGGTGCTGCATCTGGCGCGCTATGGCAACTCCGGACTCGCCGCATTTACGGCATATGCGGGCGCGATGCTCTGCTCGCGATTTTTCCTCGGCAGCCTGCCGGATCGCGTGCATCCGCGCGTCACGTTCTACTTCGGCATCACCGCGATGGCGGTGGGCCTGCTGGCGCTGGCTTCCGGACCGCGCCCGGCCATTGCCGTCGCATCGGCGGGGCTGCTGGGCCTCGGTTTTTCGTTCCCGTTTTCGTCGATCGCCTCAGTCGTTATGCGGCGATCCGCGAATCACGAACGCGGCGTCGCGGTCGGCACGCTGAGCGCGTTCTACGATCTGTTCGTCGGCACCGGATCGTTCGCGGCGGGCGCGGTGGCCTCGCGCTTCGGGTACGGCGATACCTTCGTGATGGCTGCGGCCGCGCTGATCGCATCGGCATTCCTCGGCTGGTTTGTGATGCCCGCGGAAGAAGGCCCGCCGGCGCTTCAGCCGAGCACGGCGGTATAAATGCGATCGAAGTAACCGTCTGTCATGCCGGCGATATAGTCGCACACAATGCGGTGCAGCGGTTCGCCGTCTGCCCGTTCCGGCGTTTCGCCTCCCGGCAGCAAGTCGGGATGCTGCATCAGGTGTGCGAACAGCCGCGAGAGCCGCCCCATGGAGCGCGTGCGATCCTCCGCCAGGTTCGGCGAATGATAGACATGCGCCTGCAGGAAGCGCTTGAGCTCACGGCTGGTGGCGCCGGACTCGTCGGTAAACCGGACAACGCGCTTCGGATACCGGCGGACGGAATCGACATCGGTCACGCCCGCCGACTTCGCCGCCGCCACGGTGCCCTCGATGAGTCCGGAAACCAGTCCGTCGATCAGATGCCGAAGGGTTTCATGGAACCGCTCGCGTTCGGTCGCGCCCGGATAGCTGGTTTCCACGCTGTCCAGAATTTCGGCATAGGACGGCACGGCGGCGGCGATCTGCGCAGGCTCGATCATAGCGGCATCATAGGCATCGTCGAGATCCGCCGCGTTATAGGCAACCTCATCGGCAAGATCGATAATCTGTGCTTCCACCGGCGGGCGCAACTCCGGCAGATACTCATCGAGAATCGGCGATTCACCGGGCGTGAGATCGCGCGAATGCTTGACGATGCCTTCACGTACCTCGAAGGTGAGGTTGAGGCCGGGAAATCGCGGATAGCGGCATTCGATATTCTCGACGAGGCGCAGCGCGTGCAGATTATGGTTAAAGCTGTCGCCGAAGCGCCGCATCTCGAGGTCGAGCGCTTCTTCGCCAGAGTGGGCAAAGGGCGGATGGCCGACGTCATGCACAAGCGCCAGCGCTTCCGTAAAGTCTTCGTTCAGTCCAAGTACGCCCGCCACGGTGCGGGCGATCTCCGCGACCTCGATGGTGTGCGTGAGACGGTTGCGGAAGTGATCCGATACATCGGGCGCGAAAACCTGGGTCTTGTTTTCGAGCCGCCGGAAGGGCCGGGAATAAATGATGCGATCCCGATCGCGCTGGAACGGGTTCCGGTAGCCGTGCTCCGGTTCGGGGTAGCGCCGCCCGCGGGATTGCTCGGCCGGAAACCGGAGATGGCTCAGCATCGCCGCGAGGGAACTCTGTTACTTCGCGGCGGGGAGTTCGCCCAGTGCCGTGACAGCCACCTGGCTGGCATCGGAATGCTCGCTGGCGACCGGGAGCAGAAGCTTGCGGGCCTCTTCCGGCTGCGTGGACGCGATGCCCTGTGCGAGTGTGACGGCTGCCTGGTCTTTCGAAACCATCGTCGTCGGATTGGCCATCAGGTCCTTGAGGATCGTCTGAGCCTCGGATGACCGGTTGAGCGAGAAGAGAAGCTGCGCCTTCGCCAGCTTCGCGAGAGAAGCGTAATCGGCATCGGCATTCGCGGCGACGTGATCGTATTCCTTCAGGGCTTCGTCCGATTTGCCGTTCGAGGCATCGATCCCGGCCAGATAATATTCGGCCGCATACCCTTCCTGGGAACCTTCGGAGACCACGGAGTTCAGAGCATTCCGCACCGCCGTCATTTTCGCGGCGTCGCTGGGGAAGCTCGGCCCACCGTTGGGATTGGCCGTGCCGACCGGAGCGTTTTCGAGATCGATTGCGGCGGCGAGAGCCTGCTCGCGGGCCTGACGCCGGGAGCTGATGAAGAACCACGAGCCGAACAGGACCACCACCGCGATCAGGACGGCGATGCCGCCTTTGACGACCAACTGACGATGTTCGACCAGAAAATGCCGCGTTTCTTCGACTTTAAGCGCAACATTATCCTGCTTTAACTCTTTACGGCTCAGATGCGTGGACACTGGTACCTCGGGATGGACTTACATCCGATATTAACATGTGGGTGAATGTCCCATTTCGCCCTGACGACGTTTGGCTCACTGGGCGACCTGCATCCGTATATCGCCGTTGGGATTGGGCTGCGCAATCGCGGCCACCGGGTGACGATTGCGACCTCCGAAATCTACCGGGCGAAAGTGGAGGGCGAGGGGCTCGGATTCCATCCGGTTCGCCCGGATCTGGGCGAACTGCGCGAGGATCCGGCCTTCATGGAGCGTGCATTTCATCCGCGGAAGGGTACGGAATACGTTTTCCGGCACCTGATGATGCCGTGGGTTGAGCATTCGTATGAGGATTTGAAGAAAATCGCGAGCGAAGCGGATCTGCTGGTTGGGCATCCAATTGCCTTTGCGACGCCGATTGTAGCGGAAGAACTGGGGAAGCCCTGGATTTCAGTCGTGCTTCAGCCCGCCATCCTGCTTTCGGCATTTGACCCGCCGTCCATCTCAGGGGCGGCGTTTCTCGAATGGTTTCGCGGCTTCGGGCCGGGATTCTGGAGACAGTTCGGGAAGATGGCACGAGCGGTAATGCGGTCATGGTCCGAACCTGTACGCCGCCTTCGCAGGCGCGCCGGGCTACGTGAGGTTGCCAACCCGCTGCTCGATGACATGTTCTCGCCGTTCGGGACCCAGGCCTGGTTTTCCGAAGTTCTGGCGCGGCCGCAGGCGGATTGGCCTACAAACACCGTGGTAACCGGATTTCCTTTTTACGACAAACTCGCTCCGGGCGAAGGAATGAGCGCGGAATTGCGCCGGTTTCTGGATGCGGGGCTTCCGCCGGTGGTTTTTACGCTTGGGTCATCGGCTGTTTCGATCGCCGGAGAATTCTATTCGGAAAGCATTCGCGCCGCGCGGCGGGTGGGGTGCCGCGCAGTGCTGCTGGTGGGTAACGATCCCGGCAACAAGCCCGAGGGAGCGCTGCCGGAGGGTATCTGCGTTGCGGAGTACGCGCCTTATTCCGAACTTTTTCCGCGCGCAGCGGCGGTGGTGCATCAGGGCGGCGTGGGAACTACGGCGCAAACGCTCCGGGCGGGAGTGCCGATGTGCGTGGTGCCGTGGGGGCATGATCAGCCGGACAACGCGCGGCGCTGCGTGGATCTCGGGGTGGCCCGGGTCGTGCCTCGCAGCGCATACCGGGCGGACAGGGCCGCGATGGAGCTGAAGCGGCTGCTGGTGGACGCTTCCTTTCGTGATGCCGCAAGGGGCGTCGCGGCCGTGATCGCCCGCGAAGATGGCGTCGCCCGCGCCTGCGACGGGCTGGAATCCGCGGTCCGCTAGAGTATTGACGTGGGCCGCATTCGCGTACTTTCCGACAACGTCGCCAACAAGATTGCGGCCGGTGAGGTGGTGGAGCGGCCGGCATCCGTCGTCAAGGAACTGCTGGAAAATTCGCTCGATGCCGGGGCCACCAGCATCTCGATTGAAATTGAATCCGGCGGGCGGCGGCTGATCCGCGTGGCGGATGACGGCTGCGGCATGCTGCGGGACGATGCGCTGCTCGCTTTCGAGCGGCATGCGACGAGCAAGCTGCATGACGTGCACGATCTGCTCTCGATCGCGACGCTGGGATTTCGCGGCGAGGCGCTGCCTTCCATTGCCTCGGTCTCGCGGCTGCTGCTCGAAACGCGATCTCCCGATGAGCAGACCGGAACGCGCGTTGAGATCGCGGGCGGGAAAATTCTGAGCTGCGAGGAGATCGCGCGCGGCGGCGGCACCGCGATCTCGATTCGGGATCTTTTTTATAACGTGCCCGCGCGCCGAAAGTTCCTGCGCTCCGAGCAGACGGAGATGGCGCATATTGCGTCGCTCGTGACGCATTACAGCCTGGCGCATCCGGATAAGACCTTCGAATTGCGCAGCGGCGGCACGATTCTACTGCAGGCGACGCCGGTCGAAACGCTGCGTGAGCGCGTGTTTCAGGTGTTCGGCAGCCAGATACTGGGCGACCTGATCGACATGGGCGGGCGCGAAGCAACGCTGCCGGCTCCCGATGCCGAGGAAGCGCCGAAGCGCTATTCAGTACGCGGATTCGTTTCGCGTCCGCAGGTGCAGAAGAACAACCGGAATTCGATTTTTATCTTCGTCAATGGACGGTTGATTCGGGACCGCCTGATTCTGCATGCGCTCTCGGCGGCGTATCACAACCTGATGCCGCCCGCCTGCTTTCCATTTGCGCTGCTGTTTCTCGATTGCGATCACGAAGAGGTGGACGTCAATGTTCATCCATCGAAAACGGAGGTGCGGTTCCGGCATCAATCCTGGGTGCACGATTTCGTGCGCGACGCCGTGCGGGATCAATTGATGCTGTCGCGGCCGGCTCCGAGTTTCAGCCCGAATCCGCAACCGGCGGCCGCCCTTCCCTACTCCGAGTTTTCGCAGATGCTGCAGAACGAGGCGCCCGCCACAGAATTCGTTTTGCAACCGGCGCCGCCTCCTCCGGCGCGGTTTGATTTCAATGCGCCGCCAATTGCGGTAACGGCGGAACAGACGGCTGCCGCGCCCGCAAGGTCAGGCAGCGCTGCTCCGCTGCGGCTGAAGGTGCCCGATACGCACGGCGGTTTTCCGGCGGAAGCGATGCCGCCCGAAGCGGGACTCGCCGGCTCGATGACGAATATATCGGACCTGCGGCCGCTTGGGCAATTGCACAACAGCTTCATCATTGCGGCGGGACGCGACGGGCTCTGGATTATCGATCAGCATGTGGCGCATGAGCGCATTCTTTTTGAGCAGGTGCTGGCCCAGCAGGCCTCCGGACGCGCGGAGATGCAGCAACTGCTGATGCCGGTGATTCTGCAGCTCACGCCCGAGCAGCAGATCGAGTATGCGCGGATTGAAGATGAACTGCGGGCGTCCGGCTTCGATACGGAGCCGTTTGGACATCGCACGATTGCGGTGAAGGCCGTGCCGGCCGCAGTGGGGCATGCCGATATCGAGCGCGCGATTTTCGAAATTCTGGAGATTGCGGAGAGCGAGTTGCGCGGCGTATCGGTGGCTGACGTGCGGCGGGGAATCGCGGCATCGCTGGCCTGCCGCGCCGCGATCAAGATCAACACGCCGCTCGATCAGAGAAAGATGGACTGGATGCTGCGGACGCTGGCGCAGACCGAGTATCCGATGGCGTGTCCGCATGGAAGGCCGGTGGCGCTTCAGTACGGAACGCGGGAGATTTTGAGGGCATTCCACAGAATCTGATTCGCGGCTGCATGCTACAAAGGTCTGTTGATGCCGATATCCCCTGAAGTGCGCGAACGCGCAGCCAAAATCAAGATTCTGCTGATGGACGTGGATGGCGTCCTGTGCGACAAGATGTATTTCGTGCCGGATGGCGCGGGCAACGTGATTGAGTTCAAGGGCTTCGACGCGCAGGACGGCATCGCTCTGCAGTGGTGCCAGTGGAAGGGCATGAAGACCGGCGTCATCAGCGGACGCGACTCTCCATCTGTGACGGAGCGCGCGCGGCAGTGCGGAATGAATTACGTTTATCAGGGGCACATCGAGAAGATCCCGATTCTCGAAGCGATCCAGGCGGATGCCAGGGCTTCCGCGGAGGAGATGGCGTACATCGGCGACGATCTTACGGATATTGTCGTGATGCACCGCGTGGGCCTGGGGATTGCTGTCGCGAATGCGCGGGCTGAAGTGAAAGCCGAAGCGGATTACGTCACCGAGGCGCGCGGTGGACAGGGCGCGGTGCGCGAGGTCATCGAGATGATTCTCGAAGCGGGCGGGCAGTGGAGCGAAATTCTCGATAAGTACGAAGTGAAGCGTTAGCCCGGGCTTTCGGGCCAGGCATGTTTTGGATAGCGCCGGCTGAGTTCCCTGCGGACCTGAGGATACAGCCGCAGCCAGAATCCGGCGAGGTCCGTGGTGGTCTGCACCGGCCGGCGATTCGGCGCGAGCAGATGAATCACGAGCGGCACTTTTCCGTTCGCGACGCGCGGGCTTTCCGTCATTCCGAAAAAATCCTGAAGGCGCGATTCCACCCACGGCGCTTTGCCGCGCTCATAGTGGACTTTCGTCTGGCGCCCACCCTGCAGCCGAAGGCGGCCGGGCGCGACGCGATCCAGCAGTTGACGGTCACGCATCGCTTCGATCGCGGGCAGCAGGGCTGAGGCGGAGCGTTCGAGATCGCCGAAGCTGCGGAGGCCGTAGCAGATTGTTTCCATGGCGAGCCGGATATCGTTTTCGCCAAGCGGCTGGATCGCGGAATGCTCAGAGGCGAATTCGATGCGAGAGACGAGGGCGTTGAGTTCGGCGGAGTCGGCGAATCGTCCGATGCCTGCTTCCATCGCGCGGGCGGCAAGCAATTTCGCGGCAGCCTCGTCATCGACAGCGCCGCCGCGGGTTTCCTCGATGATGAGCTCGTCGTAGACAAGCGCGCTGACGGCTTCCACACGTTCGCCCTGGCGATTCCATTCCACGGTCTGACGTTCCACGATGCGCTCCGGAAAGAAATCGATCAGCCACTCGGGCTCGATCGGGCAGGCCAGGCGCAGGAGCGGCGCGTTCCGCTCCCGGCTTTCTTCAATATCGATGGCGACGAGGAACTCGCCGTTTTGTGGAGATGCGGCGGCGCTCATCGCGGAGCCGCCGCTCGAAAGCAGAATCACGCCGTTGGCGCGGCGGCGTCCGACACGGTCCGGAAACGCAGCGAGCATCGATTTGGCCAGAGCGGTGTCGCCCGCACTATCGCGGCTGCGCGGCACAAAGCGGCGGAGCTGATCGAAGACGGCCCGGGTGCGCGGGTCGCGCTCTTCATCGAGTGCGTGGAACAGATCGGAGGATCGCGCGCGCTGTCCGCTGCTCAGGAGAGCGGCCGCGCGGCAGGCTGCGTCACCGCAGCCCCCGCGTCCGGCATCCAGCAGCAAGCGCGCCAGACGGGGATGCAGCGGCATGCGCGCCATCGCGGCCGCGTCTTCGCCCTTGGCGCGCAGGCGGTCGAGCAGCGTTTCGGCGGCATCCACGGCACTGCGCGGCGGCGCGGTCAGCCACTCGATCTCGTTCGGGTTCGAAATCTTCATGGACGACAGGTGCAGGCAGAGCGATGAAAGTTCGCGGCGAACGATTTCGGGTTCATCATGATCCGGCCGGCGGTGAAAATCTTCCGGCGTGTAGAGACGGATCACGTGCCCCGGCGCGGTTCTCCCCGCACGGCCCGCGCGCTGCACACAGGAAGCGCGGCTCACGCGCCCGATTTCGAGCGAAGGCAGACCGGTCCAGGGCGAATCGGCGGCGATGCGGGCGAGACCGGAATCGATCACCACGCGAACGCCATCAATCGTCACCGAGCTTTCCGCGATGTTGGTGGAAAGGATGACCTTGCGCTTCGATGCCGGCTGAAGTGCGAGATCCTGTTCGGCCGGCGGAAGATCGCCGAACAGGGGCGTGATGAGCAGATCGTTGCGGCGCGCGAGATCTTCGCAGACGCGCGCTGCCCGGTGAATCGCAGCGGCGCCCGGCAGAAATACGAGTACATCGCCCGGAATCCCGCGCGCGAGCACGGAATTGAGCGCGGTTCCCACCTGCTCTTCAGGCGACGCGGCTGAATATGGCGTCCATTCCACCTTTACATCGAACAATCGCCCCTCAGCGCTGACGAGCGGACAGCCGCCCAGGAATTCCCGCACCGGGCCGGCGTCCAGCGTCGCCGACATCACCACCAGCCGGAGATCGGGCCGTTTGGTTCGCTGCAGCCTCCGCAGCAATGCAATCGCAAGATCGGTTTCGAGATGTCTCTCGTGGAACTCGTCGAGGACGACTGTACCGATGCCACGCAGTTCGGGGTCGGCCACCAGACGCCGCGTCAGTACGCCTTCTGTCAAAAACCGAAGGCGCGTGCGTGGACCGGCGGTCTCCTCGAATCGCACCTGATAGCCGACGGTTTCACCCACGGCCTCACCCATTTCGGACGCGACGCGACGCGCGGCCATTCGGGCGGCAATGCGGCGCGGTTCGAGCACCAGCACGCCGCCGCCGAGCGCCAGGAGCGCGGGCGGCACCCGCGTCGTTTTCCCCGCCCCAGGCGCGGCTTCGATCACCAGATTCGGAGTGCCCCGAAGGCTTTCGGCAATGCCCGGCAAGAGGGCGTCGATCGGCAGAGGCGCGGTCACTCCATTCATTGTCCAGGGACCGCCAACACCGCTGTAAATCCCCACCCGGATATGCTATTGTTGCGTTCGGATATGTCCGTTACCCGCCGCACTTTTCTGGGGGCCGCAGCCGCCACCGCCACTTCTCTCTCATTCGCGCAGACAAAGAAGATCCCCATCGGCCTCGAACTTTTCTCGGTGCGAATGGCTCTCATCGCCGACCCGGTTGGCACCGTGAAGAAGGTGGCTGCAATGGGCTATGAGGTGGTGGAATTTTATGCGCCTTATTACAGCTGGACGCTGGATCAGGCGAAGGATATGAAAAAAGTTCTCGACGATCTCGGGATCAAGTGCCACTCCACGCACAACAGCCTCGCGAGTTTCCAGCCGGCCAATTATCAGAAGACGATTGACCTCAACAGCGCGATCGGCGGGAAATATGTGGTGCTGGCGAGCTCTTCGCAGACCAAAGATCCGGATTACTGGAAGAAGCTCGGGACCGAAACGCTCACGCCTGCGCTCGAAAAGTTTCGCACCGCGGGACTGGGCGCCGGATATCACAATCACCAGTACGAGTTCGTGCCCACGAACAACAACGGCCCCAAAGCGGTCGAAATTCTGGCCGCCAACACCCCGAAGGATTTCATGATGCAATTCGACGTCGGGACGGCGGTCGAAATGGGCGCGGATCCGGTGGCATGGGTGAACGCGAACCCGGGACGCATCAAGTCCATGCACCTCAAGGACTGGAACAAGACGGATGGCTACAAAGTCCTGTTCGGGGAAGGAGAGGTACCGTGGAAGCCGCTGCTCGAGACGGCCATCAAAACGGGCGGCGCGGAATACTTCCTGATCGAGCAGGAAGGCAGCCGTTTCTCAGAATTCGAGACGGCGCAGCGGTGCCTCGATAACTATAAAAAACTAATGGCATAGCGTCCGCCGCTTCGCGCTAATCTGTTGGATGTCTCCGCATGACATTCCCGCGAATTATGGTACGCGCAGGCATGGTGGCAGCCCTTCTGGGGATTGCCGCAATGGCGTTTGCGCAAGTGATCGAGTACGAAAGCAACGGCGAAAAATACCAGACGCTGACCAGGCGAGGGCTGACGGTCATCGTCACGCATATGCCTGTGGAGGTAGCCGGTTACGCCCTCATTCAGGTTTCCATCGCGAACGGTTCGGATATTCACTGGACCGTAAAACCCGAGCAGTTCGGCTATGCGCGCGGCGGGAACACCACTGAGGCGCTTTCGGCGGATGACGTGGTGAACGTGATGCTGGCGCATGCCTCTTCGAACGACACGATTAAGCTGATTACGGCATACGAACGCGCCCTTTACGCCATTCCCAATATGCGCGGAAAAAACGGGTATGAGGAACGGCGGCAGAGCGCGCTGGCGTTCGGCGGGTCAACGAAGCTGCGGGCGGCAGCCGCCGCGTCGGCCATTACCCTCGCCCAGGTCCGGCTGGCGCCGGGGGATTCGACGGATGGCGCGGTCTTCATCCATCTGGGGCACGATCAGAAGTCGCTGACCGGGGGACGAGTCGTGCTGAACTCGGAAGGCGAAACGTTCGAGTTCAATCCGGATTAGACACCGAGCAGCAGCCGCGATTCGAGCTTCTCGCGGTGATTCTTCGTCAGGGTGAGTTCCGTGCCGTCGCGCAGCACGATGCGGTAATCGCCGCGGAACCAGGGCTGCAGCTCCTTCACGCGATCCAGATTGACGATCGATGACCGGTGCACCCGCAGGAACTGCGCGGGATTGAGCCGGGCTTCGAGCTCGTTCATCGTCTCGCGGACGATGTGGGTTTCGCGGCCGCAGTGCAGGCAGACATAGTTATCCGCGGCTTCGATCCAGTCGATATCGGTCAGCTTCACGAAGACCACGCGGCCGTTATTACGCACCGCAATGCGATCCGGCACGATTCGCGGGGTTTCGCGTGGATCGGGCACGCCAGGCCGCCGGTATTGCAGACCGGCGCGGTCACACTCCACACGGAACCGGGCGCGCTGCAGCGATTCGCGGAAACGGCGTCCGTCGAACGGCTTCAGAAGATAATCGAACGCCTGCACTTCGAAGGCGCGCAGCGCGTATTCGTCATACGCCGAAGTGAAGATCACAACGGGGCGCACATCGGCCGTGGAGCGCGCGACTTCGAACCCGTCCATCTCCGGCATCTGAACGTCCAGAAACACGATGTCGGGCCGCGACTGGCGCATCGACGCCACGGCTTCCATTCCGTTGGCGCATTCGCCCAGCACTTCGCAATCCGGCTCCAGGCTCAGCAGGCGCCGGACCCGCCGCCGCGAGAGCCGCTCGTCATCCACGATCAGTACTTTGAAATTCGGCATGCGTTTCATTCCCCGTCGATAAACTTTGTTCCCGGAAAGGCATGGTAACGCGCGCTTCCACGCCACCCGCCGGTAAATTGCGGACCACCAGCGACTGTTCCTGCCCGTAGAGCGATTCCAGTCGCCCGCGCGTGATGCCCAGCCCCATTCCCTGCTGCACCGGATGATGGGGATCCTCCTCGAACCCCGCCCCGTTGTCGGTGACACGGAGCATCAGGGTGTCCGAATAGCGCTCTGCCGCGATATGGATCCAGCCTGGCTCGGAACGGCGGCCCACGCCGTGCCGTATGGAATTTTCCACCAGCGGCTGCAGCACCAGGTTCGGCACCATGGCGTCGTTCAGCTCCGCCGGCACGTCATAGCTGACGCGCAGCCGGTCTTCGAAGCGCGCGCGCTCAATATCGAGATAGAGATCCAGAATGCGCAATTCCTCGCAGAGCGGTACTTCGTGGATCGTGCTGTTGGCGAGAAAAAGGCGCAGCAACTCGCTCAGACGCGCGATGGTTCGTTCCGCCATCTCCGGATCTTCATGGACCAGCGCCGTGATGCTGTGCAGCGTGTTGAAGAGGAAATGCGGATGAAGCTGCATCTTCAGCGCCTGCAACTGTGCCTGCACGAGCTGCGTCTGGAGCTGCGCCGAGCGCCGCAGACCGCTTTGATACCGGTGGTAATACACCAGCGCGTGCTCGACACCGACGACCACCCCGTAGATCAGCGTTCCTGTATCGAACGTCATTTCGACCGATCGCAGCAGCTTTGCCCAGGTGAAGTCGATGAATGCCGAGGAAGACGGCTTCACGATGAGGTCGTAGAGGATCTTGATTGCCGGCACGAGCACCACCAGCAGTGCCGCGTGCGCGAGCAGATGCTTCATCAGATGCGGACGTTCGAGACGGAAGCGGCGCGCCCACCAGAGAATGGCCGGAGTGGCGAGGGCCCAGAGGTAAGCGTAGGTGAATTCGGATTTGAAGCAGCTCGCCCAGCTCCAGGGCGTCGGAGTGAAGGCGTACCAGTAATGGGCTTGCCAGGAACACAGGAGTCCGTATGCGGTCCAGCCGGCGAATGGGACCCCGATCTTCAGGAGGCGCTGTTGTGAGAGCCACATGCCTGGCATCGCTTTCCAGACTGGAACTTTAGTATTACGCGTAACACCGTGTTTTGTCCCGAAGAATTTCCGTACCCAGGTACTGAGAGATCCAGCCGTACCGGGCCTGCTTAAAACAACAGCTTCAGCGTTAAATAGATGTTACGCGGGTTGCTTCCGAAGACCGCCTCCGGATTGTTGAAAGTGGCGCTGCCGGGCGTCAGGTAGTTGAAGTCCGCCCCGCTGTTGTTGGGAATGAGCGGATTATCCACACGGTTCAGAAACGCCGGCACGAATTGCGGGTGGTTCAGAAGATTGAAGAACTGCGCAGAGAACCGAACACGCAGTTTCTCGCCCGCCTGGATGTCTTTGACGATACTGAGGTCGATGTTATCGATCGGCCGGCCAGGAAGCGTGTTCCTTCCGCCGTTGGCGTAGGCGCCCGGCCCGGCAGCAATGTAGCGCGCGTTTGGATTATCCGCGAGATACGCCACCACATTACCGGCGCTATTCGTCAGCGGCGTATAGCCGCTGCCGGTACCGGCGGTTCCCGCGGGATTCACGATCGCGCGGTCGGAGAAAAAATCGAAATTTTCGTTGGAATCGACCTGGCTGAGCGCCGTAACCCACTCGGGACTTTCCCAGGTGTAGATCGGCGCAATCGACCAGCCGCCTGCCACTTCGCGCAATGCCCGGCCCGCGCCCGCGGGAGCAGGGACTTCGTAGACTGCCGAGAAGGTGATGCGATGGCGGTGATCGAGCGCTGAATTACCGCGCTCCGCGCGCAGGTCCTGAGAATCCTGGGGACGCCGCGGCGAAAGGAGCGTGGTGAAAAACTCTTCCGTGCTGTCATCGATCAGATGGCTCCAGGTCCACGCGCCGATGAACTGAAGATTTTTGGAGTAGCGTTTCGTGATCTGCGTCGCCAGAGCGTTGTAGCTCGAGTTGCCGCGCGGCGCGTATTCGGTCAGGGTGGGATTGCCGAATCCGGCGGCTGCATACTGCGGAAGGGTCGGCACTGTCAGTTCCAGATCATCTTCCGTGAGCGTCAGAGCGTTGAGCGCCGCCTGGCTGGGCCGCGAAAGATATGTGGGCAGCGAATGCGCAGCAGTAACGTCGGTGTAGCTCAGAGGCCGCGTCTGCATATCGAGATGTACGCCGCGCGTCCCGAGATAACGCGTCTCGAACGTGAAGTCTTTCGCGAAGACGTGCTGTACTCCGATATTCCAGTCGAGCGTGTACGGCAGCTTCTGATCGGGAATGTAATTCGCGGTCTCGGCGCGCGCATCGGCGGCAGTAAGAGGACCGGCGTTCGGATTGCCCGTGATTCCGCCCTTCGCCAGGAAGTTGGGCGCGGTACTCCCGGTCAGATTCACGTCGACCGCAAACTCGGGCGGCTCGGAATTGACGCCAATGTTGTCGTACAGCGGATCCCAGGCCATGCCAAAACCGCCGCGGATTGACGTGTGGCCGGAAGCATCCGGTGACCACGCAAACCCCACGCGCGGCGCGAAATTCCAGAACTGCGCTTTGGGCGCGCGGAAATCCAGAAGACCGGGCACACTGGCGATTGCGTTCAGTTGCTGCTCCTGCTCTCCGAGCGGAACGCTGTCATGAACGTAGCGAAGGCCGAGGTCCAGAGTCAGGCGCGAGCTGGCGCGGAAGGAATCCGCAATGTAAGCCTCAACCTCATGCTGGTTGCCGTAATAAGTCGGGTTGCCGATGGTGCGATCCGCCAGTTGGTCCGGCGTGATATCGCGCAGGAAGAGATCGAGCGAGCTGTAGAGGTAATCACCGCGCACATTCTGCGAGAAACGGATGGGCGCAATTGCCTGCTGCGCGGAGAAGCCGGTCTTGACTGTGTGGCGTCCGTGCGTCCATGTCAGGTTGTCGGCGAGCTGATATGTATTCGAGCCGGTGAACTGCGGCGCGCCGGAATCCGGGCCAAGCTGGAGGCCATTCAGATCGGCTATCTGGATATTGGGGAACGCGTCGAGCCCGGGGTAATGGAAATCGCCGGCCGGGGTGTTGTTGGTAAAGCGTGTATACGCAATTCGCGCTTCATTGATCAGTGACGGCGAAAACGTGTGGTATTCCGTGACGCCGGCAAGATGGCTGATCACCCTCGCCTGCGCATAAAACGTCGGCAGGACGGCGGAGTTATCGATCTGGCTCGTGTGATTGAGCAGATAACGCACCCGCAGCTGATCGTTGGCCGAGGCATAATAATCCCCGCTTCCCACCGCATTGAAATTGTTCAGATAAGCGGGCGCCACAATGGGCAGGATGCCCACCGGGATTGCCACACCTTCGACCACCGGATACTGCGTCGTATCGGCAAGTGCCGCCGGCGCGGGAGCGGCATACTGTTTCAGCACGCCAAGATTGGTTGCACTGAGACCGGACATATTGCCGAGCGTCGAATATCCCTGCGAGGTGGGGGTGAGGATCTGGCCAGGAGTTGAGGCTTCGCCGGTCGGTGAGTACTCGAGGTTCGCAAAATAGAAAAGCCTGTTGCGGCGGATGGGCCCGCCCACCGTTCCCCCGAACCGGTTTGAATCGAAGCGCGGCTTTCCCGTGATTCCGGAGTTCGCAAACAACTCGTCGATGGCGTTGAGCTTCCGGTTTTGCATGTACTCGTAAAGGCTGCCGTGCAGATCATTGCCGCCGGTCTTCACGAGCACATTGAACTGGCCGCCGGAAGAGTGGCCGAACTCCGAGCCGAACTGATTCTGGAGCAGCGTGAATTCCTGCGTCGCGTCATTGGGAACGGCTGCGAGCGCGCCGGTGTTCGCGCGATTGTTGTTGTCAACGCCATCCACCGTGAAATTGTTCGCCCGCGGCCGGGTGCCGCCAACGGAAGGTCCGTTGCCGATCTGCAGTCCGCCATTCGACGCGACACCGGCTGTGAGCAGCGAAAGATTCAGGACACCCAGTCCGCCCGGGCCGATACTGGTGACCGGCAAATCGCCTGAATAGCGGTCATTGAATGTGAAGCCGATTGTCGGAGTGGTGGTATCAATCTCGGCATCGGCTTTCACGTCGACGCGCGAGGATACGCTGCCCAGCTGCAAAGTAACGTTGACCGTCAAAGTGCGGCTGCCGGTGACCGCCACGCCCTTCACGGTTGCCGGCGAGAAGTTGGGAGCAGAGACCGCCAGCGTGTAATCTCCGGCCGGAAGATCCGACAGACGGTAGCCGCCGGTGGCGCCGGATTTCATGACGGATTCAACGCCAGTCGCCGTGTTTTGCGCCTTGATTTCTGCTCCCGCGATGGCCGCGCCGCTCGGGTCCAGAATCGAGCCTGTCAAATCGCCGCTGAGAACCTGCGCGTGAACGAACGAGGCGGAGATCGCCGCGCCCAGAGTGAGTAGGATCGCGGCGCGCCGCGAAAGACCGTTGGTTGCCAATATGACCCCTCGATCGCGCCAGCGTTTCCGCACTGGCGGGATGCGGCGCATATTCCAACTTTAGTTTGAGTGGTCCTATCGGAAACTCTGAAGTTGTTTGGGGTGAATCAGCCCGTTTGAGGGGCGGAACCGCGCGTGCCGGGGGTGGCTTCACGAGCCTTTCGGTCCGTGTGGCGCACCTTCGAGTCCTTTGATATTCGCCGCTTCACGATGGAGCGCCTCCGCGGACTTGCGGTCATGCTGCTGCGTGCGAAGCTGCGCGAGCAACCGCAGGGAGGCCGCCAGCGCTTGCGGATTGATCGCAGTCTGACGCTCCACCTCCACAGCACCCGGCAGGATGCTCTCCGCCGCCGGCAAATCGTGTAATCGAAGATAAACCGAAGCCAGCATCACCTTCGCGGCGGCGGCCGCGATGGCGTGGGATTCGGGCTGCACGCCGAGGATCGAAAGCGATCGCGTCGCATAGTCTTCCGCCTCCGCCAATTTGCCTTCGCCCGCCGCAAGGCCGGCGAGTTCGGCGCAGACGACAGCCAGTTCCAGTCCGGGTGCGCGATTGTTCGATTTCAGAATGACCTCGGCGCGCCGCAGCAACAAAAAAGCGCGATCCGGTTTGCGCTCGGCAATCAGAGCCAGCGCGAGATTGGTTTCATAAGCGGCAGTCGCGGGATGATCCTCGCCCAGATTGGTCTCAGCAAAGCGCACGGCTTCGCGCAGGTACGGCTCCGCGGTATCCGGGCGCCCGCTGGCCAGTTCTACTTTGCCGAGCGCGTTCTGGGCGGCTGCGATGTCAGCAGCGGGCAGTTGCGCGAATTCCATCGCTTCGGTCAAAGGCGCACGGCCGCGTTCGGGGTGGGCTGAATCGGCGTAAAGCGATCCGAGAGGGATGAGAGCCTTCGGCAGCAGGTCGGGAACGCTGGCTGCCAGGCGTCGCGCGAGATCCACGGCCGTTTGCAGGGTGTCTTCGGCGTCAGCCGGTTTTCCGCGGCGATGGTAAAACTCGCCCAGGTCGATCAGCCTGGCGCAGTAAAGCGGTTGGTAAGTCTTTCCAGTCTGCTCCGCGAGCGACGCGGCGTACCGGTATAGCTGTTCGGCGCGTGCCAGGTTTCCGCGGACTTCCTCGACCGAGGCAAGCAGATTTGCGCACGTCACCGCTTCGGTGATCGAAAATGCCGCGGGGACCTCCGATGGACAGGCCTCCTTCCAGGCGGATTCGGCGCGGTCCGCATCGGACGCAAGAAAAGCAGCGCGACCCTGCTGGATCAATTCCTCAAAACGCGAAGGATTGCCGGGGCCGGTGGCGACGGCCCTCGAACCAGCGGCGAGCGAAATCAGAATGCCCGCGCACCCCAGCAGGAGTCGCATGATTACCTCCCATGCTGAACCGTGCCCGCTGAGAAGACAGCGGATTTGGGGCGAACCCGCGCGCCCGTAAGGCGGAATCAGGAAGGACAGGGGCAAAATTCCCGGCGCGCCGTAAAGGTTTCATAGTGTTGAAACCAATTCCTTTTCCGGTGCGACAATACAGGTATGCGGTTCGGAAAGCTTCGCGTCGTAGTGTGCGCGATCACCCTCCTGCTTGCGGGTGTGCCCGCCTCGGCCCAGCAGACACTGACGGTTTCGCGGCTCATCGAGTTCGTGAAGTCCTCGATTCAGCAGAAAAACAGCGATAAAGATGTGGCGAAGTTCCTGGGATCAATCAAACTTTCGGAAAAATTGACTCCCCAGGTGGTCGAGGAACTCCAGTCAGATGGCGCCGGCCCGAAAACCGCGGAGGTGCTGATGCAGATGGTGAACCAGACAGCCTCGCTGAAGCCTCCGCCGCCGAAGATCGTCATGACCGCGCCGAAGCCGACCGGTCCGCCTGAGCCTTCCGACGCAGAGAAAAAGAAAGCGCTGGATGACGTCACGTCCTTCTCGCTCGATTGGTCCAAGACGCTGCCGGACTTCGTTTGTTTGCAGGTGACGCGGCGTTCGGTGGATCTGCACTACCATGCCGGCACCGAGGGTTCCTGGTCCCAGTACGACCGGCTCCTCGAAAAGCTGACATTCTTCGACCACAAAGAAAATTACGAACTGATTCAGCGCAACGATCAGGCAATGGTCGGCAAAACGTGGAAATCGCTGGGTGGTTCCATTTCAAGAGGCGAATGGGCAACCGTTCTCGATGAGATCTTCGATCCCGCCACCCACACCGAGTTCCACTGGATGCGGTGGGGCAATCTCGACGGGAATCTCACCCATGTATTCCAATACCGCGTGGAGCAGAAGTATTCGCACGAAACCATCGCAGCCGAAGGCTCGCCCACAATCACAGCCGGATTTCATGGCTTTCTCTATGTGGAGCAGGGAGATAACATCCCGCTGCGAATCACTGTCGTCCCCGATATCCCGGCTGATTACCCGCTTCAGGACGTTGACCAGCTTGTCGATTACCGAGTCCAGAAAATCGCCGACGAGACCTTCCTGCTACCCGCCGATTCGAGAGTCACGATGCGAAACGGCCAGGACGGCTTTCGGAATGAGATCACCTGGCAGCAGTACCACAAATATTCGGCCGGTACCAGCATTACCTTCGATACAGGGGACGATAAACCGATCCCGGACGATAAAGGCAAGGAGCAGCCCGCCGCCGGGCAATCACCTTCGAAATAGTGCTATCTTCGTTATTTAAAATGACGCGCCCGTCCCAGCGGATGCCCCGTGCTCTGCGGATTTTCGCCGTGCTGCTCGCACTCACGGCGATGCTCTGCGTATCGGCGGCATCTCTCTCGGCGGAACACTCTCACCATCTGACCGACCCATCCGACCAGTGCAGCGTCTGCTGCACCGCTCACATGACGGTGAGTGAAGTCGCGGTCATCCACCTGGTTCACGCGCCCGAAGTAAGGAAATTCGAGCCGCTTCTGACTGCGGCGCCGGATTTTGAATCGCGTACTGTTGCATCCACGCTCACCCGCGGTCCCCCTTCCCTGCTGTAACCCCGCACATTTCCGTTCGCGTTTCAGGATTTTAAGCTGGCCGCCCCGTGCATTTTCGCGCGTGGACAGGCCCGCTTTTCACACCTGTCACGGTTCATTTTCAGTTGTGTTGCAGGTCACGCAGGAAAGAGGAAGACCGTGGAAGCAGATCGTCTTATTTGTATTTTCGTGCTGACGGGCGCGATGGCATACGCCCAGCAGCCATCGCCACCGCCGGCGAAGATCACACTCGATCAGGCGCTGGAACTGGCGGCGAAGCACAATCATTCGCTGCAGGCGGCACGCAGCACCATCACCCAGAATCTGGCTCAGGAAGTGACCGCCAACCTGCGGCCAAATCCGTCGCTCTCCTGGGATTCCCAGTTCCTCCCGCTCTTCAACCTGCCCCAGCTCGCTTCCGCCGATTACTTCAACACCACCGCTCAGTTCGATTTCGGCGTCGGCTACACCATTGAGCGCGGCAGGAAGCGCCAGAACCGGCTGCAGGCCGCGAAAGACCAGACCGCCGTCACGCGATCCCAGGTTCTTGACAACGAGCGCACCCTCTCGTTCAACGTCGCCCAGCAGTTCGTCGCGGTGCTGCTGGCAGAATCGACGCTCGATCTCGCAAACCAGGACCTCAAGAGCTATCAGCAGACCATCGACATCAGCGAAGCCCGCGTCCAGGCCGGCGATATGAGCGAGGGCGATCTGATCAAGATCAAGCTGCAGCTTCTCCAGTTTCAGCAGGATGTTTCCGCCGCGAAGCTTTCCCGAGTGCAGGCGCTGGCCGCGCTTCGCCAGCTTGTGGGATTCGAATCAGTCCCGGAAGACTATGACGTGGAAGGGACCCTCGAATATAAGCCCGTTACGGGTACGGAAGATGAACTTCGCTCGCTGGCTATGCAATCGCGCCCGGACCTGACGGCCGCCCGCCAGAGCATCATCGCGGCGAACAGCCAGGTCGCGCTCGCGAGAGCCAACGGCAAAAAGGATCTCGGCGTCAGCTTCAACTACTCGCACGTAGGCGCGGAAAATTCGGCGGCGTTCTTCTTCAACATGGATATCCCGCTGTTTGACCGCAATCAGGGCGAGATTGCCCGTACGCAGGCGGTGGTCACGCAGGCCAACGAACTTTATCGCGAAGCCTCTGAGCAGATCTCCTCCGACGTGACGACCGCGTGGGAAGGACTCAAAACCAATGCCGAAGTTGTGGGCCTCTTCCGCTCCGGCTATCTGGACCAGACCACGCAATCGCGCGATATTTCCGAATACGCCTATGAGCACGGCGCCGCGCCGCTGCTGGATTTTCTCGATGCAGAGCGAAGCTATCGCGCAAATCAGCTCGCCTATCGCCAGGCGCTGGCCGCGTGGATGGTATCGCTCGAACAATTACGCACCGCTGTGGGAACGAGGAACCTGCCATGAATGGAATCAGAACAAAGCAGATTGTGGGGCTTATTGCAGGCGGATGCATTCTCGCCGCGTTGGCAGGCTGCGGAAACCGCACAGAGAGCGAGTCGCAGATGACGTCCTATACGGGGGGCGCGAGCAAAGCCGATACGCCCGCGTTATTCACCGTACCGGCCGATCAGATGTCGCACGTGCAGGTGGTGAAGGCCGTGAAAGGCTCAATCCCGCACGTCCTTCGCTTCACCGGGTCGGTTGCCTACGATGCGAACACCACCACGCCCGTGTTCTCCGCGGTGGGCGGACCGGTGCGCGAGATTTTCGTCACGCCGGGCGATATGGTGAAGTCGGGCCAGCCGCTGCTCGAGGTGCGCAGTCCCGATTATTCGAGCGCGCGCTCCGCTTATCAGAAAGCGCGTGATGCCTTTGAGCTGGCCGACAAGAATTACAAACGTTCGGTCGATCTGCTGGCGCATAAGGCGATCGCGCAGAAAGATCTGGAACAGGCAGAGTCGGATCGTGCGCAGGCGGAGGCCGATGTCGAATCCTCAGCCGATGCCTTACGCGCCCTTGGCATCGCCGATCCCGACTCGAAGCCGGCTACGACGCTGCAGATTCCGGTACTCGCGCCGGTTTCCGGAGAAATCGTGGAACGCCTCGTCGGCCCCGGCCAGTTACTGCAGGCCGGCTCGACGCAGTGCTTCACGATTTCCGATACGAGTAAAGTCTGGGTACTGGTGAACGTATATCAGAGCGACGCCGGGAGCGTCCACATCGGCGATCCGGCGGACGTGGTCACGGATGCTTTTCCGAAAATCTTTCGCGGAAAGATTTCCTATGTCGCGCCCGCCATGGACCCGCAGACCCGAACCCTGCAGGAACGCATCGAAACGGAAAATCCGAATCACGAGCTGAAAAAGGATATGTACGTGACGGCGACAGTAAACGCCGGCGCGACGGCGAACGCCATCCTCGTGCCGGATAAAGCTGTTCTGCGCGATACCGAAAATCTGCCGTTTGTTTATGTCACGACCGGCAACAACCAGTTCGCGCGGCGGTCCGTCGTCATCGGCGATTCCACCAACGGCCAGACGCAGATCCGGGGCGGCCTGAATGAAGGCGAAAGCGTGGCGGCCGATGGCAGCCTGTTCCTGCAGTTCCGCAATTCGATCCAGCAGTAAGAAAACACGGGGCCACACATGATCCATCGAATCGTAAAAGCCGCCCTCGAACAGCGTTTTCTGATGATGATGCTGGTCGTTCTCCTCATCGTCGCGGGCTCCTGGTCTTTCCTGCAGATGCCGGTCGATGCCTATCCGGATCTCTCGCCGCCTATGGTCGAATTCATCACGCAATGGCCGGGCCACGCTGCCGAAGAAGTGGAGCGGCTGACCACGCTGCCGCTCGAACTCGCGATGAACGGCACGCCGAAGATGCACGTGATGCGCTCCATATCGCTCTATGGCCTTTCCGACGTCATTCTGACTTTCGACGAAGGAACTGATGACTACTTCGCACGCCAGGTCGCCTTCGAGCGGATCGGCGATGCGGATCTGCCCAGCGGGGTTACTCCGAGCATGGCGCCCCTGTTCAGCCCGAGCGGTCTCGTCTATCGTTATGTCATCGAGAGCCCGGACCGCACGCCGCAGGAGCTCCACACATTCGAAGACTGGACAATCGAACGCGCGTATCGCAGCGTGCCGGGAGTCGCCGACGATTCCGGCTTTGGCGGACCCACGATGGAATACCACGTTCTGCTCGATCCCGTGAAGCTCTACAACTTCCACATTCCCGTGGCGCAGGTAGTTTCCGCACTCTCCTCGAATAACGCCAATACAGGCGGCGGATTCTATTCGAAAGGCGGCCAGTTCAACTACGTGCGCGGCCTCGGATTGTTGCGAACCGTGGAAGACATCGGGGAAGTGCCGGTGGCCGCCAATAATGGCGCGCCAGTGCGCATCCGGGACATTGGCCGCGTGGAAATCGGCCATGCGCCGCGGCTCGGTATTTTCGGGTTTCAGGACAACCCGGATGCCGTGGAAGGCGTGATCCTGATGCGGCGCGGCGAGCAAACACAGAATGTGCTCAAAGGCGTCGAAGAGAAAACCGAACAGCTCAACCGGTCGATCCTTCCGCCTGACGTGAAGATACGGCCCTACTACGACCGCAGCGACCTGGTTCGCGTCACCACTGATACCGTCGAAGACAATCTGCTTCGCGGCATGCTGCTCGTCATCATCATCCTGATTTTCTTTCTGGGCAGCGTTCGCGCCGCTCTGATCTCCGCGCTTACGATTCCCCTCGCACTTCTCTTTGCCTTCGTCTTTCTCAAGGCGAAAGGCGAAGCTGCGAATCTGCTTTCGATCGGCGCCATCGATTTCGGCATCATCATCGACGGCACTATCGTCATGGTGGAGAACATCTACCGCGAACTCGGCCTGCGTCACGGTCAGAATTACAAGCTGAAGGATGTTTTGCTCGATGCCGCGCGCGACGTCGACCGGCCCATCTTCTATTCCGTGGCCGTCATCATCGCGGGCTATCTGCCGATCTATGCGCTCACCGGACCAGCCGGGCTGCTGTTCCGCCCCATGGCCAACACGATGGCTTTCGCGCTCGTAGGCGCGCTGATCCTGACGCTGACCGTCGTTCCGGTGGTCGCCTCCTTCTGGTTCACAAGAGGCGTCAAAGAACGCCGCAACATCGTCTTCGAATGGATCCGGGATTTCTATGCCGTGCTGCTGCGGGGCTGCCTGCGATTCCCGAAGATCACGATCCTCGCCTCCGTTCTGATCTTCGCAGCCTCGCTGCTCGTTATTCCGGGCATCGGCGGCGAATTCCTGCCGCATCTCGATGAAGGCGCGCTCTGGGTTCGCGCCACCATGCCGTACACCATTTCGTTCGAAGATTCCGCCGCCTTCGCCCCGAAAGTGATGGCGATTCTGCGCCAGTATCCGCAGGTAACCGTGGTCGGTTCCGAACTGGGACGCCCCGACGACGGTACCGACCCCACCGGTTTCTTCAACGACGAGTTCTATGTCGGACTGCGGCCCTACAACGATAAGACCTGGTCGCAGGGGTCCATTCATACCAAGGCCGATCTCATCGCCGACGTCAGCAAAAAGCTCGAAACTTTCCCCGGCGTCATCTTCAACTACACGCAACCGGCGGAAGATGCCGTCGATGAGGCGCTGACTGGCCTCAAGAGCTCTCTCGCCGTCAAAATATTCGGCGACGATCTGAACGTGCTCGAATCGAAAGCCGTCGAGATCAAGCGAACGCTCGATCACACGCCCGGCTTCGAGGAACTCACCGTCGTCCGCGAACTCGGCCAGCCGAGCCTGACGATCACGCCTGATCGCCCGAAGATCGCGCGCTACGGGATCAATGTCGATGATGTGGGAGCGGTCGTGAACGCCGCCATCGGCGGTCAGGCCGCCACGCAGGTCATTCAGGGCGAAAAACTGTTCGATCTCGTCGTCCGCATGGACCCGCAATACCGCTCGGGCGAAAAGGAAATCGGCAATCTCCTCGTGCCCGCGCCGGGCGGTCAGCAAATTCCGCTCTCGGAGCTCGCGGACATCAAGGAAGTTTCCGGCGCTTCGTTCATCTATCGCGAAAACAATTCGCGCTATATCGGCGTGCAGTTCTCCGTTAAAGGCCGCGACCTGGAAGGCGTTATCCACGATGGACAGGCCGCCGTGAACAAAGCGGTTCATCTGCCACCTGGTTACCGCCTCGAGTGGGGCGGCGAATACAGCGAACTTCTGGAAGCGAAAGCGCAGTTCGCTGTCATCGGCCCGCTGGCCGTGATCCTGATTTTCCTCATCCTGTTCGCACTCTACGGGAATTTCAAATTCCCCGTCTCGATCGCGCTCGGCGTGATCCTGACCGAACCGGTGGGCGCGCTGATTGCCCTCCGCCTCACGCACACGCCGTTCAGCGTATCGAGCTTCCTCGGTCTTCTCGCGCTGCTCGGCGTCTCGGTGGAAACGGCCGTCATCCTCGTCAGCTACATCAACAAACTCAGGCTCGAAGGCATGAGCATTCACGAAGCGACGCTCCAGGCTTCGCTGCTCCGCCTGCGCCCCATCATGATGACCGCACTGGTCGCGTGCCTCGGACTTCTCCCGGCGGCGATGGCGACCGGCGTGGGGAGCGATACCCAGAAGCCCTTCGCGATCGTGGTTGTCGCCGGACTGATTTCGCGCCTGTTCCTGGGCTTCTTTGTCAACCCGGCTCTCTATGAAGTGGTGGCGCGCGAAAACGACGTTCTGAAGGTGTGACCTGCGCACCCTGTTAACCTGCTAGTTCAACGGCATGTGCGGTATTGCAGGCTTTACACAGCGCGCGGCAGCCGATCCATCTTCCGGTGAATCGCTGATCCGCCGCATGACGGCCACCATCGTTCATCGCGGCCCCGATCAGCAGGGCGTCTATTGCTCCCGGACAGCCGCGATCGGCGCGGTGCGCCTCCAGGTAATCGACCTCGATGGCGGCGAGCAGCCCATTCGCTCCGGCATTGATGGCGACGGCGAGCAGTGCGTCATCGTCTATAACGGCGAGATTTACAATTTCCGCGAGCTGCGCGGCGAGCTCGAATCGCTGGGCCATCGTTTCCGATCCGATTGCGATACCGAGGTCGCCCTGCGCGCCTTCCTCCAGTGGGATACCGGCTGCTTCGCACGATTCCGCGGTATGTTCGCGATGGCGCTTTGGTCGGAACGCGAGCATCGCCTCGTGCTCGCGCGGGATCGTCTGGGCATCAAGCCGCTTTACATCCGGCGTTTCGGCGAAGACCTCGTCTTCGGCTCCGAACTGAAGGTGCTGTTCGAACATCCGGGCGTCCCGCGGCGGCTTGACAAAGTCGCGCTCAGCGATTTTCTCTCGCTCCTCTACGTGCCCGCGCCGCGCACCCTGGTGGAAGGCATTGAGAAGCTGCCCTCCGGCCACTTCCTCGAATGGCGCAATGGCGTTTCGAAAATCACCCCCTACTGGACGCTGCGTTTTGCGCCGGACCCCGCCATCACCGAGGCCGATGCGCGCACTGAGTTCGACCGCCTTCTCCGCGAATCCGTGCGAGAGCACCTGGTAAGCGACGTTCCGCTCGGCGTCTGGTCGAGCGGCGGCATCGATTCCTCCACACTGCTCCATTACGCCTCGGAACTCGGCGCGAGCCCCATCAAGACCTTCTCGATGGTTTTCGAGTCGAAATCGTGCGATGAGAGCCCCTGGTTCCGCGAAATCGCGCGCGTCTACGGCACGGAGCATCACGAGTTCGAACTCCATCGCGATTCGGAAATCGTTTCCGCCATCGAAGACTTCGCTTTCTATTCCGACGAGCCAGGCGGCGACGCGGGCGCGCTCCCTGTCTGGTTCCTCTCGAAGATGAGCCGTCAGGATGTGACCGTCGCACTCTCCGGCGAAGGCGGCGATGAGTTGTTCGGCGGCTATCTGACCTACCGGGCCGACGCGCTCGCGCGCTGGCTGCGCGCCGTACCGCCCGTTTTTCGCCAGGCTGGACTCTCCGCGGCGCACGCTCTGCTGCCCGCATCAGACGCCAAGATCGGCTTCGAATACAAACTGAAGCGCGGGCTCGAGGGCTCATTGCTCCATCCCGATGAAGCCCATCTTTTCTGGAACGGCGCGTTTTCGGAAGAGCAGAAGATCGCGCTCGTCCCCGGCCTGCCGCCGCACGATCTTCGCCGCCTCGCAAAAGATCTGCCCTCCGCGCGCGAAATCGGTTTCGTCAATCGTTATCTGCTGCTCGACCAGCGCTATTACCTGCAGGACAACCTGCTCGTCAAAGTCGACCGCATGAGCATGGCCCATTCGCTCGAAGTGCGGCCGCCCCTGCTCGATCACCGCATCGTGGAATTCGCCGCGCGCCTGCCGGAAAGGCTGAAAATCGACGGTTCCCGGAAGAAGGTCATCCTGAAGAGCCTGATGCGCGACAAACTCCCGCAGTCGGTTCTCAATCGCCCGAAAGCCGGACTCGATATCCCGGCACATGAGTGGTTTCGCGGACCGCTGTTGCCGATGTTCCACGACACGCTCAGCGAAAAGATCGTCAACGACACCGGCATCTTCCGCTACGAAGCGATCCGCGATCTGGCCGCCAGCCATCATAGCCGGCGCCTCAACGCCGGTTATCAGCTCTGGGCACTCCTCACGGTTTTCCTCTGGCTCAGGCGCTGGAAGATCGAAATCGCCTAGCGCGAAGGATTGCGCAGATAAGCGTCATCGCCTCTGATCCAGTCCTCCCGGCGTGGCGCGAATAGATCCGTCGCCATCGATTCTTCGAGCGCTTCCACCATGTGCGGAACATGAGGCGGGATTCGCAGCACATCTCCGGCCCGGACGATGATCTCCTTTCCCGCCTCCGCTCCGCCGAACACGAATCGCAGTGCGCCGGATTTCATCATCGTCACCTGCTCGTTTTCATGCTGGTGCATCCCGACAACCGCCCCTTTCTTCAGCAACAAACGCGCAATGGTCATCCGCTCCGTGTGGATAACCTGCCGGACGGTCTTCTCGTTCAGCTCTTCGCGTGGCACTATGGTCCAGTTGTATTGATCCATTTGAGGCCAGTATCCTATAACATGTGCAAATGAAAGGCATCGTCCTCGCTGGCGGAACGGGCAGCAGGCTGTTTCCCCTGACCAAGATCACAAATAAACACCTGCTTCCGATTTACGACAAGCCCATGATCTATTACCCGATCCAGACGCTTGTCGACGCCGGAATTACGGACATTATGGTAGTCACCGGCGGAAAGAATTCGGGCGATTTTCTGCGCCTGCTTGCCAATGGCAAGGATTTCGGCCTGAAGCATATCGCCTACGCTTATCAGGAAGGCGAAGGCGGCATCGCCGAAGCGCTGGGCCTGTGCGAACACTTCGCCGCCGGCCAATCCATCTGCGTCGTGCTCGGCGACAATATTATCGAAAAAAGCATTCGTGGGGCTGCCGACGCGTTTCGCGCCCAGGAACGCGGTGCGCGCATTCTCCTCAAGGAGGTGCCGGATGCCGAGCGCTTCGGGGTCGCTGAATTTCAGGGCGACCGCATCGTCGGCATTGAAGAAAAGCCGAAAAAACCGAAGTCGAACTTCGCCGTCACCGGCATTTACATGTATGATTCGACGGTCTTCGAGAAGATCGCGAACTGCAAACCCTCGCAGCGCAACGAGCTCGAAATCACGGACGTCAACAACGCGTATGTCGCCGAAGGCACGATGAGTTATTCGTTCCTCGACGGCTGGTGGACCGACGCAGGCACATTCGATTCCCTGCTGCGCGCCGCCAATCTCGTGCGCGGATCCCGGGGGCATGCTCATGAGGATTGAAGGCAAACCGGGCGAAATCGCCATTGAGCTGCCGAAGTGCGAAAAGGGAATCGGCGATGTGATTCTGGCGCCCGATTCGCCGAAGCTGATCTCCGGCGTGATCTGCGCACCCTTCGCCGTCTGGCCGGACGACCGCGGCTACTTCCTTGAAGTACAGCGCATCGGCGTTGGCACCGCAGGGCACTTTCCCAAAGACTCCACGCAGATTTCGGCCGCCGTGAATTATCCCGGCATCATTAAGGCCTTCCACTTCCATCGCCACCAGACCGACTGGTGGACGCCCGCCAACGGCATGTTCCAGGTCGTGCTCGCCGATCTTCGTCCGGAATCCTCGACCTTCGGCCGGCGAAACACGATCTATGTCGGCCAGCTTCGTCCCTGGCAGATTCTGATTCCGCCAGGCGTCGCCCACGGATACAAAGTACTCGGAACCGCGTCCGGCATGCTGATCTACGCGACCGACCGCTTCTACAATCCGGCGGACGAAGGCCGCATTCCCTATGACGATCCCCTGCTCGCCTACGACTGGGAATTGCAGCATAAATAACGTGTGATTGCCGCGCTCGATGCCACGCCGCTGACTCTCACCTCGGGTGGCCTTGCGCGCTATGTTTCCGAGTTATCGCTCGCGCTCGCACGGCAGTTTCCCGAGGACACTTACGCGCTGCTTTCCGATCAGCCTTTCGATCTGCCGTTCCATTCTCCCCCCAATCTGATCGCCGGACCGGGAGTAACAGATCCTCGCTGGTGGCTGCGTGGCGTGCGCAGGGCGATGTCCTCCGCGGGCGCTCAGGTCTTTCACGGGACAAATTTCGAAGTGCCGTATCTCGGGCGTATTCCATCCATCCTTACGATTCACGACCTCTCGCCCTGGCGCGACGGGAGCTGGCATGGACGCGGCGCGGACCGTGTTCGCACGCGCACCCCATGGCTTATCCGCCTTCGCCGCGCGCGGGCGATTCTAACCGTCAGCGAAGCGGTACGCCGTGAGATTATCGCCCATTTCGGGGTGCCGGATGAAATGGTCCGCGCTATTCCGCTCGCGGCGACCCCCGCGTTTTATCCTGTGCCGGAAACGGCCGCGCCCCCGGCGCCGTACTTTCTCTTTGTGGGAACGCTCGAACCACGCAAGAATCTTCCCTCGCTGATCGAAGCCTGGCGTGAAACGTACGAGGAAACCGGCGCTGAGCTCTGGATCGTGGGCCGCCGGCGCGCCGATTTCAGGCGCATCGACGAAGAGCCCGGCATGAAGGTTCTCGGCGAAGTTCCGGATTCCGAACTCCCCGCTCTCTATTCCTCGGCCCTGGCTTTCGTTTATCCGTCTCTTTATGAAGGTTTCGGACTTCCAGTGCTCGAAGCCATGCAGTGCGGCTGCCCGGTGATTACCTCCAATGATCCAGCCATTCGGGAGGTTTCGGGAGACGCCGCGATGCACGCCTCCTCCACCGCCGAAATCGCGCAATCGATGCGCGTGCTCGCGGCAGATCCTGCACGGCGGAAAGAACTGCGCAAACAGGGCTTCGCGCGCGTCAAACATTATTCATGGGATCTGACGGCGCGCCGCACACGCGCGCTCTATCAGGAAGTGATTGGTGGCTGACCCGAGCGTTCTGATCCTCACGCCGGAGCCGCCCTGGCCGCTGCATGGCGGAGGCGCGTTCCGCATCGCATCGCTCCTTCACTATTTCGCCCGTCAGGCGGACGTCGATCTGATTCTCTTTTCGGAAGCAGGACGATCCGCGGTTCTGCCCGCCGGTCTCGTGCGGTCTCAAAAAGTGATCCCTTTGCCGGTCCACGATAAAAGCCCGGTCAGCCGTTATCTGCGAAACGCGAGGCGCGCCGTGCGTGGCGTCCCGCCACTGATCGATCGTCTCGCCGGCTTCAGCGGCGAACTGAGCGCGCTGCTCGCCGGGTCTCATTACGATGTGGGCATTGTCGAGCATTTCTGGGCCGCGCCCTATTTGCCGCAGATTGCCCGTGCGTGCGAAAAAACCGTCCTCGATCTGCACAACATCGAATCGGTGCTGCACGCCCGCAGCGCCGCAACCTCTTCCGGCCTCATCGCCGCGGGACACCTCCGGTTCGCCGATCGCGGGCGGGCTTTCGAAGCGGACCTGCTGCCGCGCTATTCGCTCGTACTCACTACGTCGGAACCGGACGCAGCCACGGCGCAACAGATCGCCCCCACCGCGCGGGTCGCCGTCTACCCGAATGCCCTGCCGGCCGCTGAGGTCCCCGCCGTCGAAGAGGAACCGGTGGTCGTTTTCGCCGGTAATTTCGAATACCACCCGAATATCGACGCCGTCGCATGGCTTGTGTCCGCCGTCTGGCCGGAAGTCCGCCGCCAATGCCCCGCTCTCCGGCTCCGCCTGGTCGGACGGGGCCGCGAATACATCCGCCATCTTCTGCCCTCCGGGCTGGAGATCGAGACCACCGGCCCCGTCGAAGATGCCCGTTCCGAAATCGCTCGCGCGCGCATCGTGATAGCTCCTCTGCGGTCCGGAAGTGGCACTCGTATCAAGATTCTGGAGGCTTGGGCCGCGGCGCGCCCTGTCGTCGCAACTTCCCTCGCCGCCGAGGGTTTGAAATGCAGAGACAACGAGGATATCCTCATCGCCAATACCCCCCAGGAATTCGGAACTTCAATTGCACGGCTGAACGCCGACCCCAGCCGACGAGCCGAGCTCGCAATTCGTGGCCGCCGCCTGTTTGAAGCAAGATATACCTGGCCAGCCGCCTGGAAGATATTGGATCTCTTACCCTTGATCCCCGGTACCGGTACTGGTCATCGCTATACTGAGGAGGCAGATGCGAATCGCCGTTGACGCCCATGCAATCGGCCGCCATTTGACCGGAAACGAAGTTTACGTTCGAAGCCTTTTGCGTGAGTTCGCCGCGATCGAGCCCGAATCTTTATTTTTTGCTTATGTTTCGGAGCCCGGCGCCGAGAAGCTGATTCCGCGCAAATTCCAGACGAGGCGAGTGTCCCCAAATCCATACCTTCGGCTGGGGGCGGATCTGAGCCGCCGCGTCGCAGCCGACAAGCCGGATCTGCTCCACGTACAGTACACCGCGCCGCTCCTCAACCGGACGCCGGTCGTCTCCACCGTGCACGACGTC
>DASZVV010000058.1:0-4919 GCA_035546955.1 Bryobacteraceae bacterium
CCGCACGCTGATCTTGCGGTGGTGGCCCGGCAGGAACTGCGCGACATGCTGAGCGGCACGCAGAAACTGGATCTGCGATCGGCTGATCGCGCCGAAATCGAGCGCTGGGTCCGGGACCAGACCGGCGTCGATCTGAAACTGGCATCATTCAACGGCAAGGGAGCTGAGCTTTGTGGCGCAAGGATTTTCCGGGCCGGTGCGTTTTCCGGCGCTGTGGTCGCCTATCGGGTGGATGGGCACTCGGCGGCTATGGTGGTAACGGCTGGGTCTGGAACGGCAGAGCCACGACATACGTCGTTGGAAGAGAAGGTCAACGGAGACACCCTTTTATACTCCTGGCAGAGGGCGGGCGGCGAGTACGCAATTGCCGCGTCAGGCACGGAAAAGCCGCAACGGCCGTGTGTTCTTTGCCATGCACTGCCGTCGTTGCTGATGGCGAGGTAGATGCGCTGGAGAGGGCGTATAATTGTAGGGTTCGAGGCATACAGAGGGATTCATGCGTAAATACTGGAAGTTCGGCGCGTTAATGGTGGTGATTGTCGGGTCGCTGGTATGGCTGGCGACCGCCGGCATCTCCAGTTCGCAGAGTTATTACAAGACCATTTCCGAGCTCGACCAGATGGGCCTCGCCGCCCAGACTCATCATCTGCGCGTCAGCGGCGATATCAAGCCGGATTCGATCGTGAAGACCGCCGGCATCGTGAAATTCACGCTCGTTCAGGACAAGCTCTCGCTCAACGTGGCGTATGAAGGCCGCGATCCGCTGCCCGATACTTTCAAGGGCGGTGCGCAGGCGCTGGCCGATGGCCGCATGGGTCCGGACGGCGTTTTCCACGCGCAGGAGATTCAGGCTAAATGTGCGTCCAAGTACGCACCCAAGCCCGGCGTCGCGCCTGATAGTATTCAGAAACAGGTCCAGGGCAGCAAAGCTGCCTACGGATCCTAAACGGCCGCCTGCGGGCCGCTCGAAACCAGAGGAAGATCGAACGACATGGAAAATATAGGCGCGCTGGCCCTGCTGCTGGCGTTTTGCATTTCGCTGTACGCCATCGTTTCGAGCGTAGCTGGAAAACTCAAAAACAAACCGTTTCTGGCGCTCAGCGCCGAGCGCTCCGTGCTCGCGGTCTGGGCGCTGGTCACCGTCGCCGCGGGAATCCTTGTGTATTCGCTGATCACCGGCGATTTCCGGATGGCCTATGTTGCGTCGCATACCAACCGCGACATGACGGCTTTCTATAAGTTCGCAGCCTGGTGGGGCGGCATGGAAGGCTCTCTCCTGTTCTGGAGCTGGCTGCTGGCCACCTATGCCGCGGTCGCGGTTTTAACTACCCGGAAGAACTTTCGGAATCTGCTGCCCTGGGTGGTGGCAATCCTCTCCTGCGTTCAGATTTTCTTCCTCATCCTGAATAACTTCGTGGCCAGCCCGTTTCAGGTGCTGGCACAGGATCAAGTCATTGTCTCCGCCACTGACGGCCAGGGCCTGAATCCGCTGCTGCAGTACTGGGCGATGGTAATCCATCCGCCGTTCCTCTATCTCGGCTATGTCGGATTCACGGTACCGTTCGCGTTCGCGATGTCCGCGCTGATTTCGAAAGCGCCGGGCGAAAGCTGGATACACACCACGCGCCGCTGGACGCTGGTGACCTGGCTTTTCCAGAGCACGGGCGTGATGCTGGGCTCAGCCTGGGCGTATCATGTTCTCGGCTGGGGCGGCTACTGGATGTGGGACCCGGTGGAAAACGCTTCGCTGCTGCCGTGGCTCGCGGGCACAGCTTTCCTGCATTCGGTGATGATGCAGGAGAAAAAAGGAATGATGAAGGTGTGGAACATGGTTCTGATTTCCGCCACCTTCTTCCTCTGTATCTTCGGTACGTTCCTGACGCGCTCGGGCATTGTGCAATCGGTTCACGCCTTTGCGGATTCGCCTACGGGGCCGTATTTTGTCTCGTTCCTGGCAATCGGCATCGCGGCTGTCATCTGGCTCATTCTCGATCGTCTGTCGTTCCTCCGCAGCGAGAACGAGCTCGAAAGCCTGGTGTCGCGCGAATCGAGCTTCCTGTTTAATAACCTGATCCTGCTGGCGAGCTGCTTCGCGGTTCTCTGGGGCACGCTGTTCCCGGTCATTTCGGAAAAGTTTTCGACCGAAAAGATTTCGCTCGACGCCGCCTGGTTTAACCGCCTGATGGTGCCGATCGGATTGTTCCTGCTGCTGCTGACGGGCCTCGGTCCTCTGTTTGCGTGGCGCCGCACGTCGATTGCGAGCATCCGCAAGAATTTTCAGATTCCGGGGATCGGAAGCCTGATTGTCGCAGCCGC
The DNA here is from genome assembly GCA_035546955.1 of Bryobacteraceae bacterium. GTDB lineage: Bacteria > Acidobacteriota > Terriglobia > Bryobacterales > Bryobacteraceae > BOG-234. The sequence continues at coordinate 2,317 of DASZVV010000058.1, forward strand.
GCTGATTATCGGCGGCATGCGTTATGCCTACTCGATCATTTCGCTGAGCTTCTGCTTCTTCGTGGCGGCGACGATCGTTCTCGAATTTTTCCGCGGCGCGAATGCGATCCGCGAGAAATCGGGCGCCGGTTTCATCCCGTCCGTGATTGAACTGACCCACCGCAACACGCGCCGTTACGGCGGCTATCTGGTCCACATGGGCATCGTGATCATGTTCATCGGATACAGCGGCCACCCGTTCAATCTGACCGAAAAGTTCGATGTCAGCAAGGGCGATACGGTGAAGATCGGCCACTACTCGCTGCGCGTCGCGGGGCTGACCGAGGGCGACACGCCGAATTATGCGTGGGAAGCCGCGCAGCTCGAAGTGTCGAAAGACGGCGAATCGCTTGGCGTTCTGGAGCCGACTCACCGGTTCTACAAGGCCAGCCAGCAGTCGACTTCGGAAGTCGCGCTGCGTTCGCGTCTGAATGAAGATCTGTATTTGAATTACGCCGGCCATGAAGGCGATAAGGCGACGATTGACGCCTATGTCTTCCCGCTTGTGAGCTGGATCTGGATCGGGGCGCTCGTGCTGATCGGCGGCACGCTCGTCGCGCTGATTCCGAGTAAGGTGTCGCGCTCGTACGCGCGCACGGAAGTGGTCGGCACTGTGAGGAAAGATGTCAAGGTTGAAGCGTAGTCTGCTTTTCCTGCTGGTCGCTGCCGGGGCCATCGCGCAGACTTCGTCACAGATTGAAAGCCCGGCGGTGCAGCGCGTCGGCGAACATCTGCAGTGCACCTGCGGGTGCAACATGAACCTGAACTGCACGATGTCGAGCGGGCAGTGCCATATCTGCAAGCCGGCTCGCACGCAGATTTTCGACATGCAGCAGAAAGGGATGAACGACGAATCGATCATCTCTTATTTCGTGAAGAGCGGCCAGTTTACGCGCCTGAGCGACCCCAATTCGTACTTTTGGGTTGTGCCGTATTTCTCGCTCGGGCTTGGCGGCGTGATCGTCTGGTTCGTGCTGAAGCGTCTGCGCGGCAACAGCCGGCTGCATCCGGCGCCCGCGGGCGCGCCCGCGATCGACAACGATCCCGAATTCGCGCGCTACCGCGATGTGATCGAGAAAGATACTGAGAAGTTAGACTGAGTTAAATTCGTGGACCCAAGCCTCATTGTTGGAGCGCTGCTGGGAGCCGGTGTGATCGGTTTCCTGCTCTTCATCCGCTCCCAGGACCTGCCCAAACCCGAGCCCGTTTCGCCGTTCAAACATCTGGATGAGCGCAAGGCCGCCATCTACGAAAACCTGCGCGACCTGCAGTTCGAATATCGCGTGAACAAGCTTTCGGACGAGGATTACCAGACGACGAAGATCGAACTGCAGAAGGAACTGGCACGCGTGCTGGCGGAAACGGATCGTGTCAAAGCCGAGATGGGAATGACGGTGGCCGCAGCTGCCGCCGCGCCTGCGCCTGCCACGCCGCCGGCAGCGCTGAAACATGCCTGCCCGAGCTGCGGCGCGACATTCGAGAAAGCCCTGAAATTCTGCGGCGAATGCGGCAAGCCGATGGGAGTGGCGTCATGAGATTTGCCGCGATTCTTTCCCTGCTCGCCTTCAGCACCCTGGCGCACGCCGCCGTGGATGGCACCGTCACCAACGGCACAACGGGCAAACCGCAGGCCGGCGCGACCGTTACGTTGTTCCAGCCGACCAGCCAGGGGCCGCAATTCATCGACAGCGTGAAGACGGACGCAGCCGGCAAATTCACCATTACGAAGGAAGTCCCCGCGGGCGGCGCGGGACCGCTGCTGCTCCAGGCCACTTATGCCGGCGTCCAGTACAACCAGATGCTGCCGCCCGGCACGCCGACCACCGGCGTCGATATCCCCGTCTATGAATCTTCGAAGCAGCAGGGCGGCGCGAAGATTAAACTCCACGCGATGCTGATGGAGCCGAACAATGGCCAAATGGTGGTGGCGGAATCTTATCAGTTCGAAAACGACGGGAAGACGACCTGGAACAACCCGGAAACCGGCACGCTGCAGTTCGCGTTACCAGCCGCCGCGCAGGGCAAGGTGGAAGTGAACGTTCTCGCGCCTGGCGGCCTTCCCATTCGCCGCGCGGCCGATCCCGCGGGCAAGCCGAATACGTTCAAAGTCGATTTCCCCATCAAGCCAGGTTCTTCCGAGATTCGCCTCGAATGGACGATGCCGTTCACAAGCCCGGGGGTATTCGCGGGCGAGAATCTGGCGAAGGGCGCGCCTTCGATGAAGATCGTCGCGCCCGCCGGCGTCACTCTGAAGGGAGATGGCGTAACCGCTCTCGGTCCCGAGCCGGAAATGCCCGGCACCATGATTTACGATGTCGCGAACGCCGCTTATCACATCGACGTGGAAGGCACCGGCTCATTGCAGACGAATTCTGGCAGTGGCAGTGATGGCCAGAACGACGGGACCCCGCAGGTCACCGAAAACATGCCGAAGCTGTTCGGCCTCGTGATCGCGAAAGGCGAACTGCTTTCCACCGTCCTCTCGGTGAAATGGATTCTGCTTTCCGTGCTGGGAATGCTGGCGGTCGGCTTCGTCATGCTCTACCGCAAGAGCAATCCCGCTG
>DASZVV010000059.1:0-6897 GCA_035546955.1 Bryobacteraceae bacterium
CGAATCGGCGCTGCTGAATCCGCTCGACCTTACCGGTATCGGAATCGTCGCCTCGATCGCGGAGAGCGCGAACTCGCTCACCTTTCACCTGCGGCTCGACCCGAAGGCGCTAACGGTGACACAGCGCGCAGGCGTGTGGAACGGCAGGATCGAAGAGCTGTTCATTGAGAGAAACGACGCGGGAGGCCAGGTGGGGCGCATCAGCCAGACATCCCAGTTCCAGATCACGGACGCAGCCAAAGCAAACTACGATCACATCGGTCCCACACTCACTCATGTATTGAAGCTCGCCCCGAACGCGACAAAGCTCGTCATCGTGATTCGCGACTCCGCGAGCGGAAGGACCGGCTCGCTGACGCTCCCGCTCGTTGCCGCCGAGCCCGGCAATCAGAAATGAACCGGTTGTGTGAATGCGCCATTACCCGCGGAATCCCACGCTGCGAAACGCACCCATTTCTTACCGGCTGCGTCAAACGGAATGCTGTAGTGATGCGTCGTGAAGGGCGCAATCGACGTCGCTGAGATGATCTGGCGGCCCGTAGTCTTCCCATCACCCCAAACCAGTTCCACAAACTCCGGCGGCCAGGTCCAGTCCACATCCGCCACGAATGTCTTCTTCGCGCCCGCGCCCTGAATGGAATAATCGTGCAGCAGCACCTCACCCGAGGTTACGAAAAAATTCCCCGCACGCAGCGCATCGAGCACCGGCATCCAGCCATCGGAAAACTTCGGCACGCGGTCGAGCTTTACGTAGTTCACATCGAGTTGCGGATAGGTTTCATCCTCCGGCGATTTCGTGTAAGTATCGCCCTCGGCGATCAGATACTTCGGCCCCGCCCAGTTATTCATATCGTCCAGTAGCCCCAGACACCGCTCCTCGCACAATCTCTTCTGCGACTGATCCACCGGCAGCGACTGGAACGATGCTCCCGCAAACCGGTCGCTCAGAAAATGCGGCTGGTCCTTCACCGCGTCCGGATAGCCGTCCGAACTCTTCGTCCGCGGATGCGTCTGCCACATCAATCCGCGCTCATCTTCGAGAAGCCGCGATTCGGTCTCTCGCGACGACGTATGGTAGACCTTGCCGTACGGCGCGATCTCTTCGCTGTAAGGCTGCGCCGGGGGTGTCCGGCCCAGCGGCGCGTGCGTGTAATACACCGGCTTCGGAAAGAGGAACATGTAGTGGCCGCCGAACGTCGCGTCCGGCTCTTCGCCGGGAATGATCAGGAAATCGCGATCCGAAAACCGCGCGCTGCCTTCGAAATAAACGCGCTGCTCTTCCAGCCGGACTTTGCCCGTATCGGTTGGATGCGAATCCGCATGGAAATCGCAGAGCGCCGCGATATTGATGCCGAGCGCCTTGAAGGTGGGAATCCAGGAAGGCTCGTGATCGATCGTGCCCGCGTCTGTGAGTTCTTCGTTGAAGTGGAAATGAAAGTGGCTCACCATGACCTGATATCCCGGCATCGGCTTATAAACATCGCCGTGCGTGAAAGCCATCACGGCTTCCTCGGCCGTCTCGGCGTTTCCGGAATCGAGATAGAAGTAGACCGGCATGCGCTGCATCGATCCGGGCGGCGCGTTGTACAGCGCGAAGTTCTCCTCGAACTCCCGGGCTTGCGACACACGCCGGTTCCAGACGGCATCGGTCACTCCATAGGGTTTGAATGACTCCTCGCGCTCGGCCTGCCGGACGCCGATGGCAAAGCTCGTCTCGCTGTCTTTGCGGTAGTAGTTGTATCCCAGGTTGGATTCCACCTCGCGGGCGAAGACAAATTTGTGCGAGGCAGGGAACACCGCTACCGATCCCGCATTGCTCTGCACGATCTCGATCCGGTTGCGGGCTTTCACTGCCACCGGGTCCTGATTCACCGCGCCGCCGAAGAGATAATGCTGCCACCCACGCGCTACGTCTCGCCATTCCAGACGGGTGGAATCGCCGATCGTAAAACCCTTCAACCCGGCGGCGTACTCATAGGCAACCGACGGCGCATCGGTTTTCGCGACAATCTCCTGCCGCAGCAGATTCGTTCCGCGGTAAACCGTGTAACGCAGTCCGCCGGTGAACAAACCTGCGGTAACGCCGGGAAAGTTGACCTCGATTCGCGCACCATCGGTATTCACGTCGCACCCGGTGATCTGATACTGCGCCCAGGATTTCCGGATCTCTTCCGGCTTGCGCGGCAGCCCCACGGCTGCATTCGAGCCCGGCTTTCCCGGCACATTGAGCGGCGCATCCCAGAACGCAAACCACTTCTGCCGCTCGATCACATCAGGCGTAAACATTCCCAATTGGCGCAGCGGGACCTCCTGCTGCGCCGAGATGCGGCGCTGGCCGGACGTGATCCGGAACTCCGGTGTCAGATCGCGGCCGAGCACCGCCCATCTGCCGTTCTTCTCCACGGCCAGTTCGCGGACCGCAGGCTGCCCGCCGTTCACACCCAGCACCGCCCGAAGCGTTACGCCGCGCTCGCCCTGCCACGTCAGTTCCAGCGTTCCCGCGCGCATCTCGGCCTTGAGGCTGTCAACTGGCTTGTAATCGCGGAGGTTACAGGTCATCGACTGGGCTGCGGCGAGTCCGGGGATCAGAATGCACAGGAGCGGGAGTTTCATTACGGCCAGAGTCTATCAAAATCGGGCCCACATCGAATGACGAAGAATTTCGTTGACATGACGAAAAACTTCGTCATAATGAGGCTATGAAACGCCTTCTCCTCGCCACGCTCCTTGTGGCGGCCGCCGTCGCCCAAACCAATCCAGGATGGAAGGATCAGGGTGAATCCGATATCGGGATCGCCGCCAGCAACGAAAAGGATCCGGCCAAACAGTTGGATCTCCTCCGGAAGTGGGAGCAGCAGTATCCGGAGTCAGCTCTGAAGGGTCAGCGCGAACTGATGGTCGCTCAGGCAGACCTCAGGATTCTCCAGGCGGCCTATCCGAAGACCGATCCCGCGCTGCTGGGCGTCGGCCAGAAAGCCGGGCAGGATCTGGAGTCACATTTTCCGGAATATTTCGACGATGCCAATAAGCCATCCAGCGTTACTCCGGACGCGTGGGCAAAGGCGCGTCAGGATACGGAATCGCAGGTGCATCTGATCATGGCGTATATTGCGGGAGCAGGGAAGAACGATCCGGGCGCCGAAAATGAGCTGAAGAAACTCCTCCAGGTGGACCCGAATCAGGCGATCGCTTCCTATCAGCTCGGCGTCACCATTCTTCACGAGATGTCGGTCAGCAACGATCTGGTCCGCTATTCGGAAGCCCTGTACGATCTGGCGAGATCGCTCGAAGTCACCGGGCCCACGGCCCTGACGCCTGCCGCAAGGGCACAGGCGGAAGCCTCGCTGAAGAAACAGTACACCAATTATCACGGCAGCGCGGGGTAGTGTCCCATTCCTGCGTTGCAAAGAAAGTTCATCAAAATCTGAAGGAAAGACTATGACCACACAGACCCAAACGATACAATCGACGCCATGCCGCGCTACTGGACCACGGCCCGTCAGGTCGCCAACACGAACGCGACCAAATATAGACTTTACAATGCAGCGCCCTCCGCTCTATCGGCATTGGGGATTGGGATATGGAGGACATGGCGCATGAACACCTCCTTGACAGATGTGCTGATCCCCGTTTCAGTTGGCATCGGTATGTACGTGTTTCTGTACGCCTGTGAATACCTCTGGAATTTACTGATTGTGGCCCCAGTGCAAATCGACGCCGAACGCCAGAAAGAGATAGACGCGCTACGTTTGGAGCTTGAGACTATCCGCCGCGACAAGGCATCTGACTTTCACCATCGGGTAGCCGAAAGCGTTGTACCCGGCCTATCGCACGCTGGAAAATCCATCCTCCGCTATCTCTGGAGTCACGATCAAATCGTTTGGGCTTCCGATCTCACCATCTACGGACTAAGCACAGATACTGTGTGGAAGACACTCACGGAGCTAAAACAAGCCGATCTGGTGACCGAGAACGCGGAGCCAGCCGCACTTGGAAAGAACGAAAAGGTCTGGTGGGAGATCACACCGGGCTACAAATCCGCCCTGGGAAACCTACTGTTTTTCTGAGGCGTTTGGCGCGTGCTGGGCGAACCAGTCGCCGCCGGATGATCCAGAAGCACCCGCAGAGTTCACCTTTGTTGATGGGTTATCCCCGATGTCCGGAAAGAAGCGGTTAACGAGCAAACTAGCGCCCACGAATAAGGCTATTACGACGACCCAAACAAAAACATTCTCGGCCAATTTACTTCCACGAACCCATTCGGCGCACAACGTAAAGACCACAACAATCGCATTGAACAGGATGAGGCCAGCCACCACGCCCAAAGCGATTGTCAGGACCATTCCAAAGTCAATCGTGGGCATCTGGATAATCGTATCAAACCGTTATGCGAGTTTCCATAAATTGTGTAAAATAGTACATATGAGTACGGTTGAACAGGATGCCGTTGTCGGATCGCTAATCCGCCAGCGTAAAGAACTTCAGCAGGAGCGAGCTGCTGTAGAGATCGCACTTTCTGGATTTTCCAGAAAACTCGCTGACTTGTCAGCCAAGGTAGCCGAAGATAAATATCGGGCTTTGGGTGCGCTCAAAGAGTTTGACCCCGCCCGATTGACGGCGCTACTCGACGACTTCATCCGAGTTGACGCCGCCGCCGCAAAATGCAGCCAGGATCTGGCTGCATTCGACATCTAGGCCGCGATCTAGGCCGCGATTAACTCCCGCAGGTCCCAAACGTGATCCGTGATGTTTGCTTCCATCCCTGGCGTCACCCGTAGCGACCGATGAATCCTCACGAAGTTATACCAAGCAAAGTGAAGGCATAGCGCCGCCCACAGGTTTTCCCACTTCTTGCTGAATCCGAGCGTCAACCGCGTTAACCGCCGCATCTGCATCCGCATCGTAAGATTTTGCCGCTCAACATGGCTGGTGCATATCCGCGCCGGATCAGGTCTGCCGATGATGACTTTCTTCTGCGTTCCTACTACATCAGCCGGGGAGTAGCGTTGCTGCCCTTCGTGCGGTGCGGCATAAACTTTAATCAACTGCGCGAAGTCCACGCGATCTCCGAGCGTGTCATCAATCGCCGGAACATACGGACCGAATCCATCCGTGCTGACTTGGTACGGTTGCGCCGCCGTCGCCGTTCGAACGCCTTCAATGAATATCTGCGTCGTCGCGGTATCGCGCCGCCCGAGGGCGAAGTTCAGAACCAGCTTGGTATTCCGCTCGATTGCCACAAACGTATACGCATCTCCGATGGAATTGTCACGGGCTTCGTGCGGGGCCTTGTGCGCCTCTTTCTTCTGGATGAAGCCCCAAATCTCATCCACCTGAACATCTTTCACCGGCACGTTGACGATGAGCCGTCCCATCAGCTTTTCGCACTTCTCGCCAGCGTAAATCAGAACGCGAAGAATGGTATCCCGGTGAACTCCCGTCAGCCGCTCGATACTGCGGATGCCGACGCCTTCCACCAGCATATTCACAATCGCCAGAATCTTATCTTCCGGCAGAATCATGGCGTCAATCAGTCGCTGGTGCTCCTCCGTATACGTCTTCTTGCAGACCGCGCAGCGGTATCTCCGCAATCCGTTCCTGTGTTTTCCAAAGCTATAGCAGTCTCTGTCGCATGTGCGGCACATCATCGGTGAAATCTCCCTTGAGATGCACCGCCGAAAGATAGATAATGGACTTGTCTAGGGTTCCGTTATCGGCCTTCCGGCTGGTGCGGTTTTCCAAAAGGCCAGTTGACGTTAGCGCGTTCGCTGGCCTTTTCTGTTTACTTCTTGAATATAACAGCAACTAGATGCTGTTTTCAACTAAAAAATACAGGTGACGCGGCCTGCGCCACCTGTTAGAGTGGTATCTATAGGGGTCCACCCCCTATACAGGAACTTCGATTGTGAAGCTACCTTCGTCAGTTGTAATCGTAATAACCACAACGCGGCGTTGGCGACGTATCGAAACCGTCATGACTGAACCCTCCTGTTAACGGCTCTCCGGGGAGTCGGCCTCCCCGGAGTTAGCTCTGTTTTCAGGGTAACCAGTCTTAAGACAATATGTTCAATATTTGTTTTGGCTAACAAATATTTAATCAACCAATAAACAATACAAACGTACACGGCTTATACGGCATCTTTTCGAGGTCTTCCACCCGCCCTCGTCTTCCGCATCCCCGCAATCTTTCGGTAGTATTCCGGTCCCCGCTCTGCCGTCTTGCTTCCGCCCCGCGATCCAAACAACACACCGACACCCTGCGATAGCCCCACCGTCACATCTTCCAGTTTTGCTCTTGCCTGGCTAACCAGCTTCACCGACTTGGCTCTATCTTCCAACCCATCGCTGGACATCAGCGCCACAGCCCGCCCTAGCTGGTTCTGTGCCGTCTTAACATCCGCTACGATCTTTTGAAATTGGTCATTAGTTTCCATATCCACGACCGTATCACAATATCAATAACTAGTCGCTGTTTTGCAACGCAGGATTAGGACACTACCCAGCGCGGACGGGCTCGATCAGTTGATCCGGCAGACCGCCTCCTCCTCCCTGCCGCCGGCCGAGTTTCATCTCGAAAGCATCAACGACATCGCAGCCGAAAAGGCGAAGGATCATGCGGCCTGGGCCGCTCAGCACCCGGACCTCGACTTCTGGGAAACCATCAGGAACGTTCTCATGACGCAGGGTGATGCGTACTTCCCGACCCTGAAAGACGTTGGCTTCCCGCCTCCCCAAAACGAGAGCTACAAAGGTCCGGACATGTTCACGGGCAAGGTGGTTGCTCAACCAGACCCGAAGTCCATCCTCCTCAATGTGGATAATGCACCCGCGGGCGACTGTCTGCTCCGGTTTGACGAAAACTGCGTTCGCTACTCAGGTATGGCCCACTTCGCTACT
>DASZVV010000060.1:0-1974 GCA_035546955.1 Bryobacteraceae bacterium
GAATCAAAAGAGCGCTCCGGTTTCAAAGCACCCGGATGCGCCCGTTCATCTGAAGAACCTCACGGTGACGCGTGTGCCGAACAGCTACATGCTGACGGTTACATACCGCTCGCCTGATCCGGTTAAGGCCGCGCTGGTCGCGAATGCGATCGCAAAATCGTACCGCGACCGCACATTCGAGCTTCGTCAGGAAGGCGCCGCCACGCAGGCCAAATATATGGAGTCGAGTCTTACCGAACTGCGGGATAAGACCAATGCCTCCGAAGAAAAAGTCAGAACGCTCGAAAATCAGCTGGCTGTGATTAATCCTGATCAGAAGACGAGCCTCGCTTCTGCGGCGCTCCAGCAACTCGAAGCGCAGCAGAGTTCTGTCTCGATGGAGCGCGTCAAAGCGGAATCTGTTTATGACGTCCTCCGAACCGGCGATATCGACGCGGCGATGGAAACGCCCCTCGGTTCTCACATCAATGACGACTACGCGAAACTCAGGGATGCGCAGGCCAAATTCGACGAAACCAAGAGGCGCTACGGGCGCAACTCCGATCAGTACAAGTCCGCCGAGGCGGATGTCAATACGATGGAGCAGGTCGTCCAGCAGGATCGTGACAGCGCCCAAAAGCAGGCGAACTCCGAGTACCTGAAACAGAAGACCCAGGAAGACATGGTGCAGAAGGAACTGGCCTCCGCCAAGGCCGATTTCGACGACCTGAATATGCGGGCCATGGACTACCAGACGGCCAAACAGGAAGCCGTTCAGGATCGCGCACTCTATGACGAACTGGTGAAGAAAATTCGGGAAAACGAGATCAACGCCAGCTTCCAGAACGACATGGTTCGTATCGAGGATACGGCCCGCCCGAATTACGCTGCGGTTTATCCCCGGAAGCAGCTGAATCTGATTGTCGCCTTCTTCGCCTCCCTGATTCTTTCCTTCATCGGACTGGTCGCTACTGACCGCGTGGATACCACGATTCGGAACCCCGAGCAGGTCGCCCAGACTCTCAAAGCGCGCGTTATCGGCGGTCTGCCCATGATGAAGAAGTGGCGCTCCACGCCCTCTCTCGCTCTGCTGCAGAACGCGTCGCTCATGGAAGCCGGCGTCGGCGGCGATGGCAAAATCACGCAGACCCGTACACAGCTTTCGGGTTTCGAAGAAGCGGTTCGCACTCTGCGCAATTCGATCATGCTGACCGATTTCGACCGGCGCCTGAAGTGCATCCTTATGACCAGCGCTTCGCCGTCGGAAGGGAAGTCAACCGTCGCCGCACACCTGGCCATTGCGCACGCGGAGCAGGGCCACAGAACGCTCCTGATCGACGGCGATATGCGTCGTCCCAGCCTGCACAAACTGTTCGGTGTCGAAAATGTGGCCGGCCTGTCGAAGGTTCTCGAACACGGCATCGACTGGCATGAGATGTTGCTGAAGCCTCGTCCCGACCTCGAACTTCAGATCATGCCCGCCGGACCCTCCACTCGGCGTGCTGCTGATCTTGTCGGCTCCGCGTTGCCAAGACTTCTCGATCAGGCCCGCGAGGAATTTGATCTGGTTATCCTCGACGCGCCGCCGCTGCTCGGCTTCCCGGAGCCGCTCCAGATGGCTGCTTCCGTCGACGGCGTTATCGTCGTTACCCGCGCCGGCCAGACCGAGCGAAAAGCCGTCGCCGCGGTGCTCAACACTCTTGGACACCTGCGCTCCAACGTTGTCGGCCTCGTCCTCAACGAAGTTAAGAAGGACATGGGCAGCGGCTATTACTATTACGGCTACGGCTACTACGGCAAATATTACGGCAAGTATTACACCGACCGCAAGGAAGACAAGGATCTCGCAAAGGTCTAGCAGGCCGCTGAAAAGCCCGCTTTGAATTTCCGGACAGATCTCCGGAAAGCTCATGGAGGGTAGTTTTTGATCCCGGCGTATGTCTGCGGTAGGCTGTACGTGTCATCCGAAGGCCCGTTTCCGGCCTTCGGACACAC
>DASZVV010000061.1:0-3690 GCA_035546955.1 Bryobacteraceae bacterium
ACATTCTCGCGAATCTGCGCCAGAGCCCCGGGCTGGATCAGCCGCACAGGCCGCAGCCCGCGCCCTTTGAACCACAGCCGTAACCGGTTGGCTGCCCACACCACGACAGCCGAGATCACGATCCATCCAAATACCGAACCCACCGCCGAATACCCCCGCAACAATGACTGCAATACATCCCGGAACACGAATCCCGTCCCCAGCCACGCGCCCGCATACAGACACGCCCCCAGAAAATCCAGCCCCAGAAACTGCGCCGGCGGCATGTTCATGCTGCCTGAGAGCGGCGGCGCCATCGTGTTAATCCCCGGGATGAACTTTGCCACCACCAGCAGCACACGGCCGCGCCGGTAAAACGAATCCGCCGACTGCAGGATGCACGCCTCGGGATTCAGCGATATCCGGCACAGCAATCCCAGCAGCCACCATCCGGTCAGCCGCCCCATCGTGTACATGATCGTGTCGCCCAGCAACATTGCGGAGAGCGCCGTCGCTACGCACTCAGCCGGTGACAGCGCGCCCCGCGCCGCGGCGCCCCCCGCCAGTATCAGTCCCGGCGCCGCCGGCACAGGAAAGCCTACCGCCTCCAGAAACACGATGGCGAACAGGATCGGATATCCATGCGCCACCGCGCCCGCCAGAAAATCCATCTGCCCACCTCAACCCTCCAGATGCGGCACACGGACCAAACGGCTCTTACTTCGAGCTCTTCCGGCTCGATTTTTTCTTCGTCGAAGACTGCTTCTTCCCCGTCGACTTCCCGGAACTGCTCTTCTTTTTCGATGCACTCTTCTTCTTCGGGATTTTTGCTCCCGATTCTCGCGCTTCGTTGAGCGCAATCGCAACAGCCTGCTTCCGGCTCGTCACCTTCCGTCCGCTGCCGGATTTCAGCTCCCCTTCCTTGTGCTCTTTCATCACCCGATGAACTTTCCGGGCGCCTTTGGTCGATTTTTTGCGTGTAGCCACGATTCTCCTTTCTGTGCGCTCGGAAACAGCAATCGAAGGTCCTGTTTCCAGTACAGTGGTGGATTTCGTGCTTCTTTACGATCCGGGAAACATCCCCAGGAAGTGCGTAATGTATAAATTCAGTCAATTCGCTCTCATAACCATCTGCAGTGCAGTCGGAATGCTCGCGGCAGACCTCCCCGCCGCTCACGACCAAAGCTTCGTCAACAAAGCCGCGCAGGGCGGACAGGCGGAAGTGAAACTCGGTCAGCTCGCCGCCAGCAAAGGCTCGAATCAGAAGGTGCGCGACTTCGGCCAGCGCATGGTTCAGGATCACGGCAAGGCCGACGATCAGCTCCAATCCATCGCGCAGAAACAGAACATCCAGACCCCGTCAGGCATGACGTCGGAAGATCAGACCCTCTACGACAAACTGCAGGGCTTATCCGGCTCGCAGTTCGATAAGACCTACATGTCGGCGATGGTGAAAGACCACGAGAACGATATTAACGAATTCCAGCGTGAAGCGGACAGCGGCAAAGATTCTGCCGTCAAGTCATTCGCATCCGATACCCTGCCGACCCTGAGAGAACATCTGCAGTTGGCGAAGGCTGCCGCTGCCGCGGTCGGCGCATCACAGCAGTAATCGAAGCGGAAGACTGGAGGGCCCCAGAACGTTCAGCGCCTGCCTTGGAACCCACGGCGCGGTTTCACCAAGCTCGAAACTGCGGAAGCGCCCCAGCAAATCGCTGATGGCGATCCGGGTTTCGAGCCGCGCCAGCGCGGCCCCAAGACAAAAGTGAATTCCGTGCCCGAAGGCCAGGTGCGCACTGGGCTCCCGCCGGATGTTAAATCGGTCGGGATCCGGAAAAGTTTTCGGATCGCGATTCGCCGACCCCACAACGGCCAGCACCAGCTTGCCGGCCGGAATCGTCTGCCCATTCATTTCCACGTCCCGCCGCGGAACCCGCATCACCCATTGCAGCGGAGACCGGAATCGCAGCGCCTCTTCGATCGCTCCCGGTAACCGCGCCGGGTCCATCCTCAGCAATTCCAGCTCGCCCGGATTCTCCATCAGCGCGAGCATCATATTGTTGATGAGATTCGCGGTCGTCTCCTGCCCGCCCGCAATCAACAACTGGATGAACCCAAGGATTTCATTCGAGCTCAGCAGCTGCCCATCCACTTCGGCCTCCACCAGCCGCGTCAGCAAATCCGGCTGTGGATCGCGCAGACGGTCCGCAATCATCTCCCCGATCCAGATCCCCATCTCCGCCGTGGTCGACCGGTAATCCGCCTTCGCCCTCTCCGCTTCTTCGCCGCCGGACCGCGCGAAGCTCAGCCGCATGATGATGTCGCTCCACGCCCGGAACCGCGCCCATTCCGCCTCCGGTATCCCGATCATCCCCGCAATCACCCGCATGGCCAGCGGCACCGCATACTCCGTCGCCAGGTCGATCTCCCCCCGATCCGCATGCGCGTCCAGCAGCGTCCGCGAGATTTCGCGAATACGCGTCTCCTGGCCGGCCACAACTCCCGGCGTAAACGCCCGCGAAATCAGACCGCGCAGCTTCGTATGTTGAGGGGGATCGAGAAAGATGAACCACTGCGGCGCCGGCACAGCCGAACTGAACGTCTCCACATCGGTCAGTACGCGGCGCACGCCGTCATGATCGAACACCATCCAGCCGTCAAACGGCGGAGGCACGTGCAGCACCGGCGATGCTGCCCGCAGTTGAGCATACAGCGGATAAGGGTCGCGCCGGATGGTCTCGCTGAAAATCGTTCCAACGTCCATCCGGCGCCTCCCTGGGGACTATTTAGTGAGCGACGTCCGCTTCCGGCAGCGGAGCGGCAATTTCAATCCCCGCGCCCGCCTGAATCGGCATCGCGATCAGTTCGCGTTCGAGGGCGATCTTCAGCACCTCATCCATGTGATCCACAAAGTGGATCTTCATCACATTCCGCAGATACTCCGGAATGTCCGGAAGGTCCTTCTGGTTGTCCTTCGGGATGAGCACTTCGTTGATCCCGTGCCGGTGTGCCGCCAGCAGTTTTTCCTTGAGCCCGCCGATCGGCAGCACTTTTCCGCGCAACGTGATCTCGCCCGTCATTGCCACGTCACCGCGCACCGGAATCTTCGTGAGCGCGCTGACGATCGTCGTCGCCATCGTGATACCGGCGGACGGTCCATCCTTCGGAATCGCGCCTTCCGGAATGTGCAGGTGCACATCGATATTCCGGTAGAAATCGCGAGGCAGCCCGAGCTGATGCGCCCGCGAACGCACATAACTGAACGCCGCCTGCGCCGATTCCTGCATCACATCGCCCAGCTTCCCGGTGACCGTGAGCTTGCCCTTCCCTTCCATCAGGATGCATTCCGTCGAAAGGATCTGGCCGCCCACTTCCGTCCACGCAAGGCCGGTCGTCGCGCCGATTTCGTTGCGCCGGTCCGTCGTCGTGTCCCGGAACTTCGCGGGACCCAGCAGCTCGAACACCTTGTCGGCGGTGATCACCGTCTTTTCGGCGTTCTTCGAAGCCTTGCCCTCGCCTTCCTTCGCTACCAGGTTGCGCGCCACCTTCCGCGCCACGTTCCCGACTTCGCGTTCCAGATTACGCACGCCCGATTCCCGCGTGAAACTCTGAATCAGCGCCGAAAGACCTTCATCCGTGAACTGGATCTGCGCCTCGCCCAGTCCGGTCGCTTCCATCTGCTTCCGCACCAGGAATCGCTTCGCGATTTCC
>DASZVV010000062.1:0-6160 GCA_035546955.1 Bryobacteraceae bacterium
GTCTCGATCCGCACCTGATCTATGGCGTGAAGCACCCGTATGATGCGCTGCCAGACGTGTCGTATGTGAAGAACTTCTACGACCGCACCCGCGATCTGATCGATCAGCACGATCCCGATCTTCTCTACTTCGACAATGACCTGCTGCCGCTGGGCTGGGCCGGTATGAACCTCGGCGCATATTTTTACAACCACAATCTGAAGACCCGGGGAAAGATGGAGGCAGTGCTGAACGGCAAGCACATTCCCGATAATCTGGCCAAGGCACTGGTGGCGGATTACGAGCGCGGGCTTACCGCGGGCATCATGCGTTACCCCTGGCAGTCTGAGACCTGCATCGGCCAGTGGCACTACAATCGCAGTCTGTATGAAGCTCCAGGCGACTATGGACGCTACCTTGCTCCGCGCGACGTGATCCACTGGATGGTGGATACCGTCAGCAAGAACGGTACGTTCATCCTGAATGTGCCTGGCAGACCGGATGGCACCATCGACAGCAAAGAGGGAGCTGTCCTTGACGGTATCACCGCCTGGATGCAGACCAACGGCGAAGGTATCCATGAGACGCGGCCGTGGAAGATTTACGGCGAGGGTCCGAACAGCGTTAAGGCCGGAGCGTTCCAGGGCAACAGCATTACAAAGCTGGGCGTGACCGACATTCGCTTCACGCGCAACAAAGCCAACACGATCGTCTATGCGCAGGTGCTCGGTTGGCCCACGGCGCCAGTGGTGATCCGGGCGCTGGGAACTGCGGCGCAGACGAATCCAGGCAAGGTGGGCAAGGTCGAGTTGCTGGGCACAGGAAAGACGGTCAGCTGGAGCCAGACGGCCGAGGGGCTCCGCGTGGAGGTTCCCAGCGACTACAAGCCTACGGTGGATTACGCTGCTGTGTTCCGGATCAGCTTAAGTTGAGCCCGGCAAATGATTATAAAAACGTCATGATCCAGCCGATGTGAGTTAAGATTGAAACCTCACTCTTCATGACGCCGCGCCTCAAGAAGACTCTTACTCTGGCCGCGATCGGCATTGCAGCCACAGCCATTACCGTAGGGCTCAGTGATCTCCGGTTTTTTGAGCAACTTAAGCTGAAGGCGCAGGATCTGCATTTCGTACTGCGCGGCAGCATTCCGGTCAAAAATATCGTGATTCTCGGGGTCGACGACGCCACCGAGGCGGCTCCGGATTTCCTGACGCCATCTTTGTTCTGGCATGACCACTACGCGGACGCGATGACGGCTGCCGCGCATGCCGGAGCCAAAGTATTCGTGCTCGACGAAGCATTCACGATTCCGGTGGAGCCGTACGAAAAAGACGCGAATCCGCACCTCGACAGCGATCTGGCGGCGGCCTTCGCCGCCAACAACCCGGTGATGCCGATCGTGTGCGCGTTTGTGCCGGAAGCAATGGGAGCACAGCGCGAGGGCGGCGGCGCGGTTCCGCTGAACATGATTGCGGGGGCCATGGGGATGTCGGCGTACGCCAACCTGACGGCCGATTCAGACGATTTTGTCCGCACCCAGGAATTGATTGAAGCGCCGAAAGCGGGCGTGCCGGATGACGCTCTCACGCGCGGCATGGCGCTGCGGGCAGCGGAAAAATTCCTCGGCGTGGACGCGCATTTCAAAGATGGAAAGCTGTATCTGGGCAGCCGGTTGATCCCGACCAACAAGGACAGGCAGATCATCATCAACTACAGCGGCCCGCCGGAGACGGTGCCGCATGTTTCGCTCTATAAGTTCCTGGACGCGGCCAGAGCGGGTAATGAGGCGCAGCTCGAAAAATGGGTCAAAGGCAAAGTGGTGCTGCTGGGACCCTATGACATCAATGACCGTCACGATACCCCGTTCTATACGGCGTTCGCGGGCGCGAAATTCCAGAGCCCGGGAGTGGAAGTCCACGCGAATACGGTGAACACGCTGCTGACAGGAGATTTCCTGCAGCCAGTGCCGGACTGGGTGCGCATCCTGGGGCTCCTGATCGCCGCGGGCATCAGCGTCACGATCGCGGCGATCTTTGAGCCGAGGCAGACAGTGGCGTGGTCGATCGTTTCGCTCATCGTGGGACTGGTGGCGACGCACGTGATGTTCCTCCAGGGCTGGCTGCTTTCGACATCCGAAGTAGCGACGGCGTACATGATCGCGCTGATCGGCGGTGTGGTCTATCGTTTCGCAACGGCCGAACGGAAGAGCAGCTTTTTCCGAGGCGCGGTGGCGCTGTTTGTCGGCAAGCAGGTGGCGACGTCGCTCGAACAATCGGAACACATCGGGCTGACCGGCAAGCGCGAGACGGTGACGATTCTCTTTACCGATATTCGCGGGTTTACGGCTTTCTGCGAGTCGAAAGACCCCGCGGTCGTGGTCGATCTGCTGAACAACTATATGACGGTGATGACGAAAACCATCGTGAAATATCACGGCCATGTGAATAAGTTCATCGGGGACGGCATTCTCGGGGTGTTTTCCGACGATGACGAGGAAGCGAAGCCGGGGGATCATGCGTGGCGCGCGGTTTCGGCTGCGGCTGAAATGGTGTCGTCGCCGGTGGGGGATTTCAAGACGGGCGCGGGAATTCATTCAGGGGAAGTGGTTATCGGGAACGTGGGTTCTTCGGACAAGATGGAGTTCACGGTCCTGGGGGATACGGTCAATCTGGCTTCGCGGCTGGAAAGTCTGAATAAAGAGCAGAAGACAAAGTTGCTGCTGAGCTCGGAAACCCTTGAAATGTGCGGGGGTAAGATTGACACAGTGTACATAGGCGAAGTGCCGGTCAGAGGAAAAACGGAGCCGATGAAGCTTTACACCGTGAAGTCGCTCGTACAAGCGGCAGTGGCATGAGGAACTTACAAAGCACACTTGCAGTGCTTCTTTCGGTCATTCTGGTGGCCGGAGAGGCATCGGCGGCGACCAATCCGGGGGTGGTTGCAGTGCCCAATGTGGGTGGTGGACCACCTCGCGAAGAGCCGGTTGGGCTGCTTCTGACATCGACCGGCGGCAAAGTTCTGCGGGCGAATACGGAAACCCCGCTGGCATCGCGCGCGGGCGATGTGATCTTTTCCGGGGACGAATTAAAGGCGGAGACCGGGGCATCGAGCTTTCTGTATTGCCCGGCGAAGCAATCGGAATCCGTGGATCAGGGCTCGGATCTGCTGTTTGACGCGAAGCAGATCAAGGTCAAAGCCGGAAAAATCGCGTTTCCGAAGCCTGTGAATTCCTGCTTCCTGCCGCAGGTGGTTCGGGTCAACGCGGCCAGCCAGCAGCATTACGGGGTCAGCATGACTCGCGGTCTGGAGCGGCCGGAAGGCGACATTCTGCCGCTCACGGCTCTTGCACCGAACGTGCAGAGCGATCTCAAACCGTTTGAAGACATCCTCAAAGGCGATCCGGCCAATACCGGTGCGCTGGTGAACGAAGCGGCGATTTTCGACAACAATCACCTGGAAGCGAACGCGCTGGCGGCGTACAGGAAGATTGCATCGCAGTGGAAAGACGCGGTGTGGGTGAAGGGCCGGATCTTCGACCTTGAAGAATCGCTGGCGACACAGGCGGCAATCAAGGCGGCGGCGATCTCGCCGGATGCGAAGACTTACGCTTTGCTGATCGGCGTTTCGAAATATGAGAAGCTGCCGCAGGACCTGTGGCTGCAGTATGCGGATGCGGACGCGAAGACGTTCAGCCAGCACCTGGCGAGTCCGCGGGGCGGCGCGGTGCCGGCGGAAAACATGGTGGTGCTGACGAACGAGCAGGCGACCACTGCGGCGGTTCGTAACGCTTTCCAGACTTTTCTGAAGCAGCGGGCGGGTCCGAAGGACACGATCTTTATCCTGGTGGCGGGGCACGGCAGCGTGGATTCGCGCGGCGCCTACATCATGACGTATGACAGCGATCCGGAGGATCTTTCAGCCACGGCGCTGCCCATGGCGGAACTCCAGAGCCTGGTAAATGACGAGCTGAACAAGGTGGGACGCGTGGTTTTCCTGGCAGACGTTTGCCGGGCAGCGACGATCGGCAACCTGAAAACGGATGCGGTGGGCGCGGCAGTAGAAAAGCTGGGCGAAGTGCCGGGCGAAATGCTGGGGCTGATGGCGGCGCGTCCGAAGGAAGTTTCCTACGAAGGCCCGACGTATGGCGGCGGGCATGGCGCATTCACTTATTCGGTGCTGAAAGGCCTTGAAGGCGCCGCGGACAACAACGACAACAAGGCCGTGGAAGCCGGCGAACTGATCGACTACGTTCGCGACAACGTTTCGAAAGAGACGAACAACAAGCAGCATCCGCGCGACTTCGGCAACATGGCGAACGAGACGAAGCTCTCGGATCTTTCAAAGAGCGGGATTCCGCTCGCGCGCATCCGGACCTTCTACGATTCAAAGACAGGCGATCCGCTGCTGGTGGCGCAGGCGGCGGGAACGCTGACGATTTCGCCGCAGGCGCAAGCCGATATCGACGCGTTTCAGGCGGCGATTGGAGCGCGGCGCATCCTGCCGACGGACCAGAACAGCGCGTGGAATTATCTGCCTCGGCTGCGCACGGAACTGAGTCCGGAGCGGGAATTCCTGCAGGAGAATCTGCTTCGAGTGGCGCTGGAAGATCAGGCGCAGCAGGTGCTGTTGCGTTATCTGGCAGGCGGGGATACGCCGCAGGTGAAAACGGACTTTGATAACGGCGCGAATTACATGGAAGCGGCCATCCGGCTGACGCCGGAATCGATGTATCTGCAGGCACGCGACAACTTCTTCGCGGGGCGGTCGCTGGTGTTCGATAAGCAGTACACGCAGGCGTCGAATCTGCTGGAACAATCGGTGCGGCTGGATCCGGGCGAAGCGTATGGGTACAACGCGCTCGGGATTTCCTATCTGGAGCAGGCGCGGTATGCGGAGGCCATTCCGGCATTTCGCGACGCATCGCGGCGGGCGCCGAACTGGACGTATCCGCTGCTGGGACTGGCGCTCTCTTATCAGGAGATGGGCGACAACACGAACGCGGTCCGCACGTTCCAGCTGGCGATGAAGGTGGGCCCGCAGTATGGATTCCTGCCCTACGATCTCGGGATGCTGTACCAGAAGATGAACCGGCGCAGCGACGCGGAGGCGAACTATCGCAAAGCGATGGCGCTGATGCCGAATTCGGCGATGCCACTAAACGCGCTGGGTGCGCTCAAGGCGGTGGAAGGCAAGAATTCCGATGCCGAGAAGCTGTATCGCGATGCGCTGGCGAAGGAACCGAATCGTGTGGAGACGAAGCACAATCTGGCGGTGCTTCTCGCGACGATGAAGGGCCGGCAGCAGGAGGCGATCGATCTGTGGCGCCAGAATCTGCAGGCGAATCCCGACTATCTGGCTTCGCGTATCAGCCTGGCGGAATTGCTGGCGCAGCGCGGCGACAATGCCGGAGCGATCGAGCAGTACCGGATTATCGTGAATACGAAACCGGAATTCGTGGCGGCGCGGACCGCGCTGGCGGAGGTCTACATCAAGGCGAATCAGCCGGAGCAGGCGCTTGAACAACTGCAGGCGGTGACGCGGCTCGATACGCAGAACGCGGCGGTCTGGGAGCGGGTGGGCGATATCGAGAAGTCGCTCGGACATGCAAATGAGGCGCGCGATGCTTATGCGGCGGCGCTGAAGCTGGACGTCGAGAAGTCCGACCAGAAGCGCGTTCGTACTAAGATGGCCTTCTGACAGCATGTCTGACCGGCAGATGATCGTCCGATTCTGGGGTGTGCGTGGATCGACCCCGACTCCTCTCGCGGAGAACCTCAAGTTTGGGGGAAATACCTCCTGCGTGGAAGTATGCACGCCGGATGGGCATTGTCTGGTGTTCGATGCGGGATCGGGCGTTCGCGCGCTGGGCACGCGGCTGGTGAAAGAGGCCAACGGCGAGCCGATCCACGCGAATATTTTCCTGACGCACTTTCATTGGGACCATATTCAGGGGCTGCCGTTTTTCGCGCCGATTTACGGGGCGAATAACGACATCACTTTCCATTCGGGCAACACGGGACGGCCGCTTCAGGAGACGCTGGAAGGCCAGATGGCGCAGCCATATTTTCCGGTGGACATGGCGCAGGTGGCGGCGAAGCGCAGCTTCATGGAGATGGAAAAGGGAACCTCGGTGGAGCTTGGCGGGGCGGTAATCAAGCCGTTCGCGCTGAATCATCCGCAG
>DASZVV010000063.1:0-3562 GCA_035546955.1 Bryobacteraceae bacterium
GTTATGTGCTCGATGAGCCCTCGATCGGTCTTCACAGTCGCGATACCGAAAGGCTCATCCGCATCCTGACCGAACTGCGCGATATCGGGAATACGATCCTTGTGGTCGAACACGATCCCGAGGTCATGAAGGCATCCGATCACATCATCGATCTCGGCCCTCATGCCGGCGAACACGGCGGCCGTGTGGTCTTCGAAGGCGATTACCCCAGTCTCATCGCGCCCGCAAATGAGTCGCTCACCGGCCGTTATCTCCGCGGTGAGCTCAAAGTCTCCCAGCGCAAACACGCCCGCCGCGTCACCCGAAAGGGCTCCATCAAATTCTTCGGCGCTCGCCTTCATAATCTGAAAGGGGTCGATGTCTCCATTCCGCTCGGCCTGCTTACCGTCGTAACCGGCGTTTCGGGTTCCGGCAAATCGACTCTCGTCCACGAAGTCATCTATAAATCTCTGCAATCGAAGCTCGCTACGTCGGAGCCGGAGAGAAATGAATCGCAGGATACCGACGAATCGCCACGCATGACCTGCACGCGTGTGGAAGGCGCCTCCCGAATCAGCGACGTCGTGATGATCGACCAGACTCCGATTGGCCGCACGCCCCGCTCGAATCCCGTCACCTACATCAAGGCTTTCGATATGATCCGCGCGCTTTTCGCCGGCACGCGCGACGCGGAGAAACGTGGCTATACTGCCGGGCATTTCTCCTTCAACGTCCCCGGGGGCCGCTGCGAGACCTGCCAGGGCGACGGGACCGTCACCGTGGAAATGCAGTTTCTGGCCGACGTCGAACTGGTCTGTGAGGATTGCCGCGGCACCCGCTTCAAGAGCGCGATTCTTGATATCAAATACAAGGGCCTCAATATCCACGAAGTCCTGCAGCTTTCGGTGAGGGAGGCTATCCGGTTCTTCCATGACACCCCGCGTCTGGCGACCCGGCTTTCTCTGCTGGAAGAAGCCGGACTCGGCTATCTGCGCCTCGGCCAGTCCGCGACTACGCTCTCGGGCGGCGAAGCGCAGCGTGTCAAGCTGGCGGCCCATCTCGCGCAGGCCAGCAACGAAGGCACGCTTTTCATCTGTGACGAACCCACAACCGGCCTGCATTTTGATGACGTCAGCCGCCTGCTGGCTGTCTTTGAACGGCTGATTGACCACGGCGCAACGCTCCTCGTCATCGAGCACAATATGGACGTCATCCGGGCCGCCGATTGGGTAATCGACCTTGGGCCCGAAGGCGGCGACGCCGGCGGCCGGATCGTCGCCCAGGGGACGCCCGAAGACATCGCGAACGCCGAAGGCTCGCACACCGCCCGCTTCCTGCGCCAGTAGAATGCGGGCATTTGGTTTGTAGTACTCTTGGTACCTTCGGGCGCCTTCCCACGCCCGGTATTCCCCTCCCGGCATGTTAGAATTCACCCAAGGTATTGTGTGTTGGGCCGCACCCAACCGCTTGTACCATCGGAGGAAACTTGCGGAAGCGGCACAATTTCATGAGGGCCGGTCTGGTTCTCGGGCTTGGATTCCTGGCATTCGTACCGGCGCGGGCGAACATGATCATTGACGCCACGTTCGATTCCAGCATTACGAACGACACCAACGGCGCGGCGATCATGGCTACCATCGATCAGGCGATCGATACCTTCGAGTCGACATTCTCGAACAACATCACCATGACCATTGCTTTTGGGGAGATGAGCAGCGGCCTCGGCGAAAACTCTACGTATGGCACCTCGATCGCTTACAACACGTATCGGGCTCAGCTTGCCTCGCATTCATCGGGCGACGCCACGGACACCTCAGCTCTGGCGAGTTTGCCGGTGGCGACCGATAATCCGGTAAGCGGCAGCGCCGATGTCTGGGTCACCACGGCGAACCTGAGAGCCCTGGGTATCAATGTTCTGCCACCCTCCGGCCAACCGGACTCCACGATCACACTAAATACCGCAATCACAAATTACGCCGGCAAGACTTACGATTCCACCCAATATGATTTGCTGTCGGTAGTCGAACATGAGATGGACGAAGCACTTGGCTTGGGCTCCGGCCTGAACACGAACAATCCGGCGGCCAATGTGCGGCCGGAAGATCTGTTCCGCTATTCGGCGCCGGGTGTGCGAAGCTACAGCACAGACGGTTCGGCCACTGCTTACTTCTCGGTTGACGGTGGAATTACAGACATCAACAATTTCAACCAATATATTCCTGCGGGAGGCGCCGACTACGGCGATTGGGCACTCGAAACCGCCACACCTCACGTTCAGGATGCCTTCGGTACGCCAGGATCGACGCCGGTTTGGGGCGCAGACGAGCAGACCGCCCTCGATGCAATCGGCTACAACCTCGCCCCTGTCGCTACGCCCGAACCGTCGACGATCCTGCTGACGGCCCTTGGCGGAATCGCTTTGATCGCTCGCCGCCGGAAGGCCTGAGAAAAGACGAGGCGTCGCCCGGCGGCGCACGCTAAGCCTTGTATCCGAAAAGCCCGCGCTTGCGGATCAGTTCCGCCACTTCTGGCGGAACCATGCTCTCCCAGGCCGGGTCGCCCGCCTGAATTTTCGCCAGCACGTCATCGGGATAAACGTGCAGTTGTTCCTCGCGAAACTCGCGCACCGGCTGGATCTGTCCGCTTTCGAGCAGATACCAGTAGAGCCGGCGCGAAAGCGGTGCGAGCGGCAGCGATACGGCGTCCACCACCGGCGCATCCGGGGCGGTCTTCATCGGATAAACGTAGAGCGTCGTGTCGCCCTGGAACAGACGCCCAAGACCCTCCAGCATGCCGCCGGGGAGCCTCTCATAGTACTTCTCCTCGAAAATGCTGAGCAGAGTCGGCGCGCCCATCACCATCACGATCGCTTCTTTCGTGTATCGCCGCAGATAGCTCGTCACCAGATCGAAGCGGTCGTAATTCGACACCATCACGGTGATGCCCAGCGCGTTCAGCATGCTGGCGCGAGCCAGAAAATCCGCGTGTTCGATGCGATGGCCCGTGACGAGATTGCTTAGCGTCATCTCCATCAGCACCAGCGGAACGGATTTGGTGTGGCGGGCCGAGCAAAACTGCCGCAGCGCACCCTGCAGCATTTCCCACGTCACATTCGTGACCGGACGGAATGCGCCGCGTTCCATGAGAAGCGCTTTCCCGGAAATCGCTTCCGAAGGCTGCACGACTTCGCCTTCGGCCGTAAACATCGTCGCATCGGAGAGCCCCTGCTCCACCAGCAGCAGGCTCATAAGCCGGTTATCCACACCTTCGAATGCGGGCCCGGAGAGCCGGATCATATCGATCTCGAGCTGAGACCGGCGCAGCCCATCCATCAGTTCGGCAACCAGCTCATGCGGTTTATCGTTGAGAAAAAATGCCGCGTGGATCAGGTTCACGCCCAACATCCCGAGGGCCTCCTGCTTCGCCACGGTCACGTTATCGAGAAGCTGCACATGCAGGATGATCTCGCTCGGCTCCGAGCGCGGCACTGTCTGGAACCGCACGCCGAGCCAGCCGTGCCCGCCGGCGACGTCGGTTCGCAGACGCGTCGCAACCGTATCTGCAAAAACGAAGAACGACGTCC
>DASZVV010000064.1:0-3523 GCA_035546955.1 Bryobacteraceae bacterium
GACCAGAGCATCTCCTTCCAGGCGATGGAGGTGAAGTTCCGGGAATTCATGAATGTCGTGCAAAAGGATCCGGCGGTGCAGAGCGTCGTGGGATTTACCGGTGGCCGCGCGACGAATTCCGGCTTCATGTTCGTGGCCCTCAAACCGCAATCCGAACGCGACATTACGAGCGACGGCGTCATAGCGCGGTTGCGCAACAAGCTTGCCGGGATCCCCGGCGCGCGGCTCTTCCTGACCGTGCCACAGGACATTCGTGCAGGCGGGCGGCAGAGCAATGCGGAATACCAGTATACGATCCAGGCTGACACTCTGGACGAACTCAATGAATGGGTGCCGAAGATCACCGACGCGCTGCAGGATGTCCCGGAGCTCGAGGACGTCAATTCGGACCGCGAGGACAAGGGCCTCGAGGTTGAACTGAAAGTCGACCGCCAGACAGCGGCGCGCCTTGGTCTCAGCATCGCGCAGATCGACAACACACTCTATGACGCCTTCGGCCAGCGCCAGGTGTCGACTATCTACAATGCGCTCAATCAGTATCATGTTGTCATGGAGGTCGCGCCGGAGTTCTGGCAAAGTCCCGAAACGCTGAAAGATATCTATGTGAGCACCTCGGCTGCGCCCGCCAGCGGCACGCAATCCACAGGCGCCATAGCGGGGACAACGGTCGTTTCAGAAACGACAGCGCAGACAGCAGCCCAGATCGCGTCCGATTCCGTTCGCAATCAGCAGCTCAACTCGCTGGTGAACAGTGGACGCGGCGGCGCGTCGTCGGCCTCCTCGATCAGCACATCGCAAGAGACGATGGTGCCGCTGGCGGCGTTCAGTTCATTCGC
The DNA here is from genome assembly GCA_035546955.1 of Bryobacteraceae bacterium. Taxonomy (GTDB): domain Bacteria; phylum Acidobacteriota; class Terriglobia; order Bryobacterales; family Bryobacteraceae; genus BOG-234. The sequence goes on from DASZVV010000064.1 coordinate 837, forward strand.
GCCGGGTTTGGCGCCATTGTCGATCAATCACCAGGGACCGTTCGTCGCGACGACGTTCTCGTTCAACCTGCCCGAAGGGGAGTCGCTCGGCGCGGCCACCGCTGCCATCAATCGCACGATGGCCGATCTTCACGTACCGGTCTCCGTGCATGGCGCGTTCGCCGGCAGCGCGCAGGTCTTCCAGAAATCTCTTTCCAACGAGCCTCTTCTCATTCTTGCGGCCATCGTCGCCGTCTATATCGTTCTGGGCATTCTTTACGAGAGCTATATCCATCCGATCACGATTCTGTCGACGCTGCCTTCGGCCGGCGTCGGTGCGGTGCTCGCGCTGCTGCTTTTCAAATCGGAGTTCAGTCTCATCGCGCTGATCGGCGTGATCCTGCTCATCGGCATCGTGAAGAAGAACGCGATCATGATGATCGATTTCGCACTGGAGGCGCAGCGTGTGGGTGGGCTCAGCGCCCATGACGCGATCTACAAGGCCTGCCTTCTGCGTTTCCGTCCCATCATGATGACGACGCTTGCCGCCATGCTCGGCGCCCTTCCGTTGGCGCTCATTACGGGCGACGGGGCGGAGCTGCGCCAGCCCCTGGGCATTTCCATCGTGGGCGGGCTTTTGGTGAGCCAACTGCTTACATTGTACACGACGCCGGTCGTATATCTTTATCTGGACCGGTTCCGGGAGCGCTGCCGGGCAGCCTGGCTGCGTTGGTACGACCACCTCATGGGCGACGGAAATGCCAGCCCGACGAGAGGCTAAAAATATATATTTCATATATATCAAAGCCTTATGGGTATTCCGGGACGCGATTGCGTTTTTCCGGATAACGGCCGTGCAACCCATTAAAGAAGTTAGCTAATTGTGAACCGTTTTGTTGCTTGCGCGGCATGCCGGCTGGTAGTTTTTAAGGTGGCATTTTTCGGGAGTTTCTCCCGATGGCTTGGGGGCGGCATTGGGGTTCGGGGTATTTCGGCGGCCGTTAGGGCCGCTTCATATCATCGCGCTTGTGGCAAGCGTGGCGGTCGAAGTCGGAATCGCTCCGGCTGCGGCCGCTCCCGTGAATCTGCCGGGCGCGGTCCAGCCCGGTCACGAACGCCAGTTGCCGCAGCCGGAAGCGCCGCCCCAGAAATTCGATTTCAGTGTGGAAGCTCCCCATCGTTCGCCGGTTCCGCGCGCGGTGGACGAGATCAAGTTCAAGCTGGTCGATATCCGTATCGTCGGGACCAGAACACTTCCCGCTTCGCAGTTTCGGCCGCTCTATCAGAATCTGATCGGCAAGGAGATCTCGCTCTCCAATATCTTCGACGTCGCCGATGGCATCGAGAAAGAATACCGCGACGCGGGTTATTTGCTCGTGCGCGCCTACGTTCCGCCCCAGCATGTGAGTGACGGGATCTTCACGATCAATGTCGTTGAGGGTTTCGTCGAAAACACATCCGTGCAGGGAGCCGACTCCGGAACGCAGCGTATCGTGAAGTCCTACCTCGCGCCCGTGCTGGGTGAGCGTCCCTTGCGTCTGGCCACGATCGAACGCGCTCTCCTGATGTCGAATGATCTTCCGGGTGTGGCCGCAACCGGCGTGCTGCGGCCTTCAGTCGGCGTGGCCGGTGCATCCGACCTCGTCGTTACCATGACACAGCCCGAAATAACGGGCGGCTTGTCTGCGACCAACCGGGGTTCGCATTTCTCCGGTATTTGGACGGTGACCGGAAACGCCGAGTACAATGGCATTTTCGGCGGTGACGAGCTTGATGCCACGCTGACGATGGCGCCGCATGCCATCCAGCAGCAGGTCTCCGGACAATTGCGCTATCGGAAGGCGCTGGACTCCGACGGGCTTGTTGGCAGCCTGATTGGCGCGGCCAGCCACGGCGCGCCATCCGGCTCCATTGGAGGCGCGCAGATCCGCACCGACAGCTGGGCCGCGGGACCGCGCCTGAGCTATCCCTTTATCCGCACGCGCGAGGAGACATTCTCATTCGACGGCGGTTTCACGGTGCAGGAAGCCAAGGTGAAAATCCTTGGCGCTCCCATCAACCATGACAATTGGCGCGTGCTCGATGCGGGCCTGACATATGCGAGCAGAGATTTCCTGTCGGGCGATTTCGCTTCGACCATCGACGTGGCCCAGGGGCTGCCGCTCTTCGGTGCATCGTCGAACCATTCTCCGAATCTTTCGCTCTTCGGGCGCAGTGTGTTCACGAAGATCACCGGCCTCGTTCGCTATACGAACACAACGCTGCTGCCGGACCAGTTCAGCTTCGCGGTCACGGGCACCGGCCAATACGCGGCAAACCCGCTCATCACGGGTGAGCAGATCCTTTTCGGCGGAACGCAGATCGGGCGCGGTTATGATCCCGGCGCGATCACAGGCGACAGCGGCATCGGCGGCAGCTTCGAACTGCGCTACGACACCCGTTACCCAGATTGGGACATTCGGGACATCCAGCCCTACGCCTTTTTCGATGCCGCAAAAGTCTGGAATCGCGCCCGTCCGCCGGCGGCCGGCATCCCATTAGGCAATTTTACCATAGATTCAACGGGGATCGGAATCCGCTTCTGGTTGCCGTACAATATCTATTGGGACGTTGAAGGCGCGCGAACGCTCCATGCCGTTCCCGGAAGCGACAGCGGCAAGCGCGTCACCAAATTTCTTACCGATATAGCGATCACGTTCTGAGTTCGG
>DASZVV010000065.1:0-17908 GCA_035546955.1 Bryobacteraceae bacterium
TCGAATGTCCGGTCGAAATTCCGCAGGGCGCCAGTGTCATCGTCTGGGCGCCGGCGTTTCACGTCTCGGCGCTTGCTGAAGTCCGCCATTGCACCTGGCAAAAGAGCATCTATGTGCTGGGTCTGAAGTTCCTGGCGCGCACCACCACAAATCAGAACGATCCCTACGCCGCCGATCATTACGAGCTCCTGCGGCTGGGTCCGGACGCAGGGTCGGAGATGATCGAACGCGTCTATAAGAAGCTCGCGCGCCGCTTTCATCCCGATAACCTGGATACGGGCAATGCCGAAACATTCCTGCGGATTTCGGAAGCCTATCGCGTCCTTTCCGATCCTCAGAAGAAGCTGGAGTACGATAACGAACGCGTCGCTGCCCGTTCCACGCCGCGCTTCCAGTTCCGTTCCAGCGATTTCTTTTCGGGCGTGCTGGGTGAGCAGAACCGCCGGCTTGCGATTCTGTGCCTGCTCTATCGCAAACGCACCAGCAACTATGAATTCCCCGGCCTTTCGCTTTACGATCTGGAGCAGATGACCGGCTGCACCCAGGGAGAACTCGGCTTCTCGATCTGGTACAACTGCGAAAAAGGCTTTGCCCGGGCAACCGACAGCGATTACTGCCTCACGGCCGAAGGCGTCGATTTCGTCGAGAAAAAGCTGGCGGAAGACCGCGGCGAACTGCTCGCGATTGCGGCGGGAACGACGCCATCCAACGTGCCGATCTCACAGTTATTTCTCACGGCCGACACCGCCGGCACCACAACAACCCACTAGCCACAGACGCGCGATTTCGCTATGCTCTTAGCGGAAATGCGATGAGCTTGCGGCGCAGGGATCAAAAGCAGATTTGTAAAGAAGCTCGCGGAACCGGCGGGACGGCGTCCTTTCTGGCGCTACTGTTATTTAACGCTCAAACTCCCTTCTTTGCGGGAGCCCGCCGCCCGATTGTCGGTTACAAACAACACGCTTCTACAGCGCCGCCGCGCATTAAAAGGCATTCACAACGCAAACGGCCTCTCCCACGTCTATAAAGACGAGGTTAAGGAGACAGAAATGAAACGTCACGCGACTCCGTGGTTCCGAACAGGCATTCTGGCGACCCTCGCGCTGGCGCTCGCAGGCAGCCTCCAGGCGCAGAATCAACCGATACAGGAGCAGAACGCCCCCGCACCGCCCACGCAGCCGGCCCAGACTCTCACGGCGCAGCAGCTCGATGATCTCGTCGCTCCCGTCGCTCTCTATCCAGACCCGTTGCTTGGCCAGGTACTCGCGGCATCCACCTATCCCGTGGAGCTCGTGGAAGCGCAGCAGTGGCTGAAAACAGTCGGCAATCTCAATGGTCAGGCGCTGATGGACGCAGCAAAGCAACAGAACTGGGATCCCAGCGTGCAGGCGCTCGTCGCGATGCCGGACGTTATGAACATGCTCACGCAGGACATCCGGTGGACAACCGATCTCGGTAATGCGTTTCTCGCCCAGCAGGGCGACGTCATGGGCGCCGTCCAGCGTATGCGGCAGCGCGCGCAGGCCAACGGTCAACTGCAATCCAACTCGCAGGAGACAGTGAGTACGAATACGGACAATGGGCAATCCGCGATTGAGATTGAGCCTACCAATCCCGATGTGATCTACGTCCCGGCCTACGATCCTTATTATGTTTATGGCTGGGGCGCCTATCCCCCGCTGTATTATCCGGACGGCTATTGGTTCGAGCCCGGCATCGATATGGGCTTCTACTTCGGCGGATGGGGTGGCTGGGGCTATGGCGGCTTCGGCTGGGGATGGCGTCCGAACTGGTTCGGCCGCAACCTCTATATCAACAGCGGTTTCTTCAACCGCTACGGCTATCGTTATAACGGTTTCGGCGGCGCGCGGAATGTTTGGGCGCATGACCCGGGTCACCGGTGGGGCGCTGCATACCCCGCGGGTGTCGCGAGCCGGTATGGCGGCGCCGAGCGAACCGCGCGCATCAACGAAGGGCGGTCCGGGAACTGGCACAGCTTCGGCAGCGGTGGCACCGCAGCCCGTGGCGCGGCCAACGGATTCAACGGATCATCCCGCTTCAACGGCGCCGGTGGCGTGAACGGCTTCCGCGGCAGCGCGGCGGCGGGCAGTTCGTTCCGCGGCAGCGCAGGCGTCGCGAGGAACTCTTTCCGCGGATCTGCCGGAGCCACCCAGCAGCGCTTCAACGGCGGAACGCAGGCCTTCCGCTCCGGAGAGAGCGGTTTCCGCTCGCAGGCTCCGCAGCGCAGCTTCCAGTCCGCGCCCCAGCGCAGTTTCCAGCAGCGTAGCTTCCAGTCCGCGCCTCGCATGTCTGCGCCGAGTGCGGCGCCTCGAAGCTTCGGCGGCGGGAGCTTTGGTGGCGGAGCCCGCAGCTTCGGCGGCGGCGGTGCCCGCAGCTTCGGTGGAGGCGGTGGGGCTCGCAGCTTCGGCGGCGGTGGGCATGCCGGTGGTGGCGGTGGCCACGGCGGCGGCCGCCGCTAGTTCACGAAAACCGCATTTTTATTTCCCACCTTTTGAGGGGCTTGCAACTGCGGCCCCTCAAATTGTTTTTGCGCCCATGCTACTTTTTCTCTGACGAAACTTCCTGCGCAGGAAACGTCGATTGAAGTGATACTGGACTCCCGCTCGCCAATAACGGCGGGAGAACTTTCAGGCAGGCCTGATAAAGCCGGCGCGAGCGAAAGACGTGGCGTGCGGCTCCAGAGGATGGAAAATCAACGTGTGGATCATGCCGGCGGGCATCAACATCAACTAACCGCGCGGCTCGCAGATCCTGGAAGATGCCATTCGATTCATGGGCGGCCGGATACGGCGGATTAAGAAACTGTCCCCCGGCCGCTGCGACGTTCCGTTACAGGAGCTGTGTCTCTATTTCGACTTCAGCACCCAGACGCCGTTCCAGTCTTCGCCCGGCGGATTCGCCTTCATAAACTCGGCGCGCTCCACATAAATCTGCGACAGCTTGTCGTTCGGATTCAGCATTAGCCCCTCACGCAGCAGCGCGAGTGACTTGTCCCATTCCTGCTTCCGGTAATGTTCCAGCGCCGCACGGTAGTTCTGCAGCACTTCGCTGAGATTCGGAAATGTCTCCGCGGTGTGATAGTCGAGCACCTCGTAGATCGTGACCGCCTCGGTCTTGCCCTTCACCACCACCTTGTCCGCCTCGCGAACCCGGTACGTCCCCTTCAGCCGCCGGTACGTCAGTTCGCTGATCAGGATACGCGCCCCGTACTGCTTGCACGCGCTCTCCAGACGTGACGCCAGATTCACACCGTCGCCGATGATCGTGTAATCCATCCGCCGCGGCGAGCCGATATTTCCGGAGACCACGTTATCGGTGTTCAGCCCCACCCCGATATCGATCGGCTTCTTGCCGTTGGCCACGCGATCCGCGTTCCACACCCGCAGATCTTCAATCATCGAAATCGCCGCCCGCACCGCGCGGTCCTCGTCATCGTCATGGGGCAGCGGCAGCCCGAACGCGGCCATAATCGCGTCGCCGATGAACTTGTCCAGCATCCCGCCGCGCTTCTGGATGCACTCCACCATGATCGTGAAGTATTCGTTCAGCAGTTTTACGGTGCCGTGGGCGCCCAGTTCTTCCGTGATCCCGGTAAAATTGCGAACGTCGGAAAACAGCACGGTCACTGTTGCGCTCTTGCCGCCCAGCGCGTCTTCGCCGCCGGCCATCAACTGATCCGCGAGCCGCGGATCCATGTAGCGCGACATCGTCGACTTCATCCGCTTCTCGCTGCTCAGATCCTCGAACATCAGCAGCGTGCCGATGCGCTTCGCAAGCCCCTTTTCGTCGGTGCTCATCAACGGCTGCGTGGTCAGATTCACAGACATCGTTTCGCCGCCCGCCACGTATTCGGCGTCCATCAAGCTGTCATTCTGCAGGCTCTCTTCCACCACCCGGACCCGCTCCGTCACCCACGCGTTCGGACCGGAAAAATAATCCTCCGCCTTCCTGTTCAGGATGTCCGCGGGCGTGGTTTTCAGAATCCGCAGGCTGGCGGCATTGCATGTCACCACGGCGCCCGTGTCGCTGAGGGTGATCACGCCGTTCGTCATGCTTTGCAGCATGCTTTCGTTGTAGTTCTTGACCTGCTGGACCTGATCGAACAGGCGCGCGCTTTCGAGGCTGATCGCCAGTTGCGCCGTGAACGCCTTCAGCCGGGCTTCGTCATCGCTCGTGAACGGTCCGCCGCGCCGGTTCAGCGCCTGCGTGACGCCAATCGTCTTTCCCGCTTTGTTGACAATCGGCACGCAGAGAATGGAGCGGGTAAAGTAGCCCGTTCTCTTGTCGAACGCCGGATTGAACCGCAGATCGGCATAGGCGTACGGAATATTGATCGTCTGGGCGCTCCTGAAGACCGCGCCCGCGATACCCATGTGGTTCGGCATGCGGATTTCGCCGATCGAATCCCCCATGGCCACGCGCGAGAACAGCTCGTTCGTTTTCTCGTCGTTCAGGAACAACGTCGCACGGTCGGCTTCGAGCATCCGCGCCGCCTCAGTCACCACTTTCAGCAGCATGGTGCCGAGATCGATGTCGGACGTGACATCCGCCACAATATCCAGAAACCGCATCTCCTGCTCGCGCGCCGCGTGCATCCGCTCCACGAACTGCCGGCTGCGCAACGCCATTGCGGTGAGCTGCGTCATATCTTCCAGCAGCCGCAGATGAGCTTCGTCGAACTGCCCCGATTTCCTGTTCAGCATCTGCAGGACACCGATGATCTCGCCCTTTACCGTTCGAATCGGTGCGCAGAGAATACTCTTCGTGACGTAGCCGGTCTCCTGATCGATCTTTTGATTGAATCGCGGATCGCCATAAGGGTCATGGACAATTGCCCCCACACCTGTCGTGAAGACGTGGCCCGCGATGCCAACGTCGTTCAGAATCCGGATCTCCCGAAGGGTGGTGCCCTGCGCGACCCGCGAATAGAGTTCGCCCGTGCGTTCGTCATTGAGGAACAGAGTCCCGCGCTCCGCCCCCGTTTCTTCCGCGCTCACGGCCACGATGTTATGCAGCATCTCCTCGAGCGTGTCGTGCGCCGCCACTTCTTTCGCCACACGCAGCAGCAGTTCCAGATGCCGCATGGTGGGCTGTTCGGCGCGGCTGACGGGCACGCGGGGAAGGGAATCCGACATCGCGAGCCCCGTCCCGCCCGGCGAACCGCCGCTATCGTGCATGGCTCTTCTCCAGTTCGTCCCGCAGCGACACAATCATCTGTTCGAGATGACGGAGCTCATCGCGCGAGGCCACGCGCGCCGATTGCGTTTCTTCCCGGTGGCGCGCTCCCTGATTTTCGAGCTCGTCCCGCAGCGCGGAAACGGTCTTCCTCAATTGAGAGATTTCGTCGCTCGACGCTGCCAGAGTCTCCTGCACTACCTTCTGCCGGTCGAAACGCATCTCTTCCATCTGTGTTCGCAGAGCGACAATCGTTTCGCGAAGCTGCCGGATCTCATCGGCCGAGTGCGCCATCGCGGACTGCACCGCCTCGCGTTCCTGCGCGCGGCTTGCCTCCAGTTCCTCGCGCATGGCGACGATCGTTTTCCGAAGCTGCTCGATCTCGCCCTGCCGCGCGGCAACCGCGCTCTGAATCGCTTCCTGACAGTCCACAGTTCTACAATTATAGAGTCAGGGCCCGTAACTTCGGCTGGGATCATGACGCCTGAACAGGCAGGCGCGTCCCGGAGTGCGGGACGTTACACTGGAATTTTGAGCGCGATGTTTCACAGGATGTCCACCGGCTCCCTGCGTCTTTTGGGGCGTGCGGGCCTCCTTGCGCTTCTCGCCGGTTGCATCGGGTTTGCGGCGGAAAAGCCCTGGGCGCTGCCGCTCGATTCCACGAGGGCGTCCGGCTGGTCTCTGGCCGATCTGGATGGCGACCGTGTTGCTGACCTGGCGAATGCCGGGCCTGGGCGCCGCGAAGGCAATCGTTACGTCCACCGGGTTCAGATCGATCTCAGCCATACGGGCACCGCGTCATTCGATATCCACGGCGCGAGCGCGTCCATTCGTCTCTGCCTGCGCGATATCGATGGCGACCATGACCGCGATCTGGTGGTGTTCGAGCCGTCTTCGTCGATTCCGGTCGCCGTCTGGCTGAACGATGGCGCCGGTCACTTTACGCAGGGCAATCCTGCCAGCTACGCCAGGGCTTTCAGCCGGCCTGGTCCGAATTCGCTGAATACCGACCGCGTGGTGAACGACACTCTCGCCGCATTCTCCGGCGACCAGCTTTCGTTCCACGTTCTTCCTGTGGCGCTGACTCCGGCCACGGCCGCCCGGGCGCCGGCCTCGCTCGCCTCAGCAGTTCTCAGAAGTGCGGTGCGCGAAGCGTTCGCACCTCGTGGCCCTCCTTCCCTCCTGTAATCCCCCGTCGCATTACTTTTGAACTGAATTGATTGACCGCGGCGCAAGTGCCGCTGGAGGTTTTCATTTTGTCCCGATATTGCCGCGCCGCGCGGCTCTGTGCAGCGGTGGCTGTGTCTGCTGGCATCGCCGCCGCGCAGGCGCTGAGCTGGCAGCAATTGCGCGATCAGTTTGAAGCGAATAACCCCGCGCTCCGCGCCGCGCAGCTCGGTGTCGATGAAGCGCGCGCGCAGGAAATTACCGCGTTTCTGCGCCCCAATCCGACGGTTACGGCGACGCTCGATCAGCTCAATCCTTTCTGGCCCGATCCCTACCGGCCTCTCGGCGAACTGCTGCCCCTCGTTTCGACGAGTTATCTCCATGAGCGCGAGGGTAAGCGCGAGTTACGCCTCGACAGCGCGAAGAAGGGAACCGAGATCACGGCTTCGCAGCGCGCCGATCTCGAACGCAATCTCCTCTTCAATCTGCGCGGTGCCTTCATACAGGCCCTCCAGGCAAAAGCGGTCCTCGATGTCGCGCAGGACAGCCTGACCTATTACGACCGCCTGCTCGACGTCAGCCGCGGACGTCTCGCCGCGGGCGATATTTCGCAGGTCGATATGCAGCGGCTCGATCTGCAGCGTGTGCAGTACGAATCGGATGTCGAAACAGCGCAGGTGAACGTCCGCAACGCGAAAATCCAGCTCCTGCAGTTGCTGAATTCGAAGACGCCCGTCGATCAGTTCGATATATCGGGTAACTTCGATTTCTCCGAAAATCTGGTGCAGCCGGACGAACTGCACCGCATGGCTCTGGCGTCACGCCCCGATCTCCTGGCCGCGGCGCAGACCGTCGATAAAGCCAACACTGACCATCGCCTCGCCATCGCCAACGGCTCGGCCGATCCCACGTTCTCCGTCGATGCCGGCCGCAATCCCCCCATTCCCGTCTATATCGGCGGGAGCGTCTCTGTTCCGCTCCGCATCTTCGATCGCAATCAGGGAGAGAAGGCGCGCACCGAAATCGAGATCCATCGCACTCAGCAATTGGAGACGGGCGTCGAAGCGCAGGCCATGGCGGATGTCGATTCAGCCTTCAGCTCGCTGAATGGCGCCGTGAACCTCCTGCGCCCCTACCGCACGAAATATCTCAATGAAGCAGCGCAGGTGCGCGACACAATTTCCTTCGCATATCAGAACGGCGGCGCATCGCTGCTGGAATTTCTCCAGGCACAGAACGATTACCGCGGCATTCGCATGAGCTACCTCAGCCTGGTGGGCTCGTGGTTCAATGCCGCCAACCAGTTGAATTTTGCAGTTGGACGGGAAGTGATTCCATGATTTTCAGTACTCAAAAACATCTGCCGCTGTTTGCGGCCATCATTGCGCTTGCGGCTATCTCTTCGGGATGCGGCGAAAAGCTTCCCGCCGATCCCGCGGCCGAGGCTCCGCCCGCGGCCGTCGTGGAGCACACCGGCGATCCCAGCATTCTGCACGTCGACCATCCCGAGCAGTTCCCGGCGGTGGAGGCGGCGAAAATCTCAGGCGCGTCGATCCTCAGTGTGACCGGCACCGTCACGCCCGACGTGTCGCGCAACATACCTGTGGTTTCGCTCGCCTCCGGCCGCGTCATTCAGATCAACGCGAAGCTCGGCGACGTCGTCGAGAAAGGCCAGGTCCTTCTCAGGATCCAGAGCGCTGACGTCTCCGGCGCGTTCGCTGCCTGGCGCAGCGCCGTCGCCGACGAGAAACTCGCCCAGCAACAGCTCGACCGGTCGAAACTTCTCTTCAGCCGCGGCGCGCTCGCGCAGAAGGACCTCGAAATCGCCGAAGACACGGAATCGAAAGCGAAAATTTCGGTCGATAACGCGCTCGATCAGATTCGGGTCCTCGGGGCGGACGTCAATCATCCGTCGCCGACCATTGACATCGTCGCGCCGGCGACCGGCGTCATCACCGAGCAGAACGTGAACGCCGCGGGCGGCGTCAAGACGCTCGACAATTCGCCGAACCTGTTTACGATCTCCGATCTTTCAACCGTCTGGGTTCTTTGCGACGTCTACGAGAACGATCTCTCCAATGTCCACAACGGTGAAGACGTGGATATTCGTCTCAATGCTTATCCGGACAAGGTTTTCAAAGGCCGCGTCGGCGCCATCGGTCCGATTCTCGATCCCAACACGCGCACCGCAAAAGTGCGGGTGGAACTGAAGAATCCGGGGTTGATGCGCGTCGGGATGTTCGTAACGGCCGATTTTCACGGCGCCGCTAAAACCGACGCCACAGTCCCCGCAACAGCGGTCCTTCATCTCCATGACCGCGATTGGGTCTACGAGCCAGCCGGCGGGAATACGTTCAAACGCGTGGAAGTCAAAGGCGGCGCGATTCTGCCGTCGAAGGCGCAAATCATTACTTCAGGTGTCGCGCCGGGCGATAAGGTCGTCGCCAACGCGCTCGAAATGCAGAATACGGTGGAACAGTGATCAATCGTCTTGTCGATTTCGCGCTGAACAATCGGCTGCTGATTCTTCTGGTTTCAGTGCTGCTGCTGGTCTGGGGCGCGATTTCCTTCCACAACCTGCCCGTCGAGGCGTATCCCGACGTGGCCAACAACTATGTCCAGGTGATCACGCAGTGGCCCGGCCGCGCTGCCGAAGAAGTGGAGCAGCAGGTCACCATTCCGCTCGAGATCTCGATGAACGGCATCCCGCATCTCGATCACCTGCGCTCCACTTCGCTCTTCGGTCTTTCGAGCCTCATGCTCGTCTTCGATGACGATTCCACCAACGACTGGAACCGCCAGAAAGTCCTCGAGCGCCTCTCCCAGGTGAATCTTCCGGCGGGTCTGCAGCCGCAGATCGGGTCGGACTATAGCCCCGTCGGCCAGATCTATTTCTACACGCTGAGCAGCACCAACCCGAGCTATGACCTGATGTCGCTCAAGTCGATTGAAGACTGGACGCTGGAGAAGCAGTTCAAATCGGTGCCGAATGTCGTCGACGTCAGCAGCTTCGGCGGTACCACTCGCGAATATCAGGTGCGTGTCGATCCGGATAAGCTGATTTCCTACGGACTCACCATCGGCCAGGTGGAACAACAACTCGCCAACAACAACGTGAACGCGGGCGGCAGCTTCGTGGAAGCCGGCATGCAGCAGATCAACGTTCGAGCGGTTGGCCTCGTCACTTGCGTGGATGACATCGCAAACACGGTGATCCACGCGCAGAACGGCGTCCCGCTGCGTATCCGCGATATCGCGGATGTGACTCAGGGCGAACGCATCCGGCTGGGCCAAATCGGCAAGGCGTACCGGCGGGAGGACGGCAAGATCATCGACAACGATGACGTGGTGGAAGGCATGGTGCTGCTCCGCAAAGGCGCCGATTCCGATTCCACTCTCGAGGCGATCCACGCGAAGGTCGATGAGCTGAACACGAAGATCCTGCCACCGGGCGTGAAAATCGTCCCGCACCTCGACCGCAGCAATCTGCTGCACTATACGACCCATACGGTGCTGCACAACCTCACCGAAGGCATCATCCTCGTGGCTCTGATTCTGTTTTTGTTCCTCGGCAATGTGCGCGGCGCGTTCATCGTCGCCCTCACCATTCCGTTCTCCCTGCTGTTCGCTTCCATCTGCCTCGATCTGAACAAAATTCCTGCCAACCTGCTTTCGCTGGGCGCGCTCGATTTCGGCATGGTGGTGGAAGGCGCCGTCGTGATGGTGGAAAACATCATTCGCTATCTTGCGCATCGCCGCGAAGAGGGCTCGTCTCTCAGCCCCATCCGGGGCGCCGCGCATGAAGTCCAGCGGCCGGTGTTTTATTCGATCGGCATCATCATCACGGCCTACATCCCGATCTTCACGCTGCAGCGCGTCGAAGGACGTCTGTTCAAGCCGATGGCCTGGACGGTGTCGTTCGCGCTTCTGGGCGCTCTGATCTTCGCTATGCTGGTCGCGCCCGTGCTTTCGAGCTTCCTGTTCCGCGGCAATGTCAAAGAATGGAAGAATCCGCTGATGACCGGTATGACGAACGGCTATCGCGCGCTCGTCAAACATGCAATCCGGCTTCGCTGGGTAACCGTCGCCATCGCGGCGGGAGCGTTCGGCTTCTCCGCCTGGCTGATGATGAGCGGCCGCATCGGATCCGAATTCCTGCCGCACCTGGATGAAGGCGCCATCTGGGCGCGCGCCACGCTGGCGCCCAGCACCGGTCCGGCAGAGGGCACAGCCGTCATGAATCGCGCGCGGGTCATCATGGCAGCGTTCCCGGAAGTGCGCCAGGTGGTTTCGCAGGTCGGGCGCCCGGATGATGGCACCGACACCACCGGTTTTTTCAACACCGAGTACTACATCGATCTCTATCCGAAGGAACAGTGGCGTCCCGTCTTCCGCCAGGATAAGGAAGAGCTCATCAAGGCGATGGACCGCGAGCTCTCGAAGATTCCCGGCGCGCTCTGGAATTATTCACAGCCGATCGCCGACAACATGGAGGAAGCGGTCAGCGGCGTCAAGGGGCAGCTGGCGATCAAGATTTACGGCGACGATCTCCGCAAGCTCGAAGATACGGGGCAGAAGATCCTGGATGTTATGAAAAACATTCCGGGCGTCTCCGACCTTGGTCTATTCCGTGTCATCGGGCAGCCCAACCTCGAATTCCATGTGAATCGCGAGAAGGCGGCGCGTTACGGCATCAATGTTTCCGACGTGCAGGACGCCATCGAAACGGCGGTCGGCGGCAAGGCTGTCAGCCAGGTGCTGGACGGAGAGCAGCGCTACGACCTCACTGTCCGCTATGAGCCGAAATACCGCAGTACGAAAGAAGCGATCGAAAACATCCGGTTGCTCGCGCCCTCCGGCGAACGCGTTTCGCTCGAACAGCTCTGCGACGTGAGTGTGAACGACGGCGCATCTGAAATCTATCGCGAAGGCAACTCGCGCTATGTTGCGCTGAAGTACGCGGTCGTTGGCCGCGACCTCAACAGCACGGTCGAAGAAGCCATCGCCAAAGTCAATAAGCAGGTGAAGCTGCCCGTTGGTTACAGCATTGACTGGGCGGGCGAATACGAGAGCGCAAAGCGCTCGCAGCGGCGCCTGATGGTGGTCGTCCCGATTACGCTCCTCGTAATCTGCATGATTCTCTATACGATGTTCAAATCCATCAAGTGGGTGCTGCTGATTCTGGCGAACGTCGCCATGGCGCCGCTCGGTGGCCTGCTGGCGTTGCTGTTTACCGGAACGCACTTCAGCGTGTCCTCGGGCGTCGGATTCCTCGCGCTGTTCGGCGTCTCGGTGCAAACGGGCGTGATCATGCTCGAATACATCAACCAGCTCCGCTCCCGCGGACATGCGGTGCTCGATGCCGCGGTAGAGGGTTCCGTCCGCCGGCTTCGTCCTATTATGATGACGATGCTCGTCGCCAGCTTCGGACTTCTGCCCGCCGCGCTTTCGCGCGGTATTGGCTCTGATTCACAGCGGCCGTTCGCGATCGTGATCGTGGGCGGTCTGGTTGCCGCGCTGCTGCTCGGCATCTTCCTGCTGCCGACGCTCTATGTCTGGGCTGCCGGCGATAACGATACGCTCCCCGAGCCCGAGCATGCCGAAGAAGAAGTCTGATCGACAAGGGAAAATAACAGAACAGATGAAGAGAGACGAAGTCTGCCGAAGAATTCGCGAAGTCGGAATTGTGCCCGCCATTCGCGTGGCATCCACGGAGGATGCGTTTTTTGTTGCGGAAACGGTTATTGCCGGAGGGATCCCTATCCTCGAAGTGACCATGACTGTTCCGGAGGCCACGGAGATCGTGACGCAGTTGCGCACCCGGCATCCTGACGCCATCATCGGCGCCGGCTCAGTGCTGGATATATCGGCGGCAAATCGCAGCCTCGATGCCGGAGCCATGTTCGTGACGAGCACCGGCTTTGACAGCGCGATTGTGGAGGTTACCCGGCATGCGGAAGTCGCGGCGATTCCTGGCGCACTGACGCCCTCCGAAATTATGGCGGCGATCAGGTCCGGCGCCGATATGATCAAGCTGTTTCCCTGCGCTCAGGTCGGCGGAGCGGCCTATCTGCGGGCGCTCCACGCGCCATTTCCGCATGTACCCTTCATCGCTTCCGGCGGCGTGCATCAGCAGACTGCCATGGAGTTCATCGAAGCCGGCGCTGCTGCCCTGGGTGTTGGCGAAGATCTGGTTCCGCGCGAAGCCGTGAAATCACGGCGCGCCGACTGGATTCAGGAACTCGCGCACCGCTTCCTCGGAATGGTGCAGCGCGCTCGCGCCGGAATGGTGGCGCACTAACTACTTCTTCTTCGCGGGGGCTGGCGACGGCTTCTCAGCCTCGGGCGCAGCCGCAGCCGTTCCCGTGCCGCCCTTCGCGCCTTCCGACGCAAAACCGGTCTGATTCGGCGGATTCTGAATAATCACGGTAATGCGCCGGTTTGAAGGATCGTCCGCACTCGTGGAGTCCCGCGGCTTCTGATCGGCATAGCCGCGGACCTGGACGACCTGATCCGGACGCATGCCATTCGCTTCCATCCATCGCCGCGCGTTGTTGGCGCGGTCGGTGGAGAGTTCCCAGTTAGTGTAGTCCTTTTTATTCAGTGCCTTATTGTCGGTGTGGCCTTCGATGATAACGGTGTTCGGCAACTTGCCGATCTCCTGCGCCAGCGTACTCAGCATCTCTTTTCCCACACCGCTCGGATCGGGGCTGCCGGACTGGAAGAAGAGTCCGGCCTCCGTGCCTTCAGTCAGTTCCACCCGCAGCCCTTCGCCGGAAACCGTCATCATGACGTGTTCTTTGATCTTCTGCAGCGGCGCGGTCTGCTTGACGGCCTGGTCGAGCTTGTCCTTGAGCTGCGCCATATCCATCTTGTTCGCGACAGTCAGACTCTCGCCGCCGATACCGCGCAGGCCGTTGCCAACCATCTTGCCGGTGCCTGTAGGGTCGGTGAAGTAGCCTCCGACCGCTTTCTGGACCTCTTCACTGCTGCTCAGCAGCCACAGCACGATGAAGAGCGCCATCATGGCCGTGACGAAATCCGCGTAAGCGACTTTCCACGCGCCGCCGTGATGACCTCCGTGGCCGTGCTTCTTCCGCTTGACGATAATGACGGGCGCCTGTTCCATATGTCCTCAGAGAGTTCCGGACTAAGCGGCCTTGGCGGCTGCGGCGCCGCCGCCCGCCTTGCAGGCTTTTTCCATTTCGGTGAACGTTGGACGAACGTTGTGCGGGATCGCGCGCCGCGCGAATTCCACCGCGATCATCGGCGCCATTCCTTTCGCGAATGACATGAGGCCGGCCCGCAGCACCTGATAAAACTGCGATTCCGCCTCCGTTGTCTTTTCGAGATTCGCCGCCAGCGGGCCGACCACGCCGTAGCAGAGCAGAATACCGAGGAAGGTCCCCACCAGCGCCGCCGCGACCTTGTGGCCAATTGCTTCCGGCGGCCCGCCGAGTGCGCTCATCGTGATCGTTACGCCAAGAACCGCCGCGACGATGCCAAGGCCGGGCAGCGCATCGGCTACCGAAGAGAGCGACCGCACGGGAGCCAGGATTTCGGCGTGGTGCACTTCAATATCGTTCTCGAGCATCGAGTCCAGATCGAAGGGCGGAACCACTCCCGAGGCGGCGGTGCGCAGCGAATCGCAGATGAAGTATAGAATGTGATGGTCCTTGATGATCTGTGGAAACTTAGAGAACATCTGGCTCTTTTTCGGGTTCTCCACCTCTTCTTCGAGCTTCGCCATGCCGCTCTTGCGGGCGAGCTGGAAAATTTCGTAGAGCATCTTCAGACTCTGGAGATAAAACGCCTGGGTGAAGCGATTGCCGCTCAGAACTCCGAGCACGCTCTTGAACATCTTCATGACCAGAGGGAGAGGATTGGCGACGAGCAGCGTGCCGATCGCTGCTCCGCCAATAATGACAAGCTCGGCGGGTTGTACCAGAACCATCAGGGGTCCTTTTTCCATCAGGAAGCCGCCGAGAATGGCGCCGAAAACAACCAGAATGCCGATAATTGCAAACATGTCATACACGTAATCGTCTGGCGAACCGCCGAATTCGACTGAAAAATTGCGTTCGGGAGGTAAGAAAAACTCTGTTGTCTTCCGTCAGTATGGACCGAGGGTGCGTACCGCACGTACTATTTGGTTATGTGCCCGAAATGCGGATCCGAACATCTGCGAATTCGAAACCTGGAAGGGATCGAACGCCTCATGGTTTGGTTCACGGAACTCCGCAAATACCGGTGTTGCGATTGCGACTGGAGCTTCCGCGCTGCCGACCGGCGGCGCTCGCCGCGCCCCGCGCCGACGCGGGTCCGGAAAATTGAGCCTTCCTCCGTTTATACTCCCCGGCCTCACGCTTAGTTCCTTTCCTTCTCCCGCATCACCCCCGGATTCGACCGCGCCCTCTTTTTGTTGCCCTTCGTTAGTCATGCCGCTATAACCCTCGGCAAACATTTGGTACACATCGCCGGATGATCACAAAAAATTTACCACCGATAGCGCAAAACCGTTAGAAATTCGGGGAACTCACGTCGAGGAGGCTGTCGTAAGGAATACAACACAACTTATGCAGCCGACCAATCGTCTTATCCGTGTTTACACAGACCGCGAACTGCTGGCATGGGCTCTTCCCTCTATCGCAGGGCAGGCGTTCCACTACGATCTGATCCGGACCGACATGGGCGCTGAACCGGCACCCGCGCCGGGGGCCGACGTGCCCTCCGCTCTCATCGTCGATTGCCGCGCCGGAGTTTTCGAACTGATTCGGAAACTCTCCGTTTCGTACTGGCGCGTGCCGATCGTGGTGTGGCAGCGCACGCGTGCCAATGAGCCCTCGCTCAACGCGCTCGACTGGGGCGCCGCGGGGGTGCTGCACGATAACTCTTCGCCGCAGGATGTAATCGCCTGCCTCGAATCGGTGACGAAAGGCTGCGCCTGGATTCCTGATTCGGTTGCTCAGGCCGCTTCGCGCTCGCGCCGCTGCCATCTTTCGCGCCGCGAAGGCCAGTTGCTGAGCCTTGTCGTGCAGGGCCTGCGCAACAAGGAAATCGCTCACGCGCTGCGCATCACTGAGGGCACCGTAAAGGTTTACTTCTCGCGCCTGTTCCAGAAGCTCGGCGTTTCCGACCGGTACGAGCTCGCACTGCTGGGTCTCCGCCATTGCGTGCCGGATGCCGTACTGCCGAACCGCGAAACCAGCCGGCCCACGGATTACGAGCCGTTGAACTCGATCTACGTCAACCGCACGCTCGGGTTCGAATCGACTTTCGCGGCTAATACCCACGTCCCGACCAACATCCCGCGGATGTAGAGCCATGATCTCGCTCCGCAGGCAGATCGACGAAAACACGCAGCAACTGCTGGACGCGACGCAAAAGGCATATCACGCCGCGCTTACGTCAATGGGCGTGAACGCCGAGCGGGCGCTGCCCGGCGTTGAGTTCCCGCTCGCGACGAACCTCGCGGTTCTGCGATCGCGGCTCCAGACGGATGTGGGGCCGCAAACCATGGCGGATGCCGAGCAAGCCGTTGACGGCGAACTGGGGCAGTGGTCGGCCAGCGTCGACCGCCACCTGAAAGAAAAAGCCAACGAGTTTCGCGAAATGATGCTCGTGATGGCCAACACCGCACAGAACCTTGGCGCACGTGACAAAAGATACACCGGCCGCTTCCGGGAGATCACGTCACGGCTCAATGAGATCGGTAATCTGAGCGACATCTCCGCGATGCGCCGTTCGCTGATCTCGAGCGCTGCCGAACTGGAGGCGGACGTCCGGAACATGGAGGTCGATGGCCAGAAGACCATCGCGAACCTCGAAGCCACCCTCGAAGGTTACAAGAAGCAGCTTGCGGACACCGAACGCAAGGCCTCTCTGGACGCGCTCACCGGTCTGATGAACCGGCGCGGCATTGAACTGGCGATGGCCAAGCGGGCCGGCGAAAAAATTCCCTTCTGCATCGTTCTGCTGGATCTGAATGGGTTCAAGCAGGTCAATGACACGTACGGACATCTGGCGGGCGACGACCTCCTGCGGGAATTTTCCGCCGAACTGCAGGCACACTTCCGCGCCGGCGACATTATTGGACGCTGGGGCGGCGACGAGTTCATCATCGTCACGAACGGCGACCTGAATGACGCGCGCCATTGCGTGGAACGCGTCCGGAAGTGGGCGTTTGGCGCCTACAAGGTCAAGACTCCCAACGGCACCTTCCAGGTCCAGGTCTCGGCTTCGGTCGGGACGGCGGCCTGGGATCTCCAGGAAGACATCCCCCGGCTGATCAGCCGGGCGGATGAAGCGATGTACAGCGAAAAACCGCTCCGCGCGGCGGCCCGGTAAGTTCCAGTACTACCGTGCCCTCGAAAACTTAGAATTTCGATTAAGGCGTCCGATAACAGAAAGCAAAGGAGCTCTGGCGCCTCTTATATATGTTTCCTATCGGCCCTCTTCCCTCTTCCTCCGGTGTGACGTCGACGAGTTCCCGGGGAGGCTCGCGTACCTCCGCGGGCAGCTCGAAACGCGCGCAAGCCGGTGATGAAGTTGCGCTTTCTCAAACCGCCGCGGGTGTCCCGCAGGATCGCTCCGAGCGAATTGCCGCGCTTCGGCAGATCGTTTCGGCGCCGGATTACTGGCCGCCGTCACTGCCGATCAGCCAGAAATTGGTCGCCGGCGCGCTGTCCAGCTCGAACTGATCGTCCAGCGGTCCCCCCAGTACCCCGGCTGAGACCGGGGCGATACTGCTCTTTTCGATCCCCTGTTTCAGCGGGCTCGACGCCGGAAGTTTTTCCAGAATCTTTTTTACATAGTTGATCGTTTCCGGAATCGCGGGAATGCCCATCGCGGCGTCCACACGTCCGGAGCCGGCATTGTAGGCGCTCAGCGTACGAGGCAGATCGCCGGCATAGCGGTCGAGTAACTGCCGAAGCAGGCGTGCGCCGCCCAGGACATTATCCGCCGGATCAAACGGGTTCTTCACGCCGAGGCCTGCGGCGGTCGCCGGTTCGAGCTGCATCAGGCCGACTGCACCCTTCGGAGACACAGCGCACGGCCGGAACGCTGATTCCTGCTGCATGACACCCCGAATCAGCTCTGGCGCGACGGAGGAATTCTTTGCCGCGGAGTCGATCAGGGAATCGACAGTATCCGAGGGCAGGGAATCGCAGCCGGAGGGCGTCTGACCAGAGCCCGGGTGCAGCCAGGCAGGAGGCTGGAAGAAATCGGCCGCGAGCGACGCATCGCGCTGCTTCGTGAGGGCGCGCTGCTGGTTGGCGAGCGAGTCCGCCATCGCCGCTACGGAGCGCTGCTGGCGCTGAACGCTTTGCGCGACTCCCACCGAGTCCACCATCGCCTGGACGGAGCGTTGCTGTTTTTGCAGGCTCTGCTCCATTCGCGCTTCGATCTCCTCCGGAGACGGGGTAAAGGCGGGCGAGGCGCAAAGACGGCCGGCCGCCAGCGCGCCTATAACGAAAGAGAGTGTTCGGGATGACAGCCGGTTCATGGCCGTAAAACCTCCAAATTGTTAGAAATTGATCGCCAT
>DASZVV010000066.1:0-12191 GCA_035546955.1 Bryobacteraceae bacterium
GGTGTGGACGCCGGCGGCGGCTGCGTTCTCGACCGGGCGGCCGGTGGTTTCATTGCTGACGCGGAAGATTTCGCCGAGGGGGCGCCCGTTCGCCTCCTCCGCGCTCCAGCCGGTGAGCAGGCCGGCGGGTTTGTTCATGAGCGCGATGTTGCCGGATTCGTCCGTGGCAATCAGGCCGTCCGCGACGTTTTCGAAAGTGGCGGAGAGCCAGGCCTGACTGACGCGGAGCTTTTGCTCCATTTTGTGACGCCAGAGGGCGACTTCGATCTGAACGCGGAAATCGATGCCGTGGAATGGCTTGACGATGTAGCCGAAGGGTTCGGTGATGCGGGCGCGATCGAGCGTTTCGCGATCGGCGTGCGCGGTGACGAAGATGACCGGGATGTAGAAGCGCTTGCGAATCTCATCGGCTATTTCGACGCCGTCCATGGGGCCGCGCAGGCGGATATCCATGAGGATGACATCGGGCTTGAGGTCGCCGGCGTTCCGGATGGCGTCGTCGCCGTTATCGGCAACTGCGACGACCTTGTAGCCGGCTTGTTCCAGCCGTTTTTTCAGGTCGAGAGCGATCAGCCCCTCATCCTCGACGATGAGAATCTCAACGTTCATGAAGTTCCTGATGAACGTATCGGCAAATTTGAGAAAAAAGTTTAGGCTCAGACCTGGGCGGAAAGAAAACGGTCGGCCGGCTTCGGCGCAGGAATGGCGCGGATTTGCTGGAGGAGGGCGAGTTGATCCCAGTTGTTCCAGCCTTCAACGATCTGGCCATTGATGACGCGGGCGACGATGATGCCGGAAATGTTCACCCGCGCGTTACTGGGCGCCACGCCAAGACCTTCGCCAAGGTGTGTGCCTTCGAGGAAGACGCGGATTGCGACTTTGTCGCCCTCCGTGACGGTTTCCTCAACGCGGATGTGGATATCGGGCAGGGCCGTGCGGAGATTGCGCCAGAAGACGCGGAAATCGTCGCGGCTGGCGGGATGGCCGGCCTCGCCGAGACCGTGCGCAATCAGATTTTCCGCGGCGAGTTCGTCGATTGCGCGTTCCGAACCCTGATTCCAGACTTCTTCAAACCAGCGGCGAGCGACGGTAGCGGGATCGAGCGGCATTGCGAGCTCCTTCCGGAGCTACTCTATCACGGATTTCAGCGATTGGCTTCGATGGTGGCGGAGACCTCTTCCCACTCGGCGAGAAGCTGGGTCATGTCGCCGCGGCGCGATTCGAGGAGGCCGGCGATTTCGATGCTTTGGTCGGCGCTCTGGTAATGAGAGAGGGCCTGTTCGAAATCGGCGATCTCGACTTCGAGGCGGGTGACTTCGTCTTCGATGGAGCGCTGGCGCTCTTTCATCTGGCGGAGCTTGATGGGGTTGAGGCGGCCGGTTCCCTGTTGTTTTGATTTCTCGGGCTGGGGTTTTTCGGGCTGGGGCTGGGGTTTGTTGTGATGGCGGGGAGGGTGGTGCTGTTGCGGCTTCGGCTGATGATGTTGTTGCGGCTTCGGCTCCGATTTTGCGGGCGCGGCGACCGGTGCGGCTGTGGCGCCGCCGTTTTTCCGCCAGAGGTAGTCTTCGTAATTACCGGGATACGGGGTGACGTTGCCGTCGGCGACTTCGATCACACGAGAGGCGAGCTGATCGAGGAAGTAGCGGTCGTGCGAGACGAAGACGACGGTGCCGTTGAATTCGCGGAGAGCGTTCAGGAGGACATCTTTGGCGCGGATATCGAGATGGTTGGTGGGCTCGTCGAGCAGGAGGAAGTTTTTCGGCGTCATCAGCATGCGGGCGAGGGCGTAGCGGTTGCGTTCGCCGCCGGAGAGAACGCCGATGCGTTTGAAGACGTCGTCTTCGGAGAAGAGGAAGGAGCCGAGGATATTGCGGAGCTCGGTGTTGGAGGCGCGAGGGGCGACGGAGCCGAGATCGTCGAGGATGGTGGCTTCGGGATCGAGGGCTTTGTACTGATCCTGCGCGAAATAGTCGGGCTCGGCGTTATGGCCGAGGGTGTATTCGCCGGCGGAGACGGGCTCCTCACCGGAGAGCAGGCGGATGAGGGTGGACTTTCCTGCACCGTTGACGCCGACGAGCGCGATGCGGTCGCCGCGTTCGATGTGGAAAGCGGCATTTGAGAAGACGAGCTTGGGTCCGTAGCTTTTGGCCACGCCGCGCATTTCGGCGACGACGCGTCCGCTGGGTTTGGGCTGCGGGAAACGGAAGTGGATGGTCTTTTCTTCGGCGGGGAGCTCGATGCGCTCGATTTTTTCGAGCTCTTTAATGCGGCTCTGCACCTGTTTGGCTTTGGTGGCCTGATAGCGGAAGCGATTGATGAAAGCTTCGAGAGCTTCGATGCGCTCGCGCTGGTTTTTGTACGCGGCTTCGAGCTGGGCGCGCTTTTCGGCCTTCTGGGATTCGTAGCGCGAATAGCCGCCGGTGTAGAAGTGGACGCGCTTGTTCCAGATTTCGGCGATTTTGGTGACGGTGACGTCGAGGAAATAGCGGTCGTGCGAGATGAGGATGAAGGCGTGCGGGTAGTTCGAGAGATAGGATTCGAGCCAGTTGCGGGCTTCGATATCGAGGTGGTTGGTGGGCTCATCGAGGAGGAGGAGGTTGGGCTCTTCGAGGAGGAGTTTGGCGAGGGCGATGCGCATCTGCCAGCCGCCGGAGAATTCTTCGACGCGGCGTTCCCAGTCGGTGCGGGGGAAGCCGAGGCCGGTGAGGACGGAGCCGACGCGGGATTCGACGTTGTACGCGTCGCGGGCGGTGAGTTCGTCCTGGATTTCGTGGTAGCGGTCGGCAATCTGGCGGTATTCGGGGCTTTCGTGATCAAGCTCCGGCATACGGTGGGCGAGGTCTTTCTGCTCCTGCTCGAGGGCGCGCAGGAATTCGAAGACCGACATGCATTCGGCGAAGACGGTGCGGCCGGTGAGGTGGATGCCGTCCTGCGGGAGGTAGCCGGCGCGGACGGCTTTGGCTGCGTTGACGGAGCCGTAATCGAGCGATTCAATACCGCCGAGGACTTTGAGGAGGGTGGATTTGCCGGTGCCGTTGGCGCCGACGATTCCGACGCGCTCTTTGGGCGTGATCAGCCAGTTCAGGTCTTCAAATAAAATGCGGGGGCCGAAGCGTTTTCCGGCTCCGGAAAGCTGGATCATTGGGGGTTTTCGGGGTGTTAAATGAAATTATAGCGAGGGGATGAAGGTGGCCGCCCGCGGCGGATCGGCGCGATGAAGGACGATTGGTAATCAGAACTGCGAACAAGGCGGGAAGATCCAGGTGTCGCTGCACGTGCCCTCCGCCATACGGGTGCACAACCTAACCGTAATCGCGGGGCGTTCCCGGAGTTGCTGCAGAGAGTCTTCGCCGTTTAGAGCCAGTATTGCCAGTGACCGCCGATGACGACGTAAGCCGCCAGGGCTGCATTCGTCGCAGCGTGCATCAGGATGCAATCCCAGAGGTTGCGGGTCCGGACCATCCACCAGTTGAAGACAATGCCGGTGAGGAAGCCGACGTCCCAGAAGGAGCCGTGCTCGAGAGCGAAGAGTGCGGCCACGAGCCAGAAGGCCTGGGGGGCGAAGGCACCGAGGGGGACACGAGTGAAATCGTTCGAATCGATCAGCCAGCGCATCAGCCAGCCGCGCCAGAAGAGCTCTTCGAGGATCGGGACGGCGACGACGCTGATGGCGATCCGGAAAAAGAGAAAAACGGGGTCGTTCTTCGAGGCGGGCGGCGTGTTTCCGACAGGATGGCCGGTGATCGGGTTATCGAAGAGAATGTGGTGATGCCAGCCGCTGACGAGGACGTCCGGGCCGATCCAGACAAAGAACACCGCGATGCCGAGAAGAATGCTCAGCAGCGGCCGCGTGGGCGCCACGCGCAGAACAGGGAGAGAAACCGCGGCGATGGCGGCGAGCGAAAGGATCAGTCGAAGCGCAGCGGGTACAGGAACGACCGTCTGCAGCGCGAGAAGCGCGATGAAGACAGCAAACGGGAGTACGTACGGTACCGAGGGATGCCGGAAATTCAAAACGAGATCAGAACAGCGAGTTCGAACTGGCGACCGTCCTCGCGACAGAGGCGTGGGCCAGGTAGCGATACGGATTCACCGGGGTCGAATGGATGCGCACTTCGTAGTGGAGATGCGGTCCCGTTGCGCGGCCTGTCATACCGACCAAACCGAGGGTTTCACCCTGACGGATCTCCTCACCTTCCATAACGTTGATCTTCGAGAGGTGTCCGTACAGGGTCTGATATCCGTTGCCGTGGTCGATGATGACGCAGCGCCCGTATCCATAATTCCAGCCGGCTAAACTCACCACACCATCGGCGGTGGCCTTTACAGGCGTTCCCATCGGTGCCGAGATATCGACGCCGGTGTGGCGCGCGCCTTCACCCGAAAACGGGTCCGTACGTTCGCCGAAACCGCCCATCAGGCGGCCGGTGACCGGCCAGAGTCCCGGGAGGACGTTGGTATCGCCGCGAGTGAAAATGTTGCTGTTGCGGCGGCTCAGATTGGTCGTACGAAGGTAGTTGTATTCAGCCAGCGATTCGCCCATGGAGGGAACAAGCGGGGCTTCACCAGCCAGATCCGCCGAACCCGCAATCTCATTCCGGATGCCGTAGGCGGTGGAAACTTCGGTCGCAAGAACCTGAAGGGTGGCTAACTGCTGATTGGTCTGCTTGACCTGCTTCTGGAGGGTATCGTACCGTTCGCGGAGGGCCTGGGTTTCACGCTGGAGGGCGTTGTAGTTCGAAACTTTCAGCGCCATTCTGGCATAACTGCCCGCTACGCCGAAGAGGCAAAGCAGCACAAATCCAAGGACGCCGAACGCACCGTACAGAAAACGATGAGGGACGTGAACACGGCGCAACCGTCCATGGAGCGAGTGGGCCAGAACAACGATGAAATAATCCTGCTTCAAATACCTTCTCCTTGACGCCTTCCGCATACGAACTATGCGGTTCGGAGGCGGCGCCTATGGGGGATTAGTTTTTTGAATTCGCGGCTTTCAGAAGTCCTGCCCACGGGGGCGGCCACGTGCTACTGCTTAAATCAAGAAACTCAGGTTAACACTCATTAAGGTTGCAAGTCAACCCAAATCACTGCTAACATCCCGGCTTGCCCACCAGTATACCCGGACGTCATTTTGCCCGCAACCTTATCCAAAGTAAAAGTCTTTTATTTCAACTAGTTAAGAGGGATTTTCAGCAGAGGTATATCGGCTCGGCGGCGGGCTGGGTCTGGAGCATTATTCACCCTTTGGTGCTGTGGGTCAGCTATGTGTTTATCTTCCAGACAATGGGGTTGAGCCCGATCCCGAACTACGCGTTGGTGCTGTTTGTGGGGATGCTGCCGTGGTTCCTTTTCAGCGAATCCGTGATGCGGGCCTCGAACTCGATTGTGGAGCACGCGAACCTGATCACGAAGACGATGTTCCCTTCGGAGATTCTGCCGGTGTCGATTTTTCTGTCATCGCTCGCGAGCCACGTGGTGGTGACGGTGATTGCCGCGGTGGTGGCGGCTGTTGTGGTGGGCGGCAGGGGGGAGGCGCTGCTGCTGCTGCCATTGTGGGCGCTGCTTGCCGCGCTGTTTTCGATCGGGGTGGGATGGATCGCGGCTGGCCTGCAGGTGTATTTGCGGGATACGGCGCAGGTTGTGACGGTGCTGATGACGTTCTGGTTCTGGCTGACGCCGATTTTCCTGCCGGAAGCGAAATATCAGAGATGGGGACGCCTCGGGACCGCGATTCTGCGATGGAATCCGATGACGTATTTTGTCAGGGCGTACCGGTTCATGCTGCTCGGGCAGCCGGAGCGGCCGCTGCACGATATTGCGGTGGCGACGTTGTTCGCGGGGGCGGCGTTCGTGCTGGGCGGGCTGTTCTTCCGGCAGATGAAGAAGGGGTTCGCAGACGTCTTGTAGCGGAAAATTGGCGATAGAATAGCGGAACGTGAGACTGGTTTCGGCGGCTCTGCTGGTTGCGCTCGCGGCGGCCGCCGTGCAGGCGCAGAATCCGGTAGTGCTTTCCGGGCAGGTCACGGATGCGATGACGGGGCTCCCGATTGAAGGCGCCACCGTTGCGATTGCGGATCAGTTGGGGTTTACCGATTCCGCCGGGCATTACACTCTGGATTCGGCCATGCCGGGGAGCGCGGATGTTCGGGTGGAAGCGAAGGGCTACCTGGCTTTCGCCAGGACAAATCCGGATGACGCGAAAATTCCGATTGCGGCGGATCAGGCGATTCACAACTTCAGGTTGATGCGGGCGGCCTCGATCGTCGGCAAGATCAGCGCGCCGGATCCGGAGTGGCGCCGCGCCGGATTCTTCATGAGTCTGCTGCAGGAGGACTTCACAGACGGCGTCCGAAGGTTCACGTTTCCCACTCTGGAGAACGGACTGCCGGCGGCATCCGTTTCTTCGACCATTGACGAAGACGGCTCGTTCCGGTTCAACGGGCTGGAGCCTGGGCGATATATCGTCTACGCTTCCGGGGCGGGGTTTCCGGCAGGGAACTTCCTGTTTGTTGGGCGCGATAAAGATGGAAAGCCGCTGCCGCCCAAACATGTGGATGAGGGTTACGTTCAGACGTTCTTTCCGGGCGCGGCGGATTTTGCGGCGGCGATTCCGATCACGGTCGAATCGGGCGAAACGAAAACCGCGGACTTTACGTTAGTGAAGCAGCCGCTCTATCGCGTTTCCGGAGAGGCAGAAGGTGATGCCGCCGCGAGCGACACAATTGGGGTTGAAGCGATCGGGAAAGGCGTCAGGAGCCGGGTTTATAACGGGATCGTTTCGGGCGGGAAGTTCGTTGTGGAAGGCCTTCCGCCGGGCGACTATCGGATACGGACGATGGCGATTCCGGAGAAGAAGGAGCCGACCGGGAACGGTGGGTTTCGCGTTTCGATGTTTATCGTTCCACTGAATACGCCGTTTTCGATTACCGACCACGACATAACGGATCTTCACCTGCCGTCATTGCCACTTGCGAGCGGTCCGGTCACCACTACGGGACAATTCAGGCTGGCCGGCGGCGGGGCGCTGCCAGGCGGGTTATCTGTTCAGTTCGCGGATTCGTATCCGGGTGGAGAGTCCACCGCAATTGCGGCGTCTGCTGATGGCGTGTTCTGGCTCATGGGAGGACCGGGTGAATATTCGGTACGGCCTATTGTGCCGGCTTTGTACGCGGTGACAGAGATTCGGTACGGCGGCGGAAATTATCTGAATTCGCTGCTGCCGCTCGACGGGAAGACCGCCGACTCGACGATTACGATTGTGCTGACGGATCAGCCGGCTTCGATCTCGGGCGCGCTGACAGACGACGCGGGGAAGCCTGTTGCGGCGAAGGTCGTGCTGCTGCCGGATCCGATTCCGGCGCAGTTCGATTTTCGGGCGATTCGGGTTGCGTTGACGAACGAACGCGGGGGGTTCGCACTGGGAGGGCTCGCACCGGGACGATATAAGGCTCTCGCGCTGACCGGCGACGATCGCCGGCAGGATCACGACATGACGCTGATCGGTCCGCGACTCGGGCCTGCGGATGCGTTCGAACTGACGGCGGGGCAGAACCTGACGATCACATTGCGGCCGTAACGTACAGGCTATTTTTTCGGCGCTTTGGCTTTCGCCTCTTCGAGGCGCTGCGAGATTCGCTTCAGTTCCGCGGGGTCGGCGTCAGACGGCGAGGCGGTCTTCATTTCGGATACCGAGAGCTCCCACTCCTGAGCCGCTTCCCTGAACTTGCCCTGCTTGAAGTAGACCTCGGCGAGATGATCGTGCACCGTTGGGTCTTTGCCGATCCGATCAAGGGCGTGGCGGAGTTCGTCGGCTGCCTGATCGAGCCGGTTCTGGCGGTAGTGGACCCAGCCGAGGCTATCGAGATAAGCGCCGTTGTCCGGCTCCAGATCTACGGCTTTCGAGATCAGTTGCTGGGCTTCATCGAGCCGCACGTTACGGTCGGCGAGCATGTAACCGAGATAGTTCAGCGCGCCGGCGTTATCGGGATCGGTTTTCAGAACCGAACGGAAAGCGTTTTCGGCCTGATCGTAATCCTTCTGGTGTTCGTAGAGAGCGCCGCGCATGAAGACGATGTTCTGCTTTTGCTGCTGATCGGTCGCGAGCAGGCTGGCGGAATCGAGCGTGGCAAGCGCATCCTTATAGCGCTTCGCTTTCTCCTGCACGTCAGCGATGTTGATCAGGACCTGCACGTCCTTATCGGAGTTGGGGAGAGCGCGCAGTTCGGCGAGCGCCTTGTCGTACTCCCCGAGCGTGGCAAGCAGAGAGGCGTGCTCAGCCTGAATATCCTTATCGCCGCTGTACTTCTTGAGGGCGGCATCGGCCGCGGCGCGGGCGCCCTTGAAATCCTTCGCTTCGGCGAGGGTCTCGATGATCTTGCCCTCCCAAACGGTCGCCGTCTGCGGATCGAGATCAGCGATCTGGCGGTAGGAAGAAACCGCGTCCGCCGTGCGGCCGGAATCGCGCTGCATGGCGGCGAGAGAAGTCAGCATGGAAATGCGCTCGGCGCGCTGCGCATCCGAATAAACCGGCTTCTGGGTTTCAACGAGGATGCCTTCGACGGCCGTAATCCCGTCAGCCGGTTTGCCTTCCGAATCCATCAGCTCGGCTTCCGCCATGCGGACACCGATGCTGTTCTCGATCGCCTTCGCCTTATCGAGCATCTCGTGGGCTTTCGCATAATTCCGCTTGGCTCCATAGAGCTCGGAGAGCTCGACGAGATCTTCGACGTTCTTCGGCTCAGCGGCGGCGAGCTCGGTCCAGGCGGTGATGGCTTCATCGACGCGGCCAGCGTGCACCAGGTTCTCGCAATAGTGTTTGCGCACCTGCAGTCCGGCGGCGACGGGAAGAAGGCGCTTCCAGGTGTCGGCAGCCTTGCCGAAATTGCGGCTATCTTCGTAGAGCTCGGCGAGAATCTGGAGCGTATTGTTGTCGGCGTCTTCGCCGGAAACAGGCTCCAGCAGGGCGATGGCAGAATCGAAATCGCCGCGGCCTGCATAGAGCTCGGCGAGTCCAACGAGCGCATCGTCATCGCTGGAATCGAGCGCGAGCACGGCTTTGAAGGCTTTCTCAGCGGCGGCGTCATTGCGCGCAACGCGATAAAGATGCGCGAGCGAGGAGAGGCTTTCGGCATCTTTGGGATCGATATCCGCGGCTTTCTGATAGTGCTCAATGGCGTTCTTCAGCGCGGTCTCATCGACCTTTCCCTGTTCGGGATCGAGCTGGGCGGCGTACATGCGCGCCAGGATCTTGTGGGCGCCGGCGTCGTTGGGGTTCTGCTGGATGAGCTTGTTGGCCAGGTCGACGGCTTTTTCCGCATTGCCGGAGCGGAGATAAAATTCGGCGAGCTCTTCGCCCACTACGCTGTTGGTGGGGTCGAGCGCGATCGCCTTGTTGTAGAAATCGACAGCCTTGTTGACGTACTCCTGACGTCCGCCAAATCGCGCGGCCTCTTCGGCGTAGAGATGCGCCATGCCGTAGTCGTAATAGGCCTGCGCTTTGGCTTCGGTCGAGGGCGACTCGGCAGTTGCGCCAGCGGCAGGAGACGCCGTGCCGGCGGGCGCCTGGGAATAAGCAGGGATGGCGGCTAAACACGCCAGGCCGAAAATGAAAAACGCGGTATGCGTGCGGCCGTTCATACGGAAAATCGCCTTCCTTTCCCGGCATTCGCGGAATGAGCAATCGCCGTTCCGCCACGCGCCGGGCTTGTTGTCATCATTGTATAACGCGAAGCCGGAAAATGACTCCGTTCCCGCCATTGGAAAACCATGAAGATGCGTCATCGGGAATGAGCCACCCGCTTGTGGCCGTCGCGGGACCGACCGGGTCCGGCAAAAGCGAACTCGCGCTGCGGCTTGCTGAGAAATTCGATGGCGATATTTTGAACTGCGATTCGGTTCAGATCTTTAAATACTTCAACATCGGGACAGCTAAGCTGGCGGAGAAGGAACGGCGTGGCATACCTCACCATCTGATTGACGCGCTGGAACCGGATCGGGTATTCACAGCTGGCGATTTTGCCAGAATCGGGCGGGGTGTTTTACACGAAATTACAGGACGAGGACGGCTGCCGGTGGTGACCGGAGGCACCGGCTTCTACCTGCGCGCGCTGGTGGAGGGTTTGGCGCCGGGACCTGGGCGAGATGACGCGCTGCGCGCAAAACTCGCGGCGCGCGAGGCGAAGCGGCCAGGCACGGTGCATCGACTGCTGCAGCGGCTGGATCCGGCGGCAGCTCAGCGGATGCATCGGAATGACGTGCCGAAGGCGATGCGGGCACTTGAAATTTGTCTGCGGACCCGGAAGCCGGCGACGGAGGTTTTTGCCGAGGGACGCGATGCGCTGACCGGTTACCGGGTGCTGAAGATCGGACTTTTTCCGGATCGGGAGAAGCTGGTAGCGCGGCTGGAGGCGCGAGTGGAGGCGATGTTCGCGGCGGGGCTGGTGGCAGAGGTGGAGGGGATTCTGGCTCAGGGCGTGCCGGAGAATGCGAAGCCGTTCGAATCGATTGGATATAAGCAGGCGCTGCAGGTGGTACGGGGGGAATTGTCCGTGAAGGATGCGATTTTCTATGCCAAGCGCGATACGCGGCAGTATGCGAAGCGGCAAATGACCTGGTTCCGGCAGGAGCCGGGGCTGGAGGCGGTGCGGGGATTCGGAGATGAGGCGGCGGTGGTGGAATGGGCGATGGGGCGGGTGGAGACGTTTCTGGAGAAAGCGGAATAAGGGTTGAAACCCTGGAGTGCGCTCCAGGCACAGATCGCCGATTCACCGGACGCTGGAGTTGCGGTTCAAACGGGACTGAAGTCGCGTACCCGCTTCAATTCACTTACTAGCCCCACCAGACTTCGCCTGGGGCGAGGTGCGCCTTGGCGACATCCGGATTCAGTTCCACACCATAGCCCGGCTTGTCTTCGATGTTAAAGTAGCCATCCTTCCAGAACGGACCTTCATGTACGACGAGATCCGGCCACCAATCCACCCAGTTCGCGAGCTCATGAATCCGGAAATCGCGCATGGCCGAGGCCGCGTGGCACGACGCGATCGTTCCGACCGGACTCGCGGGATTGTGGCATGCGGTCCAGATGTAGTACATCTCGGCGAGATCGGAAATTTTCTTCGATTCGAGCAGGCCACCGGACTTCGGAATATCGATGTGGACGCCTGAACACGCCTGTTCTTCGATTAACCGCCGGAAGCCCTGGCGTCCGTATAGATTTTCGCCGGTGCAGACGGGGACGTTAATTGACTGCGTCACTCGCGCCATGGCTTCAATGTTTTCCGGAGGGACCGGATCTTCGAGCCACATCGGGTGTATCGATTCCAGCTCGCGACCGAGGCGAATCACATCCTGCGTGTCATAGCGCCAGTGGCATTCGATCGCCATGTCGGTGTCTTTGCCAAGCGTGTCCCGCACGGTCTGCATGGTGGTGACGATGCGCTCGTAGTCTTTATTTGTGAGCGCGCGGCCATAGGGATCATGGCCCACTTCTTTGAATTCGGGATCGGTTTTGGTGGGGATGCCGTCGCCCTGGAATTTGAAGGCGGTCCAGCCCCACTTTTCGGCTCGGGCCGCCAACGCCTGATCGCGCCACGATGCGGGATCCGTCACGACGGGTGGCGTCTGCAGCGTGCGGTAAAAGCGGATGCGGTCGCGAAAGCGGCCACCCAGCAGATTGCAGACCGGCGTCTCCAGGATACGGCCGCACAAATCCCACAGCGCGATCTCAATGCCACTGGCGGCGGAAACCGTCACACCCGCAATTGCGCCGGCGCCCGCGCTCTGCATCAACATCTTCGTGTAAAGCCTGTCAACGTTGAGCGGATCTTCGCCAACTACGATGTCGCGCATTTTATTGAGGACCAGATCCTTGACGCCCCAGCCCCAGTAGGCTTCGCCGATGCCGTATAGCCCGGAATCGGTCTCGACTTTGATGAGGTTCCAGTCCCACGTGCCGCGCACGATCATGCACTTCACGTCCGTAATTTTGACTTTCTTACGAAGAGCGGCGGCGGCGCCCGCAAGAGGACCGGTGAACAGGAAACCGCCTGCGGCGGTGAGGGTGCTCCGCAGAAAATCGCGCCGATTCATTCTGCGTACTATATCGCAGACGCGAATCGTCAGCCGTGCGCGGCCATCTCTTCGGTTTCGTGGCAGCCGAAGAGGTGGCGCTTGCAGATGACTTCGCGGAT
>DASZVV010000067.1:0-26778 GCA_035546955.1 Bryobacteraceae bacterium
AGCGCCAGCGATCGGCGTCACGATGATGCCGAGGCGGTCGAGATCTTTTCCCATCAAACTCGCAAGCGAAGGTATTAAGTAAGCTTCAGCCTCACCCTCGACGAGCAAAACGCCTTTCGCGAACAGCATTTCGCCGCGTGAAACATCCAAGTACCGTTCAAGATCGGCGCGTTCGGCGTCCTCCAGCTTCAGCGCAGCCGCGGACGATACCTCAGTAGTTTGACCGGCTTGGCGAAGTGCCACCAGTGACTCAATCGGCGACACGCTCACGATGTGCGGCGAATGGGTTGTCAGGATGATCGTCCGGTGTTCAGTGGTGCGGTCATCATAGGCGCCCTCCTGATGATCTCGCCGGCGAAGCACGTTGCGGTATACCAACCTCTGCATGTAAGGGTGAAGGTGTGCCTCTGGCTCTTCGATCGTCAAGAAAGTATGGTCACGCGCACTGTCGCTGACCAGATGTTCGATCTCGAGCAACTTCAAGGTAAGATACAAAATATTGGCTGAGCCAAGGCTGGCTTCGCCAATTCCCCTTTTGCCTTCATCGATGAATATTCTTAGAGCGCGGAGCAGGCGATCGGTATCGGTTGGAGAAAACCCGAGAGACGCATCAAGTGCTTGCGATGGTCCGCAAATTTGCGTTAGCCGCTCGTTGATCTCGTTCGACAACGTGCTGACTGCATCCGTTTCAGTAACCGCTTTAGTCGCTTCGCCTATCGACTGGGCAATTTGTTCGAGAGTCGCGCGGTCAGTCTGGGTTGCGGCGCGATCTAACAGAGGACGCAACGGTGATCGTCGCCAGTTTCCGAGATCACCCTCGGCATCTCGCAGCGCGGGCAGAAATTCCATGGGGAGTCGACGTCGGACTTCAGATCCGACAATGTTATCGGTGCGATCGGAGCCATAGATCATCCAACTGTAGTCGCCCTCTTTCAACGGGTCGTCACCCTCGGCGTTGAGTGGTCCGAACACATAAGTAAGGCGAGACACCATTGGCTCTGGCGCGATGAGATGTTCGCAAAGCAGCGCAAGTTGCTTTGGATCTTCCTGGAAATCTGAGATGTCGATGGATATTTCGATGCGATCATCTTTGGACAGAGGCCGTTCGAGACCATCCCAGAAATCCTCTATCCGTAGTTGCCGTTGAGAATCCGGAAGAGATGGGTCCAGAACTAGGCGAATTGCGTGAATCAGGTTCGATTTTCCGACCTTGTTCTCGCCCACAAAAATCACATTGTCACTAAGTGGAATGTCAATGTGCTGAAAATTTCTGAAATTCGTAATCTCTAAGCGCGACAGTCGCATAATCGAAGTCTTTCTCTAGGCCGTTGTAGCATTATCGCGTATGTTGGGCGTACATGGTCGTCGCCAGAACAGTCCGAGATTAGCGACGAACGCGAAGAAGTTCAACTCGGCCGAAGAGTTTGGAAAATGGAAACCGGAGGCTGTCGAAAAACTTTACCGGGGCTCGCCAGTGACGACGCTGCCCTCAAGAAGACAAGGCAGCTCGTAAGACGCCTCGATCCTGATCTCAGGGAGAGATGGCAGGCAATGCGCAGTTGATGTCAAAAAATATCTTCCGGGTGGAGGGATGCACGCCAACGGTCATCGATTTATGCAAGGACTTGATCAACTTGGCGGACTGTAGTCTCCTGAAATCATGTCCTTGGGTGTTACCTGTGTTACCCCGAGAGCCTCTAAGTTGTTGAAAGGATGGTAGCGCTAGCGGAAATCGAATCTGCTGCCGCTCAATTCCGCTACTCTCAGTTTCGCTCAAGCCGTTTGTTTTCAGCGCAGACTGTTCTTCCCATGAGCTCTGGGCTCGCGTGAATCGTCGAGGTGCGACCTTGGTTGCTGGCGGTGGGCCACCGTCGCCCCGACGAACGATCCATTTTAAGGATAATGAAGCCGAGAGGTTCTCCGGCTAGTATGTTGCCTGATTTTCCTGAAGTCAAAGCCCGGCTGCTGCGTATGGTGAGCATCGATTATCGACGGCAAATAAATGCGGACAACCTGATTGGCCAGATCAGCGCCATGCCGTATTTCGAAGGTGGGCGTTTCTCCAACGGAGATGTGGAAGGCCACATCGAGGACTCTCCGGCGGAGATGACGATGCTCCCCTACGAAATTGAACGCTCTGCGATCGTTCAGCACGGAATTCTGGCTTTCGCAATAAGCCTGAAAAAACTCTCACAACTCCATCTCGAAGAACTTCACAAGATGCTGTATCGAAAGCACACTGAAGTGACCGCGCGAGTGGGAAATCAGGTCAACGCAGGGGGCGCGCCGTTCTCGGCGGATCTGTATTTCGAACTGTTGGAAAAGCTTCAAGTAGACTTTGATGACCTTGGAAGGCCGGATACGGCGAGCACGCGTTTGGTCATGCACCCCGATATGGCGGAGCGGGTCATTCCCCTGATGGAGGCGTGGGAAGCCGACGAGAATTTTCAGCAACGATATCGTGATCTGATGCTGCGAAAGCGGGATGAATGGCGTGATCGAGAGAGCAATCGAAAATTGGTTGACTAAAACCAACGAACGTAACTACCAAGCGGCGTTCTGCCAAGTTCTGATGCATCAGGGGCACCGAGTCCTTTTCTCCTCTTCCCATGGCCCCATGGAGCAAGGCAAAGACATAATTACCATCGCCCCGGACGGCGTGTGTTGCGCCTACCAGACGAAGACGGGGGACATCGGCCTCGCCGAATGGCGACAGATATCTGGGGAAATACAAGAACTGATCGAGCTCCCAGTGGACTACCCGGGCGTCGACAAATCGCGAATTCACCGCGCGTATTTAGTGACGAATGGCTCAATCAAAGACCCGGTGCGGGTTCAGATCAGCGACCGCAACGAGGACAACGAGCGGAAGAACCGACAATACGCGCATCTCGAAGCTATCGGCGAAGATTCCCTTCTAAAGTCGTTTATTGACGCTCAAGGCCACTTCGTGCCCCGCGAACTGCCGGACATGCGCGCCTTCCTTGAGCTATACCTCAACGACGGCAAAGGGCCACTGCCCAAAGCCAAACTTTTCGCAGTGTTGGACGGCGCGGCGTTCGGACAGGCGCCGCGTCAGAAATCCAACGCGGTCGATGCGATCACGAGCAGCCTCGTATCAGTGAGCTATCTGCTGAATTCATATGAAGAGGCGCAGAACTACGCCGCAATGGCCGAAGGTTGGGGCGTTCTAGCCTCGTGCATCGCCCGCTATGCGGCGCGGCATGGAATTGAAGAGAAGTTCTGGCGACAGTCGCTCGACCTAGTCCAAGCGGAAATAGGCGCCAATCTGACATTGCTCCGGAAGGATGCCGCCGTCCGTCAGGATTTTCTGGAAGGAGATATCCGGGTGGACGGAGGGCCAATCCTCGGGGCCAGAACGACTATCGTCCTCGGGCTCTTATCCTTCCACGAAGTGTGCCCGTTCGCGAAAGACAAGTCGCCGGATGAGGTCTTGGTACTCATTCGAAAGCATTTGGCGCGACGGCACATCTGGGGAGACTCAGCGTTTCCCTACTTTTTCTACATCGTGAAGTTTCTGGAGGCGAGCGGTGAAGGCGCTCTCGCGGAAAATCTAATCGTCGAGCTCTTCAGGGCTGTGATCGACTCCAACCTCGCTAAATCTGGGGCGATTTTCCCCGGGCCGTATGTCGCCATCGAAGAAATCCTTGAAAGTCAACTTCCGGACCGTCTGGAAGATCTCGATTTGGAAGGATACCGCGGAAGCTCGTTCATATTGCGCAGCCTTCTCGAAATGCTCGTTCGCCGCGGGCGTCGCGATGTGGTTGAAGAGCAGTGGCGGCGCTTCAGCTATTGCCAGCAGCATGAATTCATCCCCGACAATCCAGAAGACGTTTTCACATGGCGAACGAAAGAGGGTACCAACGCTTCGAGATTTCCGAGCCAGACTCAGAGCTGGGCAGCCCTAGTCGCTGAGTCATCCGATTTGTCAAAAATACCTGAGCCGTTCCGCACGTTTCGCGGCGTTCTCGGCATTCAGATTCTGCTGTGCCCTCAGCGCGCCACTCCTGCGGTGATCCGAGAACTCGACAGCGACAACAATCGCGGAGCCAGGGCGTAGTCGGCTCATTTAACAGGTACGACGCCGTTCTTGTCTATGCCTTCGAAACGGTTTTGAACGATCCGTCGGAAACCGAAAGCATGCCGTGGCCGCATCGGTTGACCGGCATATAGCCGACCATTTCCTGCTGATTCAACAACCATAGTCCTCGGCGGGGGTTCCGAGCGAGCGGAGATCTATCGAGTATTTGTGACCGCAAGCTTCGTGCGTTTGTGGCGGGTGCTACCCTGTGCTACCCCGACCGGACCTAAACTATTGAAAACATGGTAGCGCTAACGGGAATCGAACCCGTATTTAAGCCTTGAGAGGGCTCCGTCCTAACCGTTAGACGATAGCGCCGCGCACCCCAGTTTACCAAAGCCGCTACAGTAGAGGTATTCGCGCGACGCTCCTACTCCTCGCCACCATCGCCACCATCCCCCTCGCCGCGCGCGCCCAGACTCCCGCCGAAGTCCTCGTCGTCATCAACAGGCAGTCCCCCGTCTCCTCCTCAATCGGCCAGTATTACGCCAGCAAACGCTCCATCCCCACAGCCAACATCTGCCCCATCGACACCCCCCCCGACAACGACATCTCCCGCGCCGTTTACGAATCCGCCATCGAAACCCCCATCGGCCGCTGCCTCACCCGGCACAAACTGACCGAATCCATCCTCTACATCGTCCTCACTCAGGGCGTTCCCCTCCGCATCGGCGGCGAAGGCCAGCAATTCCAGAACACCCAGGCCTCCGTCGATTCCGAACTCACCCTGCTGTACCAGAAGCTGCACGGCGCGAATATTCCGCTCGCCGGCCCCATCCCGAACCCTTTCTTCGGGCATCGCGATTCGCCGTTCCGCCATCCCCAGTTCCCCATCTATCTCGTCACCCGCCTTGCCGGCTACAACATGATCGACCTCAAACGTCTGGTCGATCTCGCGCCGCAGGCCCGCAACACCGGCAAATTCGTCATCGATCTCCGCGCCGATAATGCCACCTCCGGTAACCAGTGGCTCCGTGCTGCCGCCCTTCTTCTCCCGAAAGACCGCGTCATCCTCGATGACACGGCGAAAATCCTCAGCAACATTTCGAATGTCATCGGCTACGCCTCCTGGGGATCGAACGATTCCGACCGCCACGAACGTTTCCTCCATTTCCAGTGGCTCCCCGGCGCCGTCGCCACCGAATATGTCTCCACCGACGGCCGCACCTTCAATCGCCCGCCCGATCAGTGGAAGCTCGGCAAATGGGGCGATCCACAATCCACCTGGTTTTTCGGCGCGCCCCAGACGATGACGGGCGATTACATCCACGAAGGCGCATCCGGCGCCTCCGGCCAGATCGATGAGCCCTATCTCCCCTATTGCCCGCGCCCGGATTTCGTGCTGCCTGCCTACTTTCAGGGCCGCAATCTCGCCGAAAGTTTCTACATGGGCATCCTTGGTCTGAGCTGGAAAAACGTGGTCGTGGGCGACCCCCTCATGCATTTGCAATAACGGCGTTTCCACGCATCCCGCTACAATAAAATTTCATGACAGCCGAGATCGAAGGCGTCCTATTACATCTCAGTCACCCCGATGAACTCGTGGCGCGCTGGGTCGGCCAGGAAGAGCTCATGCGCCAGCTCCTGGCGGCATGGATGGTCCTCAATGAGGCCGATATGCCGATGAATCCGCGCCTCATCGGCAAGCCCGGTGTCGGCAAAACCACGCTTGCCCACGCCGCCGCCAGGCGCCTCGGCCGCGATGTCTACATCATGCAGGCCACCCTCGATACCCGGCCTGAAGATCTGCTCATCACCCCCGTTATCGAGGGCGAAGGCCGTCTGCGCTACGTCGCATCGCCGCTCGTCAGCGCCATGCTCACAGGCGGCGTCGTCATTCTCGACGAAGGCAATCGCATGAGCGAAAAAAGCTGGGCCAGCCTCGCGCCGCTGCTCGATAACCGCCGCTACGTCGAAAGCATCGTCGCCGGCATCAAGATCAAAGCGAACCCGGACTTCCGTTTCGTCACCACCATGAACGATGACGCTTCCACCTTTGAGCTGCCCGAATATATTCATTCGCGCCTCCAGCCACAGCTTCTTATTGACTTTCCGGAGAAAGACGAAGAGTTCCGCATCCTCAAAGAGAACCTGCCCTTCGCCGAAGACCGCGTTCTCGAATACGTAACCGAATTTCTCCAGATGGCGCATGCCGCCGATGAGCGCTACAGCGTACGCGACGGCATCAACATCGCGCGCTTCGCCGCCAAGCTCGGCAGCCTGGCGACGGGCCGCGAACACGAACGCAGAGCGCTGGAAACCGCTGTGATCGAAACTTTGGGCGAGGAGGCGATGCGATATGTCAGACCCCACAGGCCCGTCTCTTCCTGATTTCAGTTCTCTCGACCGCGGCCAGTTCAGCTATCTTCCTGTCGTTCCCGGCCGTCTCGAATTCGCCGCCGAAGTCCGCCGCCGCATCCTGACGGACCACCCCGATATCGTCGCCGTAGAGTTGCCTCAGACGCTCGAAGATGTTTATCTCGACGCCGTCCGCCGCCTCCCGCAGATTTCCGTCATTTTCTATAACGACACCTCGCTTGCTCCCGATCCCGTTTATCCGCGCCGGCCCGATGAAGACCGCGCCGTCTATGTTCCGGTCGAGCCCGCCGATCCTTTCGTGGAAGCCGTTCGCACCGCGCAGGAAATCGGCGCGGGCCTGATCTTTGCCGATCCCGACGCCGGTGAGCGTCCCCACATCCCCGGTGCTTATCCCGATTCCTTTGCGCTCCAGTCAATCGAATACCGGCAGTACATCGAGGCGTATCGTCTGTACCCTGCACCGCGAACTCCGGAAATCGAACAATTCGCGCAGGCCATCGCGTGGAAGCTGCAGGGCGCATATCCCGGCGCGCGCGTGCTCGTGGTCCTCTCGCTCAATCTGCTCGATCCTGTCCTGGACGCGATGGAAGCCCCGCAGCCGGAGCCTGTGCGCCGCCGCCGCGCAGAGCTGCAGCTGGTGAATCCGCATCCGGACTGTCTCGGCGAAATCACCTCCGAGTATCCGTTCCTCCAGGAGCGTTACGAGCAATTCCGCGAATCCATGGGCGCTCGCGAGAAGATCGATCGCCGGCGCGTGCAGTTCGCGCTTTTGCGCGAAGCCGCCCAGTCCTACGAGATCAACACGGGCGAAAAATTTCAGGTGTGGCAGAGCCGGCTGCTCGCGAAGTATGTCCGCAATCTCGCCGCGATGAATCGCGATCTCGTGGCGTCGCTCTTCGATCTCACCGTCGCGGCGCGCTCCATCGTGGACGAGAACTTCGCCTGGGAAGTCTGGGAAACTGCATCCCGCTACGGCCCGCAGCAAACCGCAAGCGACATCCCGACCGTCAAAATCTCAGGCGACGAAGTCTGGCTCAACACGCGCCGCATCCACCTGCGCCGCCGCCTCCCGAGCACCAAACGCCGCATGGGCCGCCTTGGACTCAAGCCGCGCAAAAAAGAACAGTTCCCCGGCGAATGGACGCCCGACCTCAACAACGCCAGCATCTGCTCCTATCCGCCTGAGGACATGGTCATCGAAAACTTTGGCCGTTTCCTCAAGAAAAAGGCGAAGAGCGTTCTCTCCGAAGAGCGGACTACCGTGGAGCCTTTTACCTCCTCGCTGCTCGACGGTATCGATATCCGCGAAACGATTCGCAACTGGCACGAAGGGAAAATCTTCGTCCGCAATATTCGCCGCGTGCACGGTGATGTCGGCTCGGTCGTTGTAATCTTTGACGAAGACCGCGCCGGCCGCTATAGCTATCTGACCACGTGGCTCGGCGAGCACCAGAACGAATCCGATATGGCGTTCTACTCCACCGCGCCGTTCGATCATATGATCGGCCCCGGCATCGGCCGCGCCGAATACGGCGGTTTCCTGATGAGCCTGCCCGCTCGCCGAATGTATGACGTCTGGGCCGATCCCGATTACGACGCCGCCGAAACCAAAGCCGAGCGACTGCTTCTTGCGGGGCTCGATTATTCCATCCAGAAGTACGTCGTCTATGTAGCGGCCAAACCGCCCCGTTCCGCATTCCGCACCATCGCCGCCCGTTTCGGACGGACCATTGTCTACGTCCCCATCGGCCAGCTCTCCCCCGTGACAATGAAGAAAATCCGCGTCGTTCACGTCCTTGATGGCTATGACAAGCGCGCTACCGCCAAAGACGTCATCTGGTAACCGACACATGAAACCTGCCGCCGTCCTTCTGCTCGCCGCTTTTCCATTCGCCGCGATCGCTCAGCCTCCAGCCGCACTGGACGGGCGCACGCTCTCAATTTCCACTCTTAATAACCGCATCGAAGCCCTGATGCGGGCGAATTCCGTCCCTGGTCTCGGTCTCGCCATCATCCGGGACCACACCTCCTGGATCCATGCTTATGGCGTCCGCAACGCAAAGACCGGCCTCCCACTCACCCCGCAGACCGTCATGTACGCCGCCTCCCTCACCAAAGCCACCTTTGCGTACATGGTGATGCAGTTGGTCGACGAAAAACGTATCGATCTCGACCGCCCGATCGCCGAGTACCTCCCTCAGCCTCTTCCGAATTACCCGAAGTACGCCGACCTTGCCAACGACAACCGCTGGCGGCAGCTCACGTTCCGCACGCTTCTCGATCACACTTCCGGCTTTGCCAACTTTCGACAACTCGAGCCGGATGGCAAGCTGAAGTTCCACTCGGACCCCGGCACTCACTACGCCTATTCCGGAGAAGGCCTCAACCTCGCGCAGTTTGTTCTTGAGAACGGTCTCGGACTCGACATCGCCAAAGAAATGCAGCGCCGCGTTTTCGATCCACTCGCCATGAAGCGCACGTCGATGTCCTGGCGCGACGATTTCGGCGATGATGTCGCCGACTTCCACCTCGAGAACGGCGACATCGTCCCGCACTCGCACCGCCGCAATGTCAGCGCCGCCGGATCAATGGACACGACACTCGCGGACTGGGCGCACTTTCTGGCTGTCGTCATCGGTGGGCAGGGACTGTCGCCCGTGTCAAAGGCCGAAATGATTCGCCTCCAGATCCCGATCGACAGCGCCGTCCAGTTCCCGACTCTTTCGGCCGCGACAACGGACGAATACAAGCCGATTCATCTCGGCTACGGTCTCGGATGGGGCGTTTTCGAGACCCCCTTCGGCCACGCCTTCTTCAAGGAAGGGCACGACGACGGCACCGCAAACTACGCTTTGTGCGTCGAGCCTCGCCGTGCCTGCGTTCTGCTGCTCTCGAATAGCGTCCGCGCCGAAGGCATCTTCAAAGCCGTGGTCGATGAAGTCATGGGTGACGTTCACCTTCCCTGGAAATGGGAGGGCTATACTCCGTACGGCCTGGCGCCGGTCGCCCGCTGAGCCACGGTCAGTTATCGGTCCGTTTGCGGGAACTCCCTGCGGCCCGTGACCGATCGCACGCGGGATGGTCCCCATCTGTACGGAGGCTTTCTTCGGCCCTGAAATAGCGGTACTATCTGGCATATGGCTCAGATGGTACATGGCGTGGATCCGGCCAACAACCCAGCCCTTGCCGAAATCGAGGGCAAGACAGGACCGAGCAATTTCTATCGAGTAATGGCCAACAAGCCCGATGTGTTGGCCAGTTTTCCCCGGCTCTACAGCGCCATCATGGGGCCGGGTTCACTCGACCGGAGGCTGAAAGAGATGGTTTATCTTGCCGTCTCGTTCGTCAATGAGTGCGAATACTGCACCGAAGCCCACCTGCGGGGAGGGCGCAAGGCCGGCCTTTCCGAGCGCGTGATCGATGATCTGGAAAACGAAACCAACCAGAACTTCACCCTCGCCGAGCAGGCCGCCCTGCATTACGCCCGCGAAATGACCCGCGCGTGCGCGGAGGATTTCGACACCCGCGAACACCTGCAGGAGCACTTTAATGAGGAGCAGATCGTGGAACTGACATTGGTCATAGCCATGGCCAATTTCACGAACCGTTTCAACAATGGCCTCAATACGCAGGTGGAGCACGAAAGAACGTTGAGCACCCCGGCTGTCTGATAATCGGATTTGGCCGTTCTTATCGGATTTCACCCAGTCGTTGAAGCTCTGCGCGCAAAGCGCCCGCTGGAGCGCGTGCTTGTTGCGAAAGGCCTTGGCGGCGGACGCGTGCAGGAAGTGATCGACCTCGCCCGCGGTGTCGGCACGCCCGTCCGCTTCGAAGATCGGGCGTCGCTCGATCGTCTGGCCGGGGCGAAATCGCATCAGGGCATCGTGGCGCTGGGCTCGGAGAAGAAGTACGCCGAGCTCGAGGACGTCGCACCGCATTCACCGCTCATCGTTGTGCTCGATGGGGTCGAGGATCCCCATAATCTCGGAGCGATCATCCGGACTGCGCACGCCGCGGGGGCCGGCGCGGTAGTCGTCGCCGAACGCCGGGCCGCTGGCCTCACCGAAACCGTCGCCAAATCCGCCGCTGGCGCTCTCGAACATCTGCCGGTCGTCCGCGCAAGCAATATCAATCAGGTCCTCCGCACCCTGAAGGACATGGGCTATTTCGTCTACGGTCTCGATGAGCGCGGCGAGACGACTTACGACAAGGTCGACTTCGCCGGCCACTCAGTCATCGTCATGGGCGGAGAAGGGAAGGGCCTCCACGATCTGGTCAAACGCAATTGCGACATGCTCATTCGCATCCCGATGGCGGGAAAAATCGCATCTCTCAACGTTTCGGTAGCCGCCGGAATCGCCCTCTTCGCCTGGAACCGCTCAAGGAAAAACTGACGTGGGACGGGCTTTCTGGCCTGCCGCCGCGCGTCGCGACGCAACGGTTTCAGCGCCAGTGAGTCGCCGGCATTATTGACCTCGACAATCACAACGGCTCCTGTGGTCACGTTACTTCGTTTCCGCCCCTCATTGCCCATCGCCCTAACCCATATGCGACCCTGAATCTGGAGAACCCGTTCCATGCCTGAAGCGGTTATCGTCGATTGTCTCCGCACCGCGGTCGGTAAAGCCCCACGCGGCGCTCTGCGAAACACCCGGCCGGACGACCTCGCCGCCGTCGTCTTCAAAGCCCTCCTCGAAAAATACCCACAGGTCGCAGCCGCCGATGTCGAAGATGTGGTCCTCGGCTGCGCCATGCCCGAAGCCGAATCCGGCTCGAACATGGCCCGCATCGCTGCTCTCCGCGCCGGCCTGCCGGACTCTGTGCCCGGCATCACCATCAATCGCTTCTGCAGTTCCGGCCTCCAGGCCATCGCTCTCGCCGCGAATCAGATTAGCGCCGGCGCAGCCCACATCCTCATTGCGGGCGGCAGCGAATCGATGAGTCTCATTCCGTTCGCCGGCAACAACCCCGCCCCGAACCCCTGGTTCACTGAAAATCGTCCCGAGGTCTACATCAACATGGGCCTCACCGCTGAAAACGTGCGTCAGCGCTACAACATTACCCGCGAGCAGGCAGACGCCTTCGCGTTGCTCAGTCACCAGAACGCCCTGCGCGCGCAAAACGAAGGAAGGTTTGACGCTGAAATCGTTCCGGTGAAGGTCGAGTCCACCGCGCTCAACGGAAATGGCAAGCCCCACCACACCGAAACCGTCTTCAGCAAAGATGAAGGTCCGCGTGCCGATACCACTCTTGAAGCGCTCGCCAAACTGAAGCCCGTCTTCCAGGCGAACGGCACCGTGACCGCCGGCAATTCATCCCAGACCAGCGATGGCGCCGCCGCTGCTCTCGTCATGTCGGACACCAAAGCCGCGCAGCTGGGCCTCAAGCCCATCGCGCGCTTCGTCAGCTTTGCCACTGCCGGCGTGCCTCCGGAAATCATGGGCATCGGTCCCGTCGTCGCCATTCCCAAAGCGCTTGCGATGGCGCGCCTCAAGCTCGATCACATCGGTCTTATCGAGCTGAACGAAGCTTTTGCCGCTCAGGCGCTCGCCGTCATCAAGACTGCCGGCCTCAATCCCGAGATCGTCAACGTCAACGGCGGCGCACTCGCCCTCGGCCATCCGCTCGGGTGCACGGGCGCGAAGCTCACGGCTACCCTCCTCCGCGAAATGCAGCGCCGTGACCTCCGCTATGGCATGGTGACCATGTGCGTCGGCGGGGGGCAGGGCGCCGCGGGCATTTTCGA
Organism: Bryobacteraceae bacterium; assembly: GCA_035546955.1. Classification (GTDB taxonomy): domain Bacteria; phylum Acidobacteriota; class Terriglobia; order Bryobacterales; family Bryobacteraceae; genus BOG-234. The sequence continues at coordinate 12,168 of DASZVV010000067.1, forward strand.
ATTACTCTAGAGAAGCTATGGCAAAATCCGGCGGGTCCTTTCTGATTGAAGAGCACCCGGCGAGCAGCGTCTTCACGCCCGCCGATCTCACCGAAGAGCATAAGGCGATTGCGCGCACCGCGCGCGAATTTTTCGACCGCGAGGTCGCTCCGAATGCCGACGCTGTCCTGCACGGCGATTTCAACCTCGCCGTCGCCACGCTTCGCAAAGCCGCATCGCTTGGACTCGAAGCCATTCTCACTCCCGAAAAATACGGCGGCATGGAAATGGACATGACCTCCGTGATGGTGGTCGCCGAGCAGATCGCGGGCGACGGTTCCTTCGCCGCCTGGCATGGTGCACACGCCGGCATCGGTACGCTTCCGCTTCTTCTCTTCGGGACGGAAGAACAGAAGCAGCGGTATCTGCCGAAGCTCTCCTCCTGTGAATTCGTCGGCGCCTACTGCCTCACCGAACCGCAAACCGGTTCGGACGCCATGGCCATCAAAACCCGCGCCGACCTTTCGCCCGACGGCAAGCACTATATTCTTAACGGCCAGAAGATGTGGATCACCAACGGTGGCCATGCGGACTTCTTCACCGTCTTCGCGAAAATCGGCGGCGAGCAATTCTCCGCGTTTCTCGTGGAGCGTTCTTTCGGCGTGAAAAGCGGCGCCGAAGAAAAGAAGATGGGGATCAAAGGAAGTTCTACAACGGCGCTCTTCTTTGACAACGTCAAGGTCCCGGTCGAAAATCTGCTCGGCGAGCCCGGCCGCGGCCACATTATCGCCTTCAACATCCTGAACATCGGCCGCCTCAAACTCGGCCCTTTCGCCGTGGGCGCCGCGAAGAACGTCCTCGCTGTCTCACTCGCCTACGCGAAACAACGGAAAGCCTTCGGACACGAGATCGCCGATTTCGGCGTCATTCGTCACAAGCTGGCCGAAATGGCAATCCGCATCTACGCCGCCGAATCCGTCTCCTATCGCGTGGAAGGCCTGATCTCGGAACACCTGGAAGGCTTCTCCTGGAATGAGCCCGAAGCCGCGCGCCGCATGATGAAGGCCATCGAAGAATTCGCCGCCGAGTGTTCCATCGTCAAGGTCTACGGCTCCGAGATGCTCGATTATGTCGTCGATGAAGGCGTCCAGATCCACGGGGGCTACGGCTACCACCAGGACTACGCGGTCGAAAAAGCCTATCGCGATTCCCGCATCAACCGCATCTTCGAAGGAACCAATGAGATCAATCGTCTGCTCGTGACCGGCATGCTCCTCAAGCGCGCCCAGCAGGGCCGCCTCGGCCTCGTAAAAGCCGCGAAGGCGCTCACCGACGAAATCCTCGCCGGCCCCTCGTTCACCACCGATACCACGCCTGAAGAGCAGCGCCTCGTCCGTAACGCGAAGAAGATCGCGCTCCTCCTGCTCGGCAGCGCGTTCGAAAAATTTGGCGCCGCCATGGAAGACCAGCAGGAAGTGCTCTCCGGCATTGCCGACGTCATCATGGAAACTTTCGCCATGGAATCCGCGCTTCTCCGCGCGGAGAAAACATCCGCGGGCAACGAGATGGCCGCCGTTCTCCTGCGCGACTGCATGACCCGCATCGAAGGCTTTGCCCGGCCGGTGCTCGCAGCCTGCGGCGAAGGAGATGCCCTGCGTGCGAAGATGACGGTCCTCCGCCGCTTTGCCAAATACGAGCCCGTCGATTCCATTACGATTCGCCGCCGCATCGCCGACCGCCTGCTCGCCGCCGGGCACTATGTCGCCGTGTAAGATCGTGCTAGCCGTCGGCCTGCCCGGCTCCGGCAAATCGACTTATTTCGATCGCATCGGCGTCAACGCCATCTCGAGCGACGCGATCCGCCTCCAGTTAGCCGACGATCCCACCAACCAGACCATTCACCGCCGTGTCTTCGCGGCTGTCCGCTACCTGCTCCGCCAGCGTCTCGCCCTCCGCCGTCCGGTAACTTTCATCGATGCCACCAACCTGACCGTGAAAGAGCGCCGCCGCTACATCAAAGTCGCCCGCGACTACAAATGCGATATCGAAGCCCTCTACTTCGATGTCTCACCCGAAATCTGCAAATCCCGCAACGCTGTCCGCTCCCGCGTCGTCCCGCCCGAAGCCATCGACCGTATGGCCGCAAAACTCACCCGCCCGAACATGGCCGAAGGCTTCACCCGAGTAGAGATCGTAACCGGCTGACGCCCTCACGGAAAACCTCAGGCCGCGTAAGCAGACTCAGTACCAGCGATCCCGAATCCTCGAAATCATAAAAGTACCCCGGCTGCACGAGCACATTCTGCGTCCGCAACAACTCTTCCGCGAAATCATCGCTCCGCCCGCTGGTCACCGTCGCGTACCACCCTGCCTCCACTTCCAGCACCCGCAACCCGGACGACCGCAGCAACTGCAGATTTTCCTTCAATCGCGCCACAATCTGCGACTGAATCGGTCCCCGCAGCGCCAGCAGTGACGGCAGCGCACACTGCACCGGAGTCGCCGCCGAAAGGTACGTATCGGCAATCATCTCCAGCCGCGCCATTGCGGCATTCACCACCGCCCGCTCCCCGCTTACCACCATCCACGCCAGCTTCATCTGTGGCAGCCCCACCGCCTTCGAGAGGCCGTGCAGCGTGAAGGTCAGCGCGCTGTCGGATCCCCCCAGCGTCCTTGCACTTTCCGCCCGTGGCGCAATCGCGTAATCCCGAAAAACCTCATCCGAAATCAGCGCGATCCCACGGTCCGCGCAGATCGCCCGCAATTGCCGCAGCTCATGCCGCGCAATGAAGTGTCCCGTCGGGTTATTTGGATTCACCACCACCACGGCCCGTGTCCGCTCGTGCAGCGCTCGTTCAATCGTGTGGAAATCGATGCACCACGCCCCGTGGTCATAAAACAGCCCATAATGCCGCACCGAGATCGATTCCAGTGCCGCCAGATAATCGAACAGCGGATACGACGGCCGTGGAATCAGAACCTCATCGCCCGGATCGCACAACAGCTTGAACAGCCAGGAATACGCCTCGCTCGTGCTGGCGGTCATGGCCACATTCGGCGCGGCGCCCGCCTCATACTCCGCCGCGATCAGTTCGCGCGCCGCCGGCAGGCCGAACGGCTCCGGTTCGTACACGGCCGCCAGCGGATCCGCCAGCGCCGCAAGAAATCCATCCGGATACTCAATCCCCGCGCGCGTCGGGTTCGATTCGGTTAGATCGAGAACCGCGACCCGTGAACGCCTCTTCGCCTCCAGCAAGAGCGTGAGCGCATTTGGCTCCATCTGCCGCGGCAACCGCGATGAGAAGTTCACGATGCGAGAAAATCCCCCGATTCAATCCGCAGCGCCGCATCCACCTCACCCTGGTATTGGTAAATCCAGGCCTCCACGCCCGGAATGCTGGTCCGCGTCAAGACTCGCCTGTAGCGCCCCCCCTCATACTCATCCAGCATTGCGAGCGTCCGCTCCGGATTCCGCAGCCGCCACACTTCGCCCCGCACCTCGCCCTCCGGTTCCTCGCGGTAACCCGGATACCGCCCCACCCGAAAGATCGATCCCGCGACCGCTGCGCTTCCCACCAGGTCCGCCTCCGCCCGCAATTCCAGCGCATAGCGGTTGTCGAACTCGCTCCGCAGCGATCCGTAAACAAACAGCGCGTCACTCACTCTGGCTTATAGTATTGCGTGATGACTGATTGGAAAACCCTCGCCGCCATCCACTGCCCGGACATCCCCTGCGACGCCGTTGAACGCATCGCGCCTTCGCTCGACGCGCTCGAGCAAGCCTTCCGTCCGCTTGCCGCCATCCTCACCCCCGCGGACGAATCCGCCCTCACGTTCTCCAACGTCCAGGAGCGGGCAAAATGACCATCGAACAATCCGCTCGCCGCCTCCGTTCCCGCGAAATTTCCGCCGTCGAGCTCGCCCGCGAATCGCTGAAGAAGATCCACGCCGAACAGCCGCGCCTCAACGCATTCATCACCATCACCGAAGAGCTTGCGCTCGAACAGGCCCGCCGCGCCGACGCCGATTTCGCCAAAGGCATCGATCGCGGCCCGCTACAGGGCATTCCCTACGCCCTCAAGGATCTCTTCGATACCGCGGGCATCCGCACTACCGGCGGAACGAAAATCTTCGCCAATCGCGTTCCCACCGCCGATTGCGCGGTCTACGAAAAGCTCCAGTCCGCGGGCGCAGTGCTCATGGGCAAAACGGGGCTGCACGAGCTCGCCTACGGAATCACGAACAACAATCCTCATTTCGGGGCTGTCCGCAATCCGCACGATCCCAGCCGTATTCCCGGCGGTTCGAGCGGTGGCTCGGGCGCTGCGGTTGCTGCCGGAATGGTTGCCTTCGCCCTCGGCTCCGACACCGGTGGTTCCATCCGTATCCCCGCCGCCTACTGCGGCTGCACCGGCCACAAGCCGACCTACGGTATCGTGAGCCGCTACGGCTGCATGGCGCTCGGCAACAGCCTCGACCACATGGGTCCCCTGACCGCAACCCCGCGCGACGCCGCGCTCGTCATGGATGCTATCGCCGGCTACGATTCCCGCGACGACAGCTCCATCGCCACGCCTGCCGGCGATTTCTGGCGAGCGGGCTTCTCCCTCCGCGGCATCCGCGCCGGCGTACCGGAGAACTTCTTCACCGAGCGCCTCGCCCCGGAAGTCGAATCAGCATTCCATGCCGCTCTCGACCGCGCTGAATCCGCCGGCGTCCAGCTCGTCCCGATTCGCCTTCCGGATCCCGCTGCCCTGAACATCATCAGCCGTGTCATCCTGATGGGCGAAGTCTCGGCCCTCATGGAGCCGTACGCTCATCGCCGCGATGATTTCGGCGCCGATGTTCTCGCCCTGATCGATCAGGGCCGCCTGCTCTCCGCCACCGATTATGTCAACGCGCAGCGCCTCCGCCGCCGCTGGCAGCGCGAATGGGCCAAAATCTGGCCTCAGGTGGACCTGCTCCTCACCCCGACCGCGCCCATCGTCGCTCCCAAAATTGGCCAAACCGCCGTAAGCTGGGGTGAAAATGCAGAGGAGGATGCCCGGCTCGCCACCACGCGCCTCGTGAGATCCATTAACGTTCTGGGCCTCCCCGCATTGTCGGTCCCGCTCCCTGTTGACGGAATGCCTGTCGGGCTTCAGATTGTCGGGCCCCCTTTCGCGGACGGGCTGGTGCTTTCCACAGGCGGTTCTTTCGCCAAAACACACCTCTAAAACCCGGTTTCACCCCGCCAATTGGCGGTTTGGTCACAAAAAAATTGCGACCAAATATCCGTAGAAATGAAGGCCAGGTTAAAAACGGCCGTTCCTTCTATGGAATCCGGTATTCATGTGAATAGAGGACGGGCCGTCAGTTGCCTAAGTGTTTGAAAAATAGGTCGGTTCGCGATCTCAGTACTGTGGGCTTCAGTGTGCGGAGCAGCGGACGGGAATACGCCCTGATCGACCACGGATAGTATTGTCACCTTTTCGTGGTGCGTGTTACTGTAAGGCAAAGTTAATGTCAAGATCCATGTGGCAAACACCCTCAAATGGATCTGGGCATAAGGAGCTAAAGTGAGAAGCCTTCGAACTCTTTCGTTGACGGCTGCCCTGATAGGTGTCTTCGCCTTTCTGACGCCAGTTCGGGCGCAGTCTCTGCTCTCCGGCGATATCGCCGGAGTTGTTACCGATCCCAGTTCGGCTGTGATTTCGGGCGCCACTGTTGATTTGGCGAACACCGACACCGGCGCGACTCAAAGCACGACTACCGGTGCGAATGGCGCGTATCGCTTCAGCCTCCTGAAGCCAGGCCACTATACCGTGACGGTTAAGAAAGAAAACTTCAAAACCGCGCAGCAGACCGGCCTCACCGTTTTGGTCGGCCAGGTTCTTGCGGCGGATTTCAAACTGGATGTCGCCGCCGCCAGCTCGACGAGCATTGATGTGACTGCGGCCCAGGACGTCCTGAACACCTCACCCAATGGCTCCACTTCGTTCACTCCGCTCGAAGTGGAAACCCTGCCCAGCCCCGGCGGCGATATCACGAACATCGCCCTGACTGCCGCTGGCGTCACGATGAATACAAACGGCGGCGGCATCGGCGGCAATTTCTCCATCAACGGTCTCCCGGGTACTTCGAACCTTTATACGGTGAACGGCGAGAACGACATGGATCCGTATTTCAATATCAACGCCTCGGGACCAACCGACCTCACGCTCGGCGGCAATGAAATCCAGGACGCCACCGTCCTCGCCAGTCCCTACGGAGGCCAGTACGGACAGCTCTCCGGCGCGCAGGTGATCATGGCAACCAAATCCGGCAGCAATGCCTTCCATGGCAACGCCATTTACTGGTGGAACGGTCGCGCGCTCAACTCGAACTCGTTCTTTAATAACTACTTCGGCAACCCGCGGCCCTTCTCGAACGCGAATCAGTGGGCGGCGTCGCTGGGCGGCCGCATCATCCGCAATCGAACTTTCTTTTTCGTCGATGACGAAGGTATTCGCTTCATTGTGCCCAGTTCCCAAAACGTCGTGATTCCAACCCAGCAATTCGCGAACGCGGTTCTGGCAAACGTCACCGCGCTTCAGCCGGCTGAAGCGGGAACTTACAAGCAGATGCTCAATGTGCTGCTGAACGCGCCGGGCGCAGGCTCTGCGCACCTTCTTCCGAACACCACGGCATGCAATACGCTCTCGCTTCCTGGTTTCAATCCCGCGACTCAGGCCTGCGCTGCGCAGTTTGAAGCAAACGCCTCGGCTCCGGCCACAGAGTCGTACATCGCGTTCCGCATTGATCATAAGCTCACGAACAACGACAACATCTATTACCGTTACAAGTCTGATCGCGGCACGCAGCCTTCCGTGATTGACCCTGTCAGTCCCAATTTCGATGCCCTTTCGAGCCAGCCGCAGTATGACAATCAGCTCGACGAAACTCATGTATTCTCGCCGAATGCAACCAACCAGTTCAGCGCGTCCTTGAGCCACTACGTGGCCCAGTTCGCCCAGAACACAGCGGCGGTTGACAGCACTCTTCCCTACGGCGTTTTCACCAGTGGTACCGTGCCGTTCGGCTCATTGATTCCGGGAGTCGGTGCTCAGGGCTTCAACGCCCAGGGAATTTTCCCCCAGGGCCGTAACGTCACGCAATACCAGTTCATTGACGACTACACGCTCGTCAAGGGACGTCATACGTTGAAATTCGGTGAGAATTTCCGCCGGTATGACATCAGCGAGCACACATTCTTCTATCAGAATCCCCAGGTCTATTTCGGGTACACGAGCAACGGATTGCAGAACTTCGCCAATGGTGTGGCCTACCGGTATCGCCGCGCCGATAACCTCGCGAACGATGTGCCGATTGCGCTCTGGGGCGTGGGTGTCTACGCGCACGACGATTGGCGGGTTGCTCCGAACCTGACGATCACGCTCGGCTTCCGCGTGGAACACAATGCGAATCCCGTCTGCCAGTTCGATTGTTTCGCGAATTTCAATGCGCCCTTTACCTCGATCGCCAGCTACACCAACGCCAATCCTGGCTCTGTGCCCTACAGCTCGGATATCAATTTCGGCCGGCACGCGGCGTATCAGGGTGTGGATGGCGCCAACCTGCTGCCGAGCGTAGCGTTCCGGTGGTCCCCGGCGAACGATTCGAAGACAGTCGTGAGCGGTGGCGCCGGCCTTTTCTATGACAACGCCGCTGCCACGCTGGCCAGCGATCTCCTCTCCAATCCACCCACTACCGTCAGGATTAATGTGCAGCCTGCGGCCGGCGTGCTTCCTTTTGATCCGGGAGCGGCTGGCGGCCAGGCAATCTTCCAGGCTTCCGCGAATGCGTTCAGCATCAACAAGACGTTTTCCCAGATTTCTTCCCAGCTCACAGCGCTCGGCTCCTCGTTCAGTGTTCCTACGTTCAATGATGTTGTTGGCACCATCCACTCGCCTCGCGTTCTCCAGTGGAATTTCCAGGTTCAGCGTCAGCTTGGCGCATCGACTGCTTTGATCGCGAATTACGTGGGTAACCGCAGCGATCACCTGCTCTACCAGAACCCGTGGGGCAATGCTTACGACCCGAGCGGGAGATTTGCCGGAAGCCTTCCCACCGCGGCGCCCGACCCCAACTATGGCACGGTGACTCAGTACCAGAGCGGCACGACCGCCAATTACAACGGCCTTCAGATCACCGTCCGCCAGCAATTTGCAAAAGGCCTCAGCGGGCACTTTAACTACACGTGGTCACACACTCTCGATCATGTCTCCAACGGCGGCCAGAATGAATTCAGCTCAGCGGACTCTCTGATCGCTCAGCTTGTCCCCGGGACGTTGATCACCAATTATGGCGATGCTGATTATGACATCCGTCACGTCATCTCGGCGGATCTTGTCTACGCCCCGCGCTTCAAAATGAAGAACTCGTTCGTGAATTCGCTCGCCAGCGACTGGCAGCTCGGCATGAAGATCACTTATCACACGGGACTTCCTTTCTCCGTCACCGATGGCAACGCCTCCGTCACCAACGGCCCTTTGACTCTTCTTGCCATTCCCACAGGCGCGCCGGCGGTAGCTGCTGGCGGATGCGGCAAATCCGCCGTCGATACGGCTTGCCTGCTGAACACCGGCTTCGTCGATGGCTCAGTCGTGACAAAGTACCCTGCCTTTTCTTTCCAGAACCGCAATATGTTCAGGGGGCCGGGCTTCTTCGATCTCGATCTGAGCCTTTACCGTAACTTCCGCATTAAGGAAAAGGCCACGTTCGGTCTCGGTATGACCGCCTACAATTTCCTCAACCACCCGAACTTCGCGAATCCGGATAGCGGATACGGCGACCCGACCTTCGGCATGATTACCGGTACGGTCTCGCAGCCTAACAGCGCTTACGGGAATGGTCTTGGTTTCGACGGTTCCGTCCGCGTGATCCAGCTTACGGGCAAGCTCACGTTCTGAGCGATTCGCTGAATCGATGAACCAGACGGCGCGTGCGTCTTCGATCGAAGACCCGCGCCGTTTCCGTTTTCAGCCCGCTTTTCGCATAAACTGAAAACATCGATGCTGAAGCGCATTTCCATCGGACTGGCCGCCATCCTGCTGGTCGCCTCGGCATCCGTCGTCTTCTGGCTGGGCTCTTTCAATAGCGGCTCCTACCCGCGCCCGGAAGACCCTTCCCAGACATTCGTTTTCTTTGGTCTCTCCATCCTCATCTTCATCCTGATGATGGGCCTGGGCTTCATGTTTGTCCGGCTCATGATCAAGCTCTGGATCGCCCGTCAGACCGGCGGCCCGGGCTCTCAGATCCGCACGCTTCTGGTCGCCGGAGCGTTCGGTCTTACGGTTCTGCCGGTGATCTGCATGTGCCTGTTCAGCTATTACGTCCTGAATAACACGCTGAAGAGCTGGTTCACTCTCCCGGCGACTTACATCGTGGGCGATTTCGTCAAAATCGGCGACGCCCTCGGCACCGAAATGAGCGGTCGCGCGCTCGCCGAAGCGCAGTTGATTGCCCAGTCGCCGCAGGCGCAGGCCTTGCTCAGCGGCACGCCGTTTCCCGCAAACGAAACGGCATCGGAATGGCTCTCGGCGCTTTGCCGCGATAACGGACTCCTCGCCGTCCGCATCCTTCCCGTCAGCTCCATGACGCCGCTCGCCAGCTACGGCCAGATGCCGGGCACCACGACCGGCACCGCCATGGCCAAGGTGCAGCGCGATTCCACCGAAATCGGTTCGGTGCTGGTCGCTGTCGCCGTTCCCCACGATTTTCTGGCCGGGCAGCGCCGAATTGTCGGCTATATCAGCCAGTACGATCAGCTCAGCCGCGAGAAAAGCCGCCTGCGGGATAACTTTCTGCAGGTGCTTGCGCTCGTCGCCCTGTTCATACTCTTCGTGGCAACATGGCTCGCCCACTATCTGGCGCGTCAGCTCAGCAATCCGATCGCCGAGCTGGTGCAGGGCGTTGGCGAAGTGAGCCGCGGCAATCTTTCCTGGCGCGTGGGCGCCCCCGGAATCGATGAGCTTGCCGTGCTCACCAATGGCTTCAACCGCATGACGGCCGATCTCGAAGCCAACCGCTCCGAGCTCGAAGCCCGCCGCCGCTTCACCGAAGCCATCCTCGAAAGTATTCCCACCGGCGTTATCTCCGTCGATTCGGCCGGCGTCATCCTGCGCGTCAATAAGGCCCTCACCCAGATGCTCCCCGGCGCCCGTGAACGCGTCTCCCGGCTCGGCGATCTTTTCCCCGCTGAGGACGCTACGGAAATCCGCTATCTGATGAACCGCGCCCGCCGCACAGGTGTTGCCTCCCGCCAGTTCGAAATCGATGCGCCCGCGCGCACTCTGCATCTCGCCATCACGGTCGCGGCCATCGAAGGCGGAAGGAACGCCGGCGGCCGCAATACGGGGTTCGTCATCGTCATCGAAGATACGAGCGACCTGCTGCGCGCCCAGAAAGTCGCCGCCTGGAGCGAAGTGGCCCGCCGCGTTGCGCATGAAATCCGCAATCCGCTCACGCCGATCACGCTTTCCGCCGAGCGCATCATCCGCCAGGCAAATCGCACGCCACTGCCGGAGGCGGTGGACCACCTCCTGCGCGAATGCGCCGGAACCATCCTCGATGAAATCGCTTCCGTGAAACGTCTCGTCGACGAGTTCTCTCAGTTCTCCCGCCTTCCGGCCGCGCAGCTGGTGCTCTGCGATCTCAATGAGGTCATCTCCGCCGGCATCGGCGTGTTCGACGGGCGTCTGGAAGCCATCGACCTCACCGTCGATCTCGCCTCCGGCCTCCCGCCCGTCATGGCCGATCCCGAACAGCTCAAACGCGTCATCGTGAACCTCGTCGATAATGCCGCCGAAGCCATGCAGGATGCCCCTGTCAAAGAGCTGGTGGTCCAGACGCAGGCGGGCCTCGCCGATACGGTGGAAATCGTCATCGCCGATAGCGGCTGCGGCGTCACTGCCGAAGAAAAGGAAAAGCTGTTCGTCCCCTATTTCTCCACCAAGGTGCGCGGCACTGGCCTGGGCCTGGCCATTGTGAGCCATATCCTCGCCGAACACGGCGCCAGCATTCGCGTCGAAGATAACAAGCCTTCCGGAGCTCGCTTCACTATCGAAATGCCCGCCGTCCCCGCCGTCGAGGAGAGTACAGAACAGCCCGCCGGCGACCAGGCATCCGGTCCGCGTGCCGGAGATCGAACCAACGAAGCGCCCGCCGTCATCGCCCAGGCCTGAAGGCGGGCGCTCTCCTGCGGCGTTCGAAACCACGAAGCCCCCGCCTTAAACTGATAATGAATGAAGCCGTCTCGCATCCTCATCGTCGACGATGAGCCCGGTATCCGTCAGTCGCTCGGCGCCGTCCTCGAGGACGAAGGCTTTGAGGTTGCATCCGTGAACAGCGGTGAACAGTGTCTCGACGCGCTCGCCGATCAGCTCTTCGAAGTCGTCGTGCTCGATATCTGGCTGCCCGGCGCGGACGGTCTGGAGATTCTCGAGCGCATTCAGAAAATGCCCGCTGCCGACCGCCCGGTTGTCGTCATGATCTCGGGCCACGGCACCATCGATACCGCCGTGCGCGCCACCAAACTCGGCGCCTTCGATTTCCTCGAAAAGCCGCTCTCGATCGAGCGCGTGCTCGTCGTGGTCAAGAACGCGATTGAGCATCGCCGCCTGCGCCTCGAAAACGAGCAATTTCGCGAAACCGCCGCCGGCCACCCCCACATCGTCGGCGAGAGCGTTCCCATGAAAGCCCTGCGCCAGCAACTGGCCCTGATGGCAAGCACGAATGGCCGTGTCCTCATCTACGGCGAAAGCGGTACCGGCAAGGAATTGGTCGCCCATGCGCTGCACGCCATGAGCCCGCGCGCTTCCAAGCCTTTCGTGGATGTCAATTGCGCCGCCATCCCCGAAGACCTCATCGAAAGCGAGCTCTTCGGTCACATGAAGGGCAGCTTCACCGCCGCCCACGAGCGCAAGATCGGCAAATTTCAGAAGGCCGACGGCGGCACTCTGTTCCTCGATGAAGTCGGCGACATGAGCCTCCGCACTCAGGCCAAAGTTCTCCGCGTTCTCGAGGACCATCGCTTCGAGCCGGTAGGAGCTCAGGAGTCTGTCCAGGTGGATGTGCGCGTCGTCGCCGCCACCAACAAGAATCTCGAGCAGGAGATCGATGCCGGAAATTTTCGCGAAGCGCTTTTTTATCGCCTCAACGTCATTCCCTTCCACGTGCCGCCGCTGCGCGAGCGCAAGGAAGATATTCCGGTCCTCGCCGCGTTTTTCCTCGAGGAATTCACCCGCGCTTACGGGCGCAAGCCGAAAGAGCTGACTCCCGCCGCCATTGAGCTGCTGTGCGAATACCACTGGCCGGGTAATGTGCGCGAGCTGCGCAACCTGATCGAGCGCATCGTCATCCTGCATCCGCAAAGCAAGGTGGATGCCCGCCACGTGCCGCTGCAGGCCCCTCAGACGCCCCGCCGCGGCGCAGCCGAGCGTGCGCCCGGCCGCTACGGCAGCCTGCATGACGTGCGCGAAGCCGCCGAACGGGACTATATTCTGCGAATGCTCGAAGAAGCCGGTGGCAATGTCAGCCGCGCCGCCGAGTTACTGGACCTCGAGCGCAGCAATCTTTACCGGAAAATGAAAACCCTGGGAATCGCGCCGCGCGAATAGGCGCGGTTGAAAAGCCCGCGCCAAAGCCCTACGCATTGTCGTGCAGCTTGTGGTGAATTGCGTAGAGCGCCAGCTCCAGCCGGTCCGAAACACCGAGCTTGTCGAAGATGTTGTGCAGGTGATTCTTAACCGTCTGCTCACTGATGAACAGCCGCTCCGCCATGTCTTTGTTCTTGAAACCCTGCGCGATCAGCCCCACGATTTCCCGTTCGCGCGCGCTCAGCGTCGCGCCGTGCTCGCGAATCCCCTGCCGCGCCGCAACGTTCGAAGAGCCCTTCTTCGCCAGCCGCCGGATCACGTCGGCCGTCGACATACGGTCCAGCCAGATCTCGCCCGCGTGTACCTTCCGCACGCTCTTCAGCAGCAGTTCGGTGGACGTGCTTTTCGGCAGAATCCCGCTGCATCCCATACGGATCGCCTCGACGAAGTCTTCCTTCCCGTCGTCGGAAATCATGATGATGACCCGCGTCGGCAGCTTGCCTTCCTGAATTGCCGCGAAGATGCGCTGGCTGACCGGAGACGTCGCTGACCAGCCCAGCAGTACTATGTCTGGCCGGATCTGCCGGATTTGTTCGTTTGCATTCGTGGCGCTGTCGATAGTACCGGCCACGAAAAGATCCTTCTGGGCCGCGACCAGATTCGACAGGCCATCCCGAAACAAGCTCTTATCGTCCGCGATAAGTACCCTGATGGCCGGTATGCTTGCACTGGCCATGCCATTAACGACGACTGCTGCGGATGTGCTGCTCACGACTCTTGCCACTTCTTTCTGTGCTCCCGAACCCTTAGTCTAGGTTTATAGTACCAGCCAGTCAAGCTGAACCCTGGTTTATCGGTACCATCGTTCCGGTAGTACCATGACGGGAAATGGACGTTTCAGATCAGATAGAGTAAGGGTTGGATGAAGACTCCGGGTGAGGTCGATTACCAGCAGTTCTGGATGGGTTTGCAGCAACTTGGGCTCAACGCCTATGAAGCGCGAACCTATCTTGTCCTGCTCGGACATTCGCGCTTTAAGGCATTGGAACTCGCTCCTCGTGCGCGAGTACCGCGGCAGAAGATTTATGAGGTACTGGATAGCCTGGTAGAACGTGGATTCGCGCGTGTGGTACAGGACCGCACGAAGCTGTTCTCCGCAGTGGAGCCGAATCTCGCCATTCCATCGTGGCTCGCCCGCAAGCGCCAGCTGATCGAACATGACCTCGCCGGCAAATCCCGCGCCGCGAACAATCTGATGGAAGACCTGAACGGTCTCTATTCAGAAGGCAAAGGCGGGCGCGGCACTCTCGACTTTCTTCGTATCGTTGCCGAGCCTTCGCAGACCGCCGCCGAATACCGGCGCATGCTGAACGAAGTGCGCACCGAGTATCTCGAATTCTCGCGCCCTCCCTACGCCGTCGATCCGCTGGAAGAAAAGCTGGTGCGCAAAGCAAGATCGCAGGGCGTTTCCTGCCGGCTGCTGATCGAGACCGGAACGCTCCACGATTCGCATCGTCAGCGTCTCGCCGAGTACGCACAGGCGGGAGTCGAGATTCGCCAGGCGCCGTCACTCCCCATGAAGCTCGCGCTCTTCGATGGCCGTGAGGGACTCGTCGCCCTCCTCGACCCGGTCGTCAGCATTCCTGCATGGACGTCAATCGTCTTCGACCACGCCGGCTTCGCCGAAGCGATGCGGCATCTCTTTGAAGACCGCTGGCAGCGCGCCACCGAATTCGTCGACTGAATCTCCGTGTGTTTTTGGAGCCGGATGGCGTGGGAGTTTCCGCCCGGGCTACGTTCGCGGTGCGGCCAGATTCTCCGGATGCGTCAGAATATCCCGCACCGCATAAATCCGCCGGTCCTGCGATTCGAAATACGTCCGCATTACCAGCTCGCCAATCAGCCCGGTCGAAAACATCATGAGCCCCACCAGCAGCAGCAGCGCTCCCGCCAGCATCAGCGGCCCATGCTCCTGAACGATGTCGACCCGCGTGAACAACTTCTCGATCAGACAG
>DASZVV010000068.1:0-9365 GCA_035546955.1 Bryobacteraceae bacterium
AACTGATATGGAGCGACCCTGTCAAGTCCGAAATATTCAGTGGTTTTGCTTTAAATAAAGCTCTTCATCTTCAATCCTTTTTTTGTTGCAGAAGACCGTCGAGTGTTCCCGCCGGAGCCGCCCATCGCGGGATATTGCTGCCGGAACGGCGCGGAGCGGTCCAGGGCGCGCCGCTTTTTGGCGCGGCGTAGCGAACCCTTGACCGTGAGCACCGTTCCGGCATTTCCCCGATTCCCGATGGGCGGCGCAGAAGGGAACACGTTCCCGCTGGTGAGCCCGGAGCCCTCTTTGCGAAGCGCAGAGTGGATAACACCCAGGAAGCTGGCGCGACGATTGATCACACTGATATACGCGGGTCGAAACCGCATGGACATGATCCGTCGGGAGCTGCCTCGGACTGATAACGCGGGTTGGGTCCAGAGACCGTACCGCACAATTTTCGTCGAGGGTTCTCCTTTTCGTGTGCCCCCGGCCGTTGTCCACTCTGCTCTCCGCAAAGAGGGCTCCATCTTAAACTGCCATCGTCAATCCGTATTGCGATTCTGTTTTTACCGCTATGGCCCACATGAAGCCGAGTAATTCTCGCGCCAGCGCCGTCACGATCTGTCCTTTGTGTTTGCCGCGCAGCATCATCGCCGTGTACCGCTTGTGCAGACGCTGCTGCGCTTTCCATGCGATTGACCGCGCCTCTTCACTCAGCGCCAGCGATTTCTGCCTCCTCAGCACTCGCCCCTGTACATTGGGCCGGTGCTGATAGGTCCAGGCCGATTCCACCAGTACCCGCCGCAAATGCCCGTTGCCGGCTTTGGTGATGGCGCCGCGCCGGATGCGGTTGCCGCTGGAATATTCGCGTGGCGCCAGTCCGCTGTAGCCCATCAACTGCCGCGGATTCGGAAAGCGCGTCAGACTCCCCAGTTCACACACCACTGTGGCGGCTGTTATCTGCGCCACGCCACGCAATGCCTGCAGCGCTTCGATGACGCTGCGTATCTCAGCCGGCGCTTTCGCCACTGCTTCGTCAATGGCTTTCTCCAGCTTCACAATTCGTTCCCCAACGTGCTCGACTTCATGCAGATAATGCTCAACCGTGGTTTCCAGAGCAGCTTCCGGAAAATGCACATGGATTCGAATCCAGTTCAGATATTTCTGTGTCCAGGGTGTGCCTGCCTTCTGCGGACGTTTGCCGTGGCGCAGCAGAAACTTCCCCAGCCGATGGCGATGGCGAAGCTGATCCTTCTTCGCCGCTTCGCGGGCCCGCACCAGATCGCGCAACGCTTCGTGTGCCGCATCCGGAACCCAGACCGCGGTGAGTTCACCGGCGCGATAGCAGCGAGCCAGCTTTTCGGCGTCCCGGCGGTCAGTTTTCACGCGGTCGCCGGCCTTCTGTGGAATCAGCGACGGCGCGATCACTTCGCATGCCACGCCCAGTTGCGTGAGTTGCCAGTAAAGGACGTAACCGGTGGGACCTGCTTCGTAACAACATCTCAGCTTTTCCAGCGGCCCGAGTTTGCCGATAATCTTCCGGACCGATTCGGGCGTATTGGGAAAGTTGCCCAGGCTGCGAACTTCTCCGTCGGGCTCAGCCACTGCTGCCGTAATCGTCTCGGCGTGGACATCCAGGCCGATAAAGAGTAATTTAGTCATGTGCGACCAACTCCTTTCGTATGCGGCTCTGCGCCGCTGGATTCACCTCCTCGCAGCGTAACCCGCGTCACTGCGATCGGTGGTTGGTCGCTCCATCTTGACTGATATCAGAGGACGCGATAATTGCCGACAGCACGCCGGTGCCGGGTAAATCCGCGAACGTACGCGTCATACATCGGTTCGCGGTAATGGTGTTCAGCCGTGAACGGCGCGCTGAATTTCCCACCTTCAAGATCCTGGCGGACAAAAAAAGCGTTTGTACCCGCGTAACAGCACCCCACCAGAACATAGCCAAGCTTCTCACCGAGCGCGGTAAGAGCGGAAAGACTGGCGCCGAATGCATTGTTCGAGTGCCAGACATGGGCCGGATTGTACTCCTGCACGACCGCAACCGGCGGCCGGAAGGTGGCGTTATATTCGATGGCGACCACGCGCGCGCGGACCGCCGTCAGCGCCTCCCACAGCCAGTAGTCGTTCCCGTCGATGTCGATACTCAGGAAATCCACTTCGCCCGAGAAACCAGCCGAACTGATCAGAGAATTGATATTTTCACGCGTAATGAAAACCTGATTCATCACGAGACGCCGGTCCGCTGTATAGGCGCCGAACTCACTGCGGATAGTGTTCACATTGCTTTCGCTGCCATCCATCCACAGACCAGTCCAGCCCGTCAGGAGAAGGTAGGTGGAATTATTCTCCATCCCATCGCCGCAGCCAAATTCGATAAACCGCCGGTCGGTGACTCCGATCCGGTTGAAGATCTCCGCGACAATCCCATCTTCGTCGGCTTGAGAATAAGCGGTGAAACCGTAAGCGACCACATTCCTGGGATCGGCGGCCAGTTCGGCCTGCATGATACGATCTCGGCGTTCGCGGGCCATCAGCGCATAAATCGACTCCGCGCGTCCCGCGAGGCCGTAGAACGTATGAATATGCTTATAAATCTTATCGAGCGACCACATGGGAGAGGATTTTGCCGTTCGGCGCGTATTTATCATCTTACTTCGCGGTAGTGGCCCGGAGAGCCGGAGCGGCAATCACTCCGCGAACGCGTACAGGCGGAAATTCGCGTTGCTGTATGTCAGGCGCAATCCTGAACCGAACTGCTGAAGAAAACGCGAAGTAACCTGCTCATCCGCAGCCAGGAAGTTCGTTGCCACCAGATAACGAGCGTGCACGGACCGGGAGAAGTCCCACATCAGTTGAGGATCCCCGCTCTCGGGATACACCGCCGCTGAGCGCCCGGTGTAGAGCGACAGCACACGGGGATTCTCATAAATGAACACATCGTCGCGATTGGTGTGATCCTCAATGTACTGGCAAAGGTCGGCAAATCCGGACGTCGAGATTCCGCCGGGAATAGGGCCCGGTTGAAACTTTGCATATTCCGCGCCGTAGCAAATCAGAATCAACGCGGCCAGTGCCCATTCCGCGGAGAAAGCCATGTGGCGAAACGCCAGATCGCGAAGCTCCTGGAGCCCCAGCGCCATATAAATGAAGAGAAAGGGCACCAGCGGCATGAAATACCGATTCCCCGCTCCGGAGCTCCAGAGAAGCAGCAGGAGCAGATAGGCCGCCAGAATCGTTTCCGCCGGTGATCGGAAACGGCGAAAATGCAGCGCGAAACCCAGCACGGCAAAGAGGGTCATTCCCGCCGTCGCAACAAGACGAACAACCCGAATCCATCCTGCGCTTTCCGTCGTCAGCACGGTGCTGAGGGCGTATTGGTAGATGCCCGCAGTCTTGACGAAATCCAGCGTGAACATCTGCAGATAGCTGGATTCGTTATGAATCAGGACATTCTGTCCCACAAATAAGACCCCGAAAGTGCCCACGGAAATGAGGCCGAATCGGGAGATTTTCCGGAACCTGACGCAGTCGTACGCAATCACGGCGACCGGCGCGACAATACCTGCACTCCGCGTTGCATACGCTCCGAACATCAGTATTCCGGCGAGCAAGGCCGCCCCGGCGGTTCCGGACTCGGCCGGGTTTTCGTACGCCCGCTCCACTACCCAGATCGTGAGCATCCAGAGCAGCAGATAAAGAAAATCCGGAAGAATCAGATCCTTGAATGAGAGCGCAAAGGGCCATGCGGCCCACAGGACCGTGATAACAAGCGCGCGGACGACTGGCAGCCGACGGCGTGCCAGACAAAAGAACACCGGGATGGTCCCCGCAAAGAAGAGAATCCCCGGTATCTTGAGAATCTGATAATCGAGGCCGTAGCGGGCGAACAGGGGCGCCAGCACAAGGGGAAAAAGTGGAGGATAAGTCGCCGGACTCAGGCTCCGGAAATAAGGGTCGACAATATATCCGGTGCTGGCATACGGCCTCCCTTCGCTCAAATTGCGGGCGTGCGAAATATATAACGCGAAATCCCCTCCCCAGTCCTGCCCGGGACGCCGCTCTGCCAGAAAAAAGGCTGTAACGAGCAGCGCCAGTCCGATTGAGGCGATAAATCCGATCCTGAGGAGAGAACTTCGATCGGTCTCGACTGGCTGGGAGACGGAGTACATCGGCGGGGGCGAAACAGCGATGATACTACAGGGAGCTCACTTTCCAGCCGTGCCGAAAAGCCCCCCGCGTCTTTCCTTCCCGCGTCTGTTCAGACTTTTTCCGGTTTTTAAACTGCCCGGGAAAGTCTTCGTAAGTTATTGAATCGGAAAAGCGTGACTGGAAAATGGGTTCGTTTATGCGAATGACCTTTTCCCCGGATTTTTGCCTCCCTCGTGCTAAAGATGGGCCATGACGCAGGGTTCCATTTCCTCCGCCCCGCTCCTCCAGCGCTGCCTCGCCCTGACCGGCGCGTTCGAGACTTCCATGGGGGTTCCCGACTGCTTCGCCGGCCTCGCCGGAGATTTCGATGGCGAAGGCCTCAGCTTCGGAGCCGCGCAATGGAATCTCGGCCAGGGTACTCTCCAGCCGCTGCTCGCCGAAATGATCGCCGGCCATGAAGAGGTAGCGCGCGAAATTCTTCGCGGACGTCTGGATGACTTGCGAATCATGCTGACCTCGCCGCATGAGGTCCAGCTTCAGTGGGCACAAAGCATTCAGGACCCGCGCCGCCACACAGTCCTCGACCCATGGAAAGGCATGCTCCGGACGCTGGGCCGCACACCCGAGTTTCAGTCCGTCCAGGTGAAACATGCGGCGGCAATTCATGCAGCCGCGAAAGAGTTTTGCCGGCGCTTCGAAGTGAAAACCGAGCGCGCGCTCGCACTGATGTTCGATATTCGGGTCCAGAACTATTCCATCTCGCCGGAAACCGAGGCCGCCATCCGCGAGGATTTCAAAAACCTGTCTCCCGGCGATGAAGCGGGCCGGCTCCGTTCAATCGCGAACCGCCGGGCCGAAGCGGCCGCACCGCGCTTCATCGAAGACGTGCGCGCCCGTAAGCTGACCATCGCCAATGGCCAGGGCGCCGTCCATGGCGTCTTCTGGGATCTTGAACTCCATTTCGGTATCGGCCTGCACATTGCTGAATAGACAAAAGTTGCGCGCCGGCCGACCCGGTACTACACTATGTTCGCCATGAAAATCTCACGTCGCGCGGCTCTCGCGCAGTCCGCCGCCGTCTGGGGTGCGTCCCGCCTCCTCAGTCCGGCCATGTTGAAAGCGCAGCAGCAGCCCGCCTCTCCCCCACCCCCGCCCGATCCGCGCCAGGAATCCACCCGCGAACAGCGCATGAAATGGTGGCGCGACGCGCGCTTCGGCATGTTCATCCATTGGGGCCTCTACAGCGTTCTCGGCCGCCACGAATGGGCCATGGAAGACGAGGCGATTCCCGTCCACCAGTACGAGCAACTCGCCAAACAGTTCAAGCCGAAGCCGAACGCCGCCCGCGATTGGGCGAAGCTCGCCAAACAGGCTGGCCAGAAGTATATGGTGATGACCACCAAGCACCACGAAGGCTTCTGCAACTTCAACACGAAGCTCACGAATTATTGCGCGCCCAAACAGGGCCCCGGCCGCGATCTGGTGGCGGAATTCGTCGAAGCCGCCCACGCCGAAGGTCTCACTCCTGGTTTCTATTATTCGCTCATGGATTGGCATCATCCCGATGGCGCCCGCTGCGCCACCGATGAAGCCGCTCGCCGCCGCTTCGTCGATTACATCCACGGCCAGATCCGTGAGCTACTGACGAACTACGGCAAAATCGGCGTGCTCTGGTATGACGTCTCCTGGCCGCTCAACGCCGCGGGCTGGGAATCGGAAAAGATGAACAAAATGGTTTTCGATCTGCAGCCCCAGATCATCGTCAACAACCGCAATGCTCTGCAGGGCGATTTCGCCACACCCGAGCAGAAGATCCAGGCGGAAACCGGCGGGCGCGCCTGGGAATCCTGCATGACGATGAATGATAGCTGGGGCTATCAGGCTACCGATGATGACTGGAAATCGGCGAAGACCATCACCCGCAACCTGATCACCTGCGCGCGCGATGGCGGTAACTATCTGCTCAACATCGGCCCGCGCGGCGATGGCTCCATTCCCGAACCGTCGGTCGAAATCCTGACGGCCGTCGGCAAGTGGATGGACGGCAACAGCGCCTCTATCTACAAAGCCGAGCCGTGCAGCGTCAAACGCTCCGCCAATGCAAATTTCACGCGCATCGGCAACACGCTCTATGCTCATATCCACTTCTGGCCGGGCGAGGAATTTGTGATTTCCGGGCCAAAGATGAAAGTCCTCAGCGCGAAAATGCTTCGCACCGGTGCGCCGGTGAAAGTAATTCAGGAGGATCTGCGGGTTCGCTTCGTCGGACTGCCGAAAACCGCCCCGGATTCGCCGGTCACCACGATCGTTGCCGAATGCGACGGAGTTCCGAAGCAGGATACGAACAACGTCCGCGAGACCCGCGAGCGTGCCACAACGGCATAAGCCGGGCGCTTACTTCTGATTCTGCGGAGCGCTTTCACCCATCAGCGGATCGTTGACCGTCGCCGGCTCCGGTCCGCTGTGCTGGTGGATTCCCATCCCCTGATCGGAGAAAAATGTTTTGCTGCCACTCGAAGGATATTGCGTCGGCACCGCGCTGATGTTGTAGCCCGCGGGCGTCGCCGTCAGCGTGAACTTGTAGCCGCCTTTTTCTCCGGAGGCCAGATCGCGCTCAATCAGATTGGCCGCTCCCGGACCTTCCGGACCGCTTGACGGGGGCCCCAGTTCCGTCAGAGAGGCCGCGAACCGGTTGTAGTTGGAGTAATACTGGACCTGCGCGGTCTGGATGGTGGTAATGGCCTTCGCCGCACCGACTTCACGCGCCCCGCGGACGGCATTATTGAGTTTTGGCAGCGCGACCGTCAGAATCACGAGGATAATCGCGATCACGATCAGCAACTCCATCAGCGAGAAGCCGCCGCGCCGCTGGCGGCGCCGTTCGGACAGGGAAATGGCAAGTCGGTCAGAAAACATGAAAAATAGCCTCTCCAAGTTTATGACGCGCTGATGGCCGGAACCGTTCACCCCGAATGTGCGGCTTCGTGAATTCGCCGGATGTGTCGCAGAAACCCGGGCAGCAGATCGAGCCGCAGCGCATTCGGACCGTCCGAAAGAGCTTTCGCCGGATCGTCATGCACTTCCACGAAAAGACCCGAAATCCCGACCGCGGCTGCCGCGGAAGCCAGGGGTTCGATGAAGCGCGGCTGCCCGCCCGATGCCCCGCCGCCGGCGCTCGGAAGCTGCACGCTGTGCGTGGCATCGAACACAACCGGCCAGCCGGCGTCCGCCATCACACGAAGACCCCGCATATCGACCACCAGGTTGTTGTAACCGAAGGACGATCCGCGCTCGGTGAGCACTACCTGGCGGTTGCCGGTGGAAGCCACTTTGTCCGCCGCGTGGTGAATATCGTGCGGCGCCACGAACTGGCCCTTCTTGATGTTGACAATGCGCCCGGAGCGCCCGGCTTCGAGCAGAAGATCGGTCTGCCGGCAGAGAAACGCCGGGATCTGGATCACATCCACCGCCTCGGCGGCCGGCCCGACCTGATTTACCTCGTGAACATCGGTCACGATCGAAAACCCGCGCGCTCGAAGGGCGCTCAGAATCCGCAGACCTTCGCTGATCCCGGGACCGCGATACCCGCTCACGCTCGTCCGGTTCGCCTTGTCGAACGAAGCCTTGAAAACGTATGGAAATCCCGCCGCAGCGGCGATCGGCGCGATCGCGTCCGCCATGCGATTCACGTGCTCTTCGCTTTCGATTACGCACGGACCGGCTATCAGCACCAGACGCGAGGGGTCGGTGAAATCTTCGAAACGGATTGCCATAAAGGCTTAGACGTCGTCCGGCAGCAGCGGCGCCATTTCGCGCGCCAGCCGGTGCTCACGGAATTTGTACGCCGCCCCGATAAACGACCGGAACAGCGGATGCGGTTCGAGCGGCTTCGACTTGAACTCCGGATGGAACTGGCAACCGAGGTAATAGGGATGATTCGCGATCTCGCAGATCTCGACGTACATTCCGTTGGGCGTTTCACCGGTGATCTCGAGGCCGTTCGATGTGAGAATATCCTCGAATTCACGATTGAATTCAAAGCGATGGCGATGCCGCTCGCTGATCTCCGTCGCGCCATAAGCCTCTTCGGCGTGGCTGCCGGGCTTCAGAATGCAGGGCCACGCCCCGAGGCGCATGGTGCCGCCCAGCTCGTCGATGCCCTTCAACTCGCGCAGCTTGTAGATCACGCGATGCGGCGCGGCGGGGCTGAATTCGGTCGAATCCGCGCCCTTCAGGCCGCAGACATTGCGGGCGAATTCGATCACCATCGTCTGCATGCCAAGGCAAATTCCGAAGTACGGCACTTTATGGACGCGCGCGAATTCGATCGCATTGATCATGCCTTCGATGCCGCGCTTGCCGAAGCCGCCCGGCACCAGAATGCCGTCGTACACCTCAAGCTCCCGCTCCAGCCGGCCTTTTTCGAAACTTTCGGCTTCAATCCAGTGGATGTTGACCTTGACGTTGTGCGCAATGCCGCCGTGCAGCAGGGCTTCCTTCAGACTTTTGTACGAATCCTCGTACTCGACATATTTCCCAACCAGCGCGATATCGACGGAGTCGCGCGGATTCTGCATGGTGTGCAGCATCGATTTCCAGTCGTCGAGATAGCGAGGGCTGGTGTGATCGATATCCAGGTGCTTGAGAATGATCTCGTCCACGCCTTCTTCCGCGAAGACGATCGGGATCTCGTACACCGACGACACGTCCTTTGCGGCGACGACAGCGTCCTTGTCGACGTCGCAGAACAGCGCGATCTTGTCCTTCATGTCCGCCGGCAGGGGACGTTCCGTGCGGCAGAGCAGTACGTCGGGCTGAATACCGATCGCGCGCAATTCCTTGACACTGTGCTGCGTCGGCTTCGTCTTCAGTTCCTGCGCGGCGCTGATCCACGGCACGAGCGTGACGTGTACGAAGATGCAGTTTTCGCGGCCCACTTCATGGCGAACCTGGCGGATTGCTTCAAGAAACGGCAGAGATTCGATATCGCCCACGGTGCCGCCAATCTCGCAAATCACCACATCGACATCGCCCGCCAGCTTCTTCACCGCGGCCTTGATTTCGTTGGTGACGTGGGGAATCACCTGCACGGTTTTCCCGAGATAGTCGCCGCGCCGCTCGCGCTGGATGATCTGCTCGTAGATGCGGCCGCTGGTCAGGTTGTTGGCGCGCGTGAGCGGGCTGTGCGTGAAGCGCTCGTAGTGACCGAGGTCGAGATCGGT
>DASZVV010000069.1:0-2073 GCA_035546955.1 Bryobacteraceae bacterium
AGATCGGAATTATGCGATCGATGCTCGAATCGCAGGGCTGATGGGGGTAATGGAATGCAATCGAGAAGAGAATTCGGAGTTTCGCTGACTGCGGCCGCCGCCGCTCTGAATTTGCCGGCAGTCTGCGGGGCCGCGGCTCCAATTGAGTCCACCGTACGAGGTGTGAAGCTGGGTCTGATTTCCGGCTCCCTGGGCGCCGGAGGTGGTTTCGGTGGTCGCGGCGCTTCGGGAAGGGGACGCGGGGTGCAAACGCCCCAAGCGCAACCTGCGCCTCTTCCTCAGGGACGCGACCCGGAGGATGTGCTGATCGAGCAGTGTCTCGCGGTCGGCGCAGCCAACATCGAATGGGCGGGGCCTGCTCAGGGCAAGCCTCGCCTGCTTGATGGCGTGATTGGTCAGCCGCCGGCGGCGCTGACCGACAACTATCGCCAGTCTCGCGAGGAGGTACGAAAGTGGATTCTGAGCGCGCCCCTCGAACCATTCCGTGACGCGAGGAAGAAGTTCGACGCGTCCGGCCTGAACTGGTTTTCCGCCGTGAATACCATCGCCGAAGATTGTACGGACGAGGAAATCGACGCCCTGTTCCGGCAGATGAACGCGATGGGGGTCTCGATTTTCTGCACGAATCAAACGCGCATGTCTACAGCCGGCCGCATGATCCCGTATGCCGCGAAGTACAACCTCAAACCGGCGTTCCATACGCACGACAAATATGAGGATCCCAACGAAGTAGCGTCGGCCGTGAGCCTGGTGAAGCTGATGGATATGTCGCCGCATTTCATGATCAACCTCGACATCGGCCATTTCACAGCCGGCAATCAGGATGCCGTGGCGTTCATCCGGCAATACCATTCGCGAATCACGCACATCCATGTGAAAGACCGCAGGAAGAATCACGGGCCGAATGTCGCCTGGGGGACGGGCGACACTCCCATTGCGGAATGCCTGCGCACGATTCGTGACGGGAAGTATCCCATCTACGCCATCATCGAGCGCGAATATCGGGGGCCGAATGATGGAACGCCGGTCGAGGAAACAAAAAAGTGTATGCAGTACATGACCGATGCGCTCAATAGCTGAAGCGGGAGATTCGAAGCATGTTCACTCGTCAGTCAATCGTCCCTCCGCAACAGCAGTGAAACCGGCAATCGAAAAGAGAACAACCGAAACATGAAAAATCATACGCAAGCAAAACGATTATTCGCAGCGGCGGCCCTGGCTCTGGCCGGACAGGCGCTGCTGTTTTCGCAGGGCCGGGGCGGCGGCATGAGCATACCGTCCGCTCCTCCATATGGCCTGCACGACATCTCCGGCTACTGGGAACTCGGGCTTGACACCCGTAGTGTCCCGCCCGCCGTTCTCGTGCCTTCCGTCACGAAGGCCACGCTCGATAAGGTGGCTGACATGGACCTGATCTCGATGCGCTGGTGCCGGCCGTTGGGAATGCCCGCGATGATGGACAACGGCCGGCCCCTCGATATCCAGCAGGGACGCTGGGAAGTGCTCATGACGCCGGAGGCCAATTCTTCGCCCCGGCATATCTATACGAGCCGCACGCAGCACATTAACCCCGACATTTTCGACCCGTCATCGGTGGGCGATTCCATCGGCCATTGGGACGGCGATACGTTTATCGTGGACACGATCGGCTTTCATCCGAAGAACGGCAGAATGCTCATTCCGGGCGGGGGATACCGGACGGAGACTTCGCACCTCGTGGAGCAATACAAGCTGTTGAAGAACGGATCGGTCCTCTCGGTGACGTTCACGTGGACCGACCCGAAAGTTTTCAAAACGCCGCACACTTACGAATTTCGATACACCCGGGTTGCGGGTAAGTATGAGCCGCGGCAGGCGGTAGGTTGCGATCCGTGGGATGAGGACCGCGCGGCTTTCGTGGAACGAGCGTTCAGTCCTGCGCTGAAACAGCAGGCGGAGGCCGCGTTGGTCAAAGCGGGAACTCCCGTGCAGGCAAAAAAGCCCGCCGCGGCGCCGGCGTCAAAATCCGCTGTGAAGCCGGCGGGAAAACCCGCGCCTGCAAAGTAGCCGAGTGAGAGGAAAGGAAAAACCGTG
>DASZVV010000070.1:0-9442 GCA_035546955.1 Bryobacteraceae bacterium
TCACACCGGAACAGACGGCGCATGCGGTTGCGCTCTGCGCCACGATGGGATTGAGCCTCGGAGCGGCGCGCTCCGGCGAGCACGTAGCGCAGTGGAAAGGGCTCGCTGCGCCGGGCGCGGCATTTGAAGCTATTCACCTGGTACGGCTGGCGCAGGCAGGAATCACCGGGCCTCTGCATGTGTTTGAGGGCCCGATGGGCTTGCGGCAGGCGCTGGGAAAGGATTTCGGGATTCGATGGGACTCGGAGGGTTATGACGGAATTCTGGCGTGCAGTATCAAGAAACACAACGCGGAATTCCACGCGCAATCGCTCATTGACGCGGTGCTGGAGTTACGAACCCGGTTCGAGCTGAAAGCCGCGGATGTGCAGCGGATCGACGTGGAGATTTTCAAGGCTGCGTACGAGATGATCGGCGGCGGGAAATACGTGAATCCGCGGACGGTGAGAACGAAGGAAGATGCGGATCACAGCTTGCCGTATCTTGTGGCGGTGGCTCTGATCGATGGACAGGTTCAGCCGGAGCAGTTCGAGGAATCGCGCATTCAGCGGGAGGATGTGCAGGAGTTAATGAGGAGGGTGGAGTCGCGCGAGAGACACCGGTTCACGGCGGAGTATCCGATGCGGCTGCATGAACGTGTGACAGCGCACGGGTGCGAAGGGAAGCCGATTCAGGTGGAGAAGCGGGAGTACGAAGGATTCTTTGCGCGGCCTATGGCGTGGGAAGCAGTGATGGAGAAGTTTCGGGGGCTCTGTGGGACCGCGTTGCCGGAGGAGAGACAGAACCGCGTGATTGAGTATGTGAGGGGTGTTGAGCAACGGCCGATAACCGAGTTATTCGCTGCACTTGCGCCGAGCCATGGGGCCGGGTCAGTGCCCAGCCCCATGGAGCGCAGTTAGTCAGTTCTCGGTTGGGGCCTTTTCAACGTGATCGACGACGAGCTGTTCGATGGGGGCCTTCCGCGATTCCAGTTTCAGGCCCATGGACTGGATGGCGTCGGTGACGGACTGAGCGCCACCGGCGGGATCGCTCGCGACACCGGTGCCGCCCGCCGCCGGAGCACCACCGCCGCCGGCAGCGCCTGGGATATCCATACCAGCACTGCGTGCCATCGCCATCATATCGGCAAGTGAGATATCGAGGGCCGCTTCGTAGTGTCCTTTGATGCCGGTCATGTCGACGATCTGACGTCCACCGCCGGCACCGCCGCTGAACTGCTGCATCATCTGGGTCATCATGTCAGCGAGTCCACTGATTGTGACCATGCTGAGATCGATGTGAATCGACTGATTGGCGGGGACGACGGTGTAGGTCATTTTGCCCTTCTCCCCCATGTCGACGACAGCTCCGGAGCCGGGCTTGACGGTCATGCGGATGGGGCCATCGGGTCCCTGCGTCGTCATAGTGCCGGGAGGTGGAGGAACGCTTTCATCAATCGGCTTGGGAGTTTCGGTGGATTCCCTGAGTTTGATGCCGCCTTTGCCGGGCACGAGCGCGAGTACCGGATGTTCTTCGTCCGTGCGATGGAAGGTCAGTTTGAAACGGTCTTCGAGGAGCGATTGCAGCATCTTCGAGGCGTCATCTTTTTTCGCGCCATCGGGGTACTTCGCAATGATGTCGAAGCGAGTGGTGGCGAGCCAGTCGGGACCGGTCACCTGGAACGGCTTGACGTTGTATGCGTAACAGATCAGGCTTTTGAGGTCGAGGTAGAGATATTCGGCCTGGGTGGCACCGATTGTCACACCCACGGGCATTTTGCCGCCAGCTTGCATGGTGGCTACCATTTTGGCCATGTCGAGGGGAGCGGCGGGCTTGATGGTGGCCGCTTCGAACGACAGTTTGGTCTGGGCGAACGCGGCGATCGTGCCAAAAGCGGCGACGACCGCAAGTTTTTTGAACTGCTGCATGGGATTCCCTTTATTCTACGGCGGGGCGAACAGGAATGTTCGCGAAATCACGGGCGGCCAGTCAATTTTCGAGGCTGGAGGTTGCGGGCAACATTCTGTCGAGGGGCAATGCTGATGGGGTCGGTCAGGTCCCGATAGTCAGCCGCGCGATCGAGGAAGGCATCGCGTTCCGCCTGGGGGACCGCCACGATGCGGTATTTTCCGGGTGTAACGCTGCGAAATGAATAAGATCCGTTGGGGGCGGCGTCCGTAACGCGGGGGAGAGAACCGGGACCGTCGAGGATCAGAATGACGGCGAGTCCGGGCTCGGTTGTGCCGGTGAGGGAGCCGACGGCCGAACTGGCGTGGATAGTGAGATCACCGGACGGCGCGGCTGGCGGGCCATTGGTGAGATCGAGAAGCGAGGAATCGGCATAGGCTCCGCTCCACGTGAGGACCGGCCTGTAGCGGCCGGGGGGAACGTTGGGGATTTCGAAGGAGCCGTCCGGCCTGACGTCAGCTGTGACAGCGTTGGTGCGGAGACCGGCATTCAGGAGGACGATTTTCGTGACGACGCCATGCTGGGGGCGGGCCGCATCGTCATCGAAAACGATATGGCCGGTGACGGTCATCGGCGCGGCGGGGTGCAGGCGAATTCCGTCCACATTTTTATCGGCAATGTGGAAGCCGGCGGGGGCGCTTTGAATGGTGGCGCCGTCCGGGGTTTGCCACACGGCACGGAGTTCGTAATCGCCGGGATAAAGCCGCCAGAGATGGAAGCTGCCATCAGGCTTCACACCGCCGGTGGTGCGCTCGCCGTTGTCACGGCTTTCGAGGAGGAGTTCGGTGTTGGCTGCGTTCGGCGGAGGATTTTCGATCCTGCCGCTGACGCCTGCGATCGGCAGACGGGTGAGATGGATTTCGATGCCACCGGCTTCGTTGCCGGAACTGACCTGAATGGCATGGCTCCAGGTGGGAGCATCCTGCATGTCCGTGGTGCCGTCGGTACGCTGCTCGGGCGGCGACCAGGTGTTTTGCGGAACGGCGAGGAGATGGTATGGGCCGGGGGAAAGTCCGCCAAGACGGAAATTGCCGTTGGCGTCGGTGAGGGCGCGCGGTGAATCGGCACTTGCGAAATCCGGCTCGGCACGGAGTTCGACATCTTCGACGGCGTGGCCATCGGCGTCGAGCACGCGGCCGGTAATGGCGCCGTCCGGCGTGAGGGCGAAGTGGAGGTTTGCGTTGTCCGCCGCGCCGATTTCCAGTTCTTCAGGAAGATCGAAGGGCACAGAGAAGCCGGCGCGTTCGATCTGAAGAGTGTAGGAATCGGGCGGCATTCCGGTAATAGAGAAGTGGCCGTCCGGCGCAGTCATGGCACCCCAGGATTGGCCGTCCGGCTCGCGGCGCAAATGAATCTGAACTCGGGCGAGCGGCGCGCCGGTAGAGGCGTTGACGACGATGCCGGCGACGCGATCGGTCTTCCCGGATTGGGCGCTGACGAACGGGGCGCAGAGCAACATCGCCAGCAGGAGCTTATTTCGCATCGGGCCCGTTTGCTGTGAGCGGGAGATTGCGGACAACACGGCCGTTGGGAGCGACTTCGAATTCGCCTGCGTTGAGCGCGATGCTTTTTAGCGGATCGAGAGTGGTGAGGCCGCCGAACTGCGCGACATCGACGGCGAAGAGACGGTATTTGCCGGGGCGAAGGCCGTGGAAAGCGAACTTCCCGTCAGATGCGGGAGCGTCGCGCCAGGTGGCGATGCTGTTCGGATCGCGCACGAGAACGGCGAGGAGGCGGCGCGCGAAGCCGGGGTTCGGGTTGGGGGTGTCGATTGAGCCGGAGATTTCGCCGCCGTCGCGGGCTATATCGATTTCGAGCGTGGATCGGCCGACGCCCTTCGAGAGATCGAGGCCGGCGGGGACCTCCGCGCCGGAAAGTTTGACGGTTTTGATGTAGTCATCGCCGGGGAGAGGTTCGAGCGAGACATGGTAAATACCGGGGATGACGCCGGGGAAGGCAAATCCACCATCGGACTGAACCTGCCCGCCGGGGGGCGCGATGCCGGCAGGATCGGCGGGGCGAAGGTGGACGTTCCAGGCGGCGAGGACTTCGTCCTTTCGATCTTCGACCTGGACGTTGCCCACGAGCGCTTCACCCGGAGTGACTGTAAGGGGAACGGCGGCGTCCTTTGTTTCAACGACAACGGGAACAAGCAGGCTGGCGAGCGGAGGATCGCCTTCACGCTGCGGCGGCAGCTTCGCCTGAAGCTGATATTCGCCGGGAACGAGATCGGCGAATTCGTAGCGGCCGTCCGGGCCGGCGATGACATCTTCGGATGCTTCGTCTTCGTTGTCCCGAACGCGGAGAGTGACGACGCCGCGCACCGGAGTTTTGTTCGAGGTCACCACGGTGCCGGTAATTTTCACGGTGTGGTAGCGGGCGATGTGGATATCGATGCCCGTGAGTTCGTGGGCTGAGGTTGCATCGACGGCTTGCGCGCGAGTGCGGGCGAGGGCGCCGGGGTAATACGTGATCGTATACGCGGTACCAAGGCTGCCGTCGGTACGGATCTCGGGGGCAGCGGCTTCGGCTTCTGGCGCTGGCGGCGAGGCCTCAATGTAATAAGATCCGGGCGCGCCGTGGATGCGGTAGTCGCCATGATCGTCGGTTTCGGCCCGCATGGTGGTGGTGCGGTTCGAGTCGGTGGCGACGACAGAAACGTTGGGGACGGGGTCACCGGATTCATCCAGCACGCGGCCGCGGATGACGGCTTCGGGCGTGAGGGCGATTTTGAAATCGGCGGTCTGCTGGCCCGAGTTCAGTGTGAGGTTGGGCTCGGCAGCATAAACGAAGCCAGCGTGAGAGGGATTCAGGTAGTAAGCGCCGGGGCGTATGTTGTGGATGGAATAGTGGCCGGAGGCGTCGCTGATAGCGCCGTAAGCGTCATCCGGCTGGGGGAGGCTGGTACCGAATGCGACGGAGACGAGAGAGATGTGAACACCGGATAGCGGAGCCCCGGTGGCGGCATTGACGGCGGTCCCTTCAAGGGCGGCCGGCTGTGCGCGGAGACACACGCAGGCAATGGCGGCCAGGATGAGGGATTTCAGCATCCGTTCCCGAATATAGCGCGCCCGCAATGAGACAATACAGGAATGGGCGTTCCTGTATCCCAGATGTGGACTGTCGCTTCGTATGTGGTCCGGCAGAGGCTGGCCGGGCGCGAGCGATATCCCCTGGTGCTGATGCTGGAGCCGCTGTTCCGCTGCAATCTGGCCTGCGCGGGGTGCGGGAAAATACAGTATCCGGCGCATGTGCTGAAGATGAATCTGTCCCCGGAGGAGTGCTTCCGGGCGGTGGACGAATGCGGCGCGCCGATGGTTTCGATTCCCGGCGGAGAACCGCTGATGCATCCCGAGATCAATAAGATTGTTGACGGGCTGATCGCACGAAAGAAGTACATTTATCTCTGCACGAATGCGCTGCTGCTGCGGGAAAAGATCGATCTTTTCAAACCGAGTAAGTATCTGAGCTTTTCGGTGCATCTGGACGGGCCGAAGGACGAGCACGATTTTTCGGTTTGCAAAGAGGGCGGATACGAACTGGCGGTTGAGGGCGTAAAGGAAGCGGTGAAGCGCGGGTTCCGCGTGACGACGAATACCACGCTCTTCGACGGATTCAATCCGAAGCATGTGCGGAAGTTTTTCGACGACATGATGTCGCTGGGCGTGGAAGGCATGATGCTCTCGCCCGGTTACTCGTATGACAAGGCGCCGGATCAGCAGCACTTTTTGGGGCGCGCGCGGACGCGGCGATTATTCCGGGCGTTGCTTTCGAACCGTAAGCCGGAGTGGCAGTTCAACATGTCGCCGCTGTTCCTCGAATTTTTGATGGGTAAGCGGAATTACAAGTGCACCCCGTGGGGGATGCCGACGTTCAATCTGTTCGGGTGGCAGAAGCCTTGTTATCTGCTGCAGGATGGATACGCGGATACGTTCGCGGAGCTGATGGAATCGACGGCGTGGGAGAAGTACGGGACGGAGTCCGGAAATCCGAAGTGCGCGAATTGTATGGTGCACAGCGGGTACGAGGCTTCGGCGGTACATGAAAATTTCACGACGTGGCGCGGTTTCGTGGATACGGCGAAGGCGTATTTGTTCGGGCGGTATCCGGATGCCGAGGCGCTGAAAATGCTGGATGAGGAAGTGAAGCCGGTGCACGCGAAGGCAGGACTGGTACAGCTCGAGATGAAGACGCGCGAAGGGGTGGACGCGTGAACGTCGATGAGCTGGAGGTAGTTCCAGGGTTCGAGCATCAGAATCTGCAGGGGCAGGTTTTTGAAAGCGCGAGCGCGGATGAGCTGCGTGAGGCGCTGGAGAAGGCGTTCGATTATCGCGGGGATGTGACAATCACGCGCAAGGACGGGAGTTCGGTAGAAGGCTATATTTTCGACCGGAATGAATCGCGTGTGCGGCTTTTTCCGAAAGACAGTGCTGCGAAGGTCAGCATTGAGTATTCCGATATTGCCGGGCTGGCTTTTACCGGGCGCGATACGGCGGCGGGTAAAAGCTGGGAGGCGTGGGTGAAGAAGTACTGGGAGAAGAAGCTGGCGGGCGAGAAGAATATTGAACTCGTGCCGGAAAGATTGGACTGACATCCGGTGAGCCGGATATCAGGAGCTTTCCATCTCGGCTCGACTTCCGCTTTCAGTCCGTGCCGGCGACATTTTCGCGCTTTAGTTCGCGGCCGGATTTTTCCCGCGTGATCGACAAATGCCACGTTAATGGGCGCTGGCTGGGAAGCGTGGGTAAAGAAGTGCCGGAGAAGAAACGGGCGGGCGGCTATCCTCCGTGTTCCGCATTGGGCTCGATTCGCCATTCGAGCGCTGCCCGGACCAGCTTAAAGCAGGATCGACACACCCAGAGCGGCGCACGGGTCGCGATGTCTTAGAACAAAAGCGTGAGCATAGTGGCCCGATTGTCCCGAATCGCAGATGCATGCTTCGCAGAAAAAGCAGTGGTCATGGTCCCAATTCGGGTGAGGACGCTTCCATCGCTCCCATCGAATGCGCGGCCGCTGTATGCCGCAGCGATTCGCAGGGAATCTGCCGGTACCTGCTCGAATGAGCTAATCACATCCCTTAATAATCCGCTTAGGTTAGTTGAGCTTGCGGGGTGATGCGTTCGGCGTTTAAGTACGGACGCAGAGCTTCGGGGATTACGACGCTGCCGTCTGCCTGCTGGTAGTTCTCCACGATCGCAACCCAGGTTCTCCCTACCGCCAGGCCGCTGCCGTTGATGGTGTGGGCGAGTTCGGGCTTCTTCGCGCCTTTGAAGCGGATGTTGGCGCGGCGGGCCTGGAAGGCTTCGAAGTTCGAGCAGGAGGAGATTTCCTTGAAATCGTTCTGGCCAGGGAGCCAGACTTCTATATCGAACGTCTTGGCAGAGCTGAAGCCCATGTCTCCGGTGCAGAGCACCACCGTGCGGAACGGCAGGCCGAGGCGGCGGAGGATGTCCTCGGCATCGGCTGTCAGCTTCTCGTGCTCTTCATAGCTCTGCTCGGGGCGCGTGAATTTGACGAGCTCCACCTTCTGAAACTGGTGCTGGCGGATGATGCCGCGGACGTCGCGGCCATAGGAACCGGCTTCGCTGCGGAAGCACGGGGTGTAGGCACAGAAGCTGATCGGCAGCTTGTCGCCGGTCAGGACTTCGTCGCGATAGAGATTCGTGACCGGCACCTCGGCGGTGGGAATCAGCCAATAGTCGGTGTTCTCCAGCTTGAAGAGATCGGCGCCGAATTTCGGGAGGTTACCGGTACCGTAGAGGCTCGCGGAATTCACGATGAACGGCGGCAGCACCTCGGTATAGCCGTGATGCCGGGTGTGGACATCCAGCATGAAGTTGATGAGCGCGCGCTCCAGCTTTGCGCCGATGCCCATGTAGACGGCAAAGCGCGCACCGGTGATTTTCGCGGCCCGATCGAAATCCAGGATGCCGAGCTCGGGGCCGAGATCCCAATGCGCCTTCGGCGCGAAATCCATTTTGGCTGGCTCGCCGACACGGCGGATTTCGACGTTATCCTCGGCCGATTTCCCGACCGGCACGGATTCGTGCGGCACGTTCGGGATACTGGCCAGCATTTCACGAAAACGCGAATCGGCGGCTTCCACATCCTTCGCCAGTTCGGCGATGCGGTCACTCATGGCGCGGGAGCGCTGCTGGGCCTCCGCGGTATCGACACCTTCTTTGCGCAGGCGGGCGATCTCGCGCGACATGCCGTTCTGCTCCGCGCGCAGTTGCTCGGATTCGGTGATCGCCTCGCGGCGATGCCGGTCGAGGTCGTGGAATTCATCGAGAGGCAGCACGAGACCGCGGGTTGCGAGACGCGCGGCGATCGTGTCCAGATTGGCGCGAAATACGCCGAGATCGTGCATATAGACGTATCCTAACAGCGCGAACCATTCAGTCCGTGTCGGCGGCGAAATGTGCGGAAGGGAGTGAGCGGGGGACTATTCTTCGTCTGCGTCGGCTGTTACGGGCTCGAGATCTTCGGCTTCGAAGATCTGCTTGCAGTCGAGGCATTCCAGAAAGTCCACACCGTCGCGGCGGGCGATGACTACTGTTTTCTTGTGCTCGCAGGGTGTCTGCATACAAAAAGGCCTGAGATACGAATTATTTTAACCCGTCCAGGCGGAGTGTCAAGGGGGGTTTCAGGACCAAAGTTGTCGACGGATATGGTACTTCCGGCGTCTGAGCTAGAATGCAATTTCAGATGCCCTTCCCCGTTCAGAGACCACGGCGGCTGCGTTCTTCGGAAGCGATGCGTGCATTGGTGCGCGAAACGCGGCTTCATCCCGCGAATTTCGTACTGCCGCTGTTTATTGTGCCCGGTGAGGGCGTGCGGCGGCCGATCGGGTCAATGCCGGGGCAATCGCAGATGTCGATCGACCGGGCAGTGGAGGAGTGCCGCGAGATCAGGGGGCTGGGGATCGGCGGAATTATTTTATTCGGGCTGCCGGAAGCGAAGGACGAAGAGGCCTCCGGCGCGTATGACGACCAGGGGATTGTGCAGCGGGCGATTCGGGCGATAAAGCGCGAGGTTTCAGGGCTGCTTGTCATCACCGACGTCTGCAATTGCGAATACACCAGCCACGGACACTGCGGGAAGATTGTGGACGGCGACGTGGATAACGATCTGACGCTGGACTGGCTGGCGCGGTCAGCGGTGTCTCATGCGCGCGCGGGAGCGGATATTGTGGCGCCATCGGACATGATGGATGGGCGCGTGGCAGCCATCCGCGCCGGGCTGGATGGCGAAGGTTTTTCGAACACGCCGATCCTTTCTTATGCGGCGAAGTTTGCATCCGTGTTCTACGGGCCATTTCGCGAGGCGGCGGATTCGGCGCCGCAGTTCGGCGACCGGCGGAGTTATCAGATGGATCCGGCGAACGGGCGCGAGGCGATGAAGGAGATCGCGCTCGATCTGGAAGAAGGCGCGGACATGATTATGGTGAAGCCCGCGCTGGCGTATCTGGATCTGATCCGGCAGGCGCGGGACC
>DASZVV010000071.1:0-6409 GCA_035546955.1 Bryobacteraceae bacterium
CGGTCGGCAAGTCTCGTCGATTTGATCGCCAACGCGTATGGCGTCGACGCGAACAGAGTGCTCGAAGGACCGAACTGGCTGGATATGGAGCGTTTCGATCTGATCGCCCGTGTTGCCGCCGGCACCACCCCGCAGACGGCGCGTCTCATGCTGCAATCGCTGCTGGCCGACCGGTTCGGGCTCGCCGTTCACAACGAGCAAAGGCCGATGCAGGCCTGGATCCTCACCAAAGGAACAGGCGAGCCGAAAATGACTCTGTCGGAGACTTCCGGCGGCAGCTGCCGCCGCGAACCGCAAACCGACGAGCGCTCTCCCATTCCGGCCATTTGCACTGGCGTCACCATGCAGGCCTTCGCGCGCCAGTTACAGCAGATGGCCGGTGACTACTTGCTGAGCCCCGTTCTGGATCAGACCAGCCTCGAAGATTCCTGGGATCTGAGGCTGAAGTGGACGCCGAAGAACCGCCTCATTGCCGCCGCAGGAGACGCCGTCACCATCTTCAGTGCCATCGAGAAACAACTCGGCCTGAAGCTGCAATCGTCATCGGTTCCCGCGCTCGCAATAATCGTCGACCGCGTGAATCGCACGCCCTCCACGAATGGCCCGGAAGCCGAAGCGCAGTTGCCGCGTCCGCCTCAACCTTCGTTTGAAGTCGCCACGATCAAACCGACCGACCCGCAGTTCCACGGCGTCCGGATTCAGACGCCCCCGAACGGGATGGTCAGTATTCGGGGAATCACGCTTGGTTATCTGGTTCAGACGATCTGGTTCGTGACGCCTGAGATGATCGCCGGCGCTCCCCAATGGTTCGACACGCAGCGCTGGGACATCACCGCGAAAGTTTCCTCCGCTCCCGGCGCAGCGCCGCCAACCGATCTCGATTCCATGCTGACGATGGTTCGAACCCTGCTCGAAGATCGGTTTAAACTCAGGACTCACCGCGAAGAGCGAACCGTCCCGGCTTACGCCCTGACCGCGGAGAAGCCCAGGCTCCATGCCGCCGATCCGTCGAATCGCACCGGGTGCAACGAAGGCCCCGGGCCGGACGGAAAAGACCCGCGAATCGTGAATCCGGCTCTTGAGCGGCTCGTGACCTGCACCAACATCACCATGGCCGAATTCGCCGCGCAACTGCCCCGAATCGCCAATCGCCGGAATCCTCTCAACGGACCAATCCGCTCAACCGTTCTTGATTCGACCGGCATTCAGGGCGCGTGGGACTTCACACTCAGCTTCAGTCCGGATTCGGCGCCGGCCGCCACCAGCGGCGACGACGCATCGACGCCCAACGGAAAAATTTCTCTCGCCGAAGCTCTCAACTCTCAGCTTGGATTGAAACTGCAGTTAGTAAAGCGGCCGGCGTCCGTCCTCGTGATCGACCACGTGGAATCCGCGCCGGCTGGCAATTAAGCAACGGATCTACGCCAGGTTGAGCGCCTGTTTCAGCGACCCAGCCGATCCGCTGATCTTCTCCTGGAGCATCATGATTGCGTGGATCAACTGCTCCGGCCGCGGCGGACAGCCCGGCACAAACACGTCCACCGGAATCACCTGATTCACCGGAACCAGCGCGTAATTATTGAACACGCCCGTCGACGTCGCGCACGCTCCCATCGAAATCACCCACTTGGGCTCCGGCATCTGCTGATACAGGTGCCGGATCACCGGAGCCATTTTATTCGAAACCCGGCCCGCGATGATCATCAGATCGCTCTGCCGCGGCGATCCGCGAAACACCTCCGCGCCGAAGCGGGAAATGTCGAAACGCGAAGCGCTCATCGACATCATTTCGATTGCGCAGCACGCGAGCCCGAAAGCCATCGGCCAGATCGAATTCTTCCGGCCCCAGTTGATCACGCTGTCGAGCGTCGTGGTGATCACGCCCGACTGCAGAAGCGCCTGCTCCATGCTTTCGTTGTCGATCCGGGAAAACAGCTCAGGCGGGCCGCTGGCCAGCAGTGTGCTCATGGCACCATTGTCCCACAGCAGGGCCTGATCGCGGCTTCATCGAGCCACCGTTTCGCGGATGCGGCGGTTGATACACTGGGACAGTGCCTAAAGCTCTGCGGCGTCTCATTTTATGGGACTTCGAGCGTGGCGTCTGGCAATACGACGTCATCTGCGCCGCCATCGTGATCTTTATTTTTGCGTCGCCATCGGCCTGGTTTAACGACCAGCCGCGTATCCCCAATGTGGCCCAGGTGAATTCACCGCCGGGGGAATCGGCGTTCTGGATCGACACCGAACTCGTGACGTCGATCCCGGAAGACCAGCGGCTGAACGAAATCAGCCGGATTGTGACCGCCCGGACTCATAAACCTCACGTCATGACCCGGATCGAGCCCGTTTACAGCGCGGAAAAAGAATTAAAAGGCTACATGGCCTTCTCCAAACCTTAAGAAGAGTATCCTTCCCCTTCCAGGCAGCGTCACAGTAGTCGGAGGGGACCTCAAGATATGAGCCGTTCCATAAAATTGGGTGTTTTCGCACTCGCGCTCGCGGGACTGATGCACGCCGCCGATACCCCGGATGTAGTCTTCTCACGCATCGACGCGGCAGCGAAGAGCTTCAAGGGCATGACCGCCAATCTCACGGATACCGAACACACCGCGCTCGTGAACAGCGATGACGTGAATAAAGGCGTCGTGAAGTATCTGCGCGTCAAGCCGAACTCGGTAAGGGCCCTGATCACCTGGAATGAGGGCGGTGGTCTCGAATACAACGGGAAAGAAGGCAAAATCTACAACGCGAAAACAAAGACCGTTGATGTCGGGAATCTGAGCAGCAGACAGAACACGGTGAACGAATATTTGCTTTTGGGCTTCGGCGCGACGAGCGAGGAGCTGAAAGCGAGTTACAACGTGACTTACGTGGGCGAGGAAAATGTCGCTGGACAGCCGACATGGCATCTGAGACTGATTCCGAAATCGCCCGATAATGCCAGAACGCTGAAGCAGGCGGATCTCTGGTATGGACAGAACGGGATCGTGGTGCAACAGAAACTCCTCT
Source organism: Bryobacteraceae bacterium (assembly GCA_035546955.1). Lineage (GTDB taxonomy): Bacteria > Acidobacteriota > Terriglobia > Bryobacterales > Bryobacteraceae > BOG-234. Next base: position 3,010 of record DASZVV010000071.1, read on the forward strand.
CACCGTCCGGCGATTATCGAAATTTTCTCTACACCGATATGAAGCTCGGCCCCATGCCCGAAAAAGACCTGGAACTGAAACTCCCGAAAGACGTCACCATCCAGAAGCACTAAAGCTCCCCGACTGAATGAAACCTCGTACTCAACGCCTGGCCTATCTGGACTGGATGCGCGGACTAGCGGCAATGACTATGCTGCAGGGCCACGTCTTCCATTCCTTTCTGCGCGATGATCTGCGCGGCGGCGGCCCCTACATGGCTTCCCAATTCGTCGGCGGCATGCCCCCGGCGATTTTTCTCTTCCTGCTCGGCGTCACGTACTCCTTCGGCATGGATAGCCAGCAGCGCAAAGGCGCCAACGCCTGGGGACGTGTGAAAGGCGCGCTGCGGCGCACCGGCCAGATCGCCCTGCTCGCCGTCGCATTTCGCCTGCAGATGTGGATCGTCTCCATCGATAAGAGTCCCTGGACCGATCTGTTCCGTGTCGACGTTCTGAACAACATGGCCTTCGCCCTGCTGCTGCTCGCGCCCATGGCGGTCTTCACCACGCTCGAACGTATACGGCTCTGCGCCGTTCTCGGCGGGGTGATCGCCGCACTCGGCCCGCTGGTTTCCGCGATTGACTGGACCGGCGTGCCGCCGATTATCAGGAACTATCTGGCGCCGGATACTTTCTATTTCGGCTTCTTCCCCTGGGCCTCATTCGTCGCCTTCGGCATCAGCATTGGCAGCCTGATTCGCACGCTCGACCGCGATCAGATCGGCACCGCCATGCAGTGGCTCGGCGGGGCGGGCATCGCCATCGCATTCGGCGCCTGGTATCTCTCGAACCTGCCGTATTCGATTTATCCGCACGTCGAATTCTGGAAGGATAGCCCCGGCCTGATCTTCATCAAGCTCGGCGTCCTGCTGATCATTCTCGCCTTCGGCTATGCCTGGAACCTCGGCCTGCGGGAAGCCCAGTGGAGCATCGTGCGCCAGTTCGGCGTCACCAGCCTGCTGGTCTACTGGGTCCATGTGGAACTGGTTTACGGACGCTGGTTCTGGTTCTTCAAGGAAAACCTGACGGTGCCCCAGACGGTCACGGCGGCAATCGTTGTTACCATCCTGATGCTGTGCCTGTCGCTCGTCCGCACAAACTGGACCCGCATCCGCACGCTCCCGGTTTCCGAGTGGATTCCCGCCGCCAAGCCCAAACCAACCGAAGCCGCCGGCGATTGATGTCATCCACTTCCCCGCCGAATGATAGAATTCGGATTCCCCCTTCTCCCGGAACAATATGACTAATCCCATCGCCCGTCCGCTGGCCGAAGCCGATCCCGATATCTACCGGCTCATTCAGAAAGAGACCGAGCGCCAGCACGGCCAGATCGAGCTCATCGCCAGCGAAAACTTCACCTCCGAAGCCATTCTCGAAGCCGCCGGGAGCGTGCTGACCAACAAGTACGCCGAAGGTTACCCCGGCAAGCGCTACTACGGCGGTTGCGAGTTTGTCGATGAAATCGAAAATATCGCGCGCGACCGCGCGAAAAAGCTTTTCGGCGCCGAATACGTGAATGTGCAGCCGCACTCCGGCTCGCAGGCCAACCAGGCGGCATACGCGGCCATCCTCAACCCGGGCGACACCATTATGGGGCTCGATCTCGCGCACGGCGGCCACCTCACCCACGGCCATAAGCTCAATTTTTCCGGCAAAACCTATCACGTCGTCGGCTATCAGGTGAGCAAAGAAGACGAGCGCGTCGATTTCGAGAACGTCGCCCGCCTCGCCGAAGAGCACAAGCCGAAAATGATCATCGCGGGCGGCAGCGCCTACCCGCGCCAGTGGGACTTCCCGAAATTCCGGCAGATCGCGGATTCGGTCGGCGCCTATCTTGTAGTGGACATGGCGCACTTCTCGGGGCTGGTCGCCGCCGGATTGCACCCGAACCCGTGCGAATACGCCGATATCGTCACTTCCACTACCCACAAGACGCTGCGCGGCCCTCGCTCCGGCATCATCCTCGCCCGCGAGAAATATGCCGCCGCAATCGATAAGAATGTGTTCCCCGGCGCGCAGGGCGGCCCGCTGATGCACATCATCGCCGCCAAAGCAGTCTGCTTCCTCGAAGCCCTCCAGCCGGGCTTCAAAGAATATCAGAAGCAGGTCATCGCCAACGCAAAAACCCTCGCCATGGGGATGCTGGCTGAAGGTTTCCGCGTGGTGTCCGGCGGCACCGACACCCATCTCCTCCTGGTCGACGTTTTCTCGAAAGGCGTGAAAGGCCGCGAAGCCGAGAACGCGCTCGATTCGGCCCGCATCACGGTCAACAAGAATGCGATCCCGTTCGACACCAATCCGCCGCTGAACCCAAGCGGTATCCGCCTCGGTAGCCCGGCCGTGACGACCCGCGGCTTCAAAGAGCGCGAAATGCGGGAAGTGGCGTCGTGCATCGCGGAAGTCCTGCGAAATACTGCTTCCGAAGAAGCGATCGCCGCGGTCCGCGAACGGGTACAGGCTCTCACCGAGCGGTTTCCGCTCTACAGCTGGCGGCGCAAACAGGCTTAATCCGGCAGGTCTCCCGTGAAGATTGCGTTAGATGTCCGGCGAATTCGCGATTTCGGCGTCGGCACGTACATACGCAATTTGCTGCAGGCTCTGGCCGCCCAGAATTCGGATCACGAGTTTCACCTCATCTGTTCGGCGCAGGATGCGTCGCAGCTTCCGCCCCTGCCGGGGAACTTTCACACCGCCATCTATAACCGCCGCGACGCGTCGCGCGCCGAACACTTTGCGCTGCCGCATTTTCTGACGAAACTACGGGTGGATCTCACGCACATTCCCTTCCACCGCGTGCCGCTGCTGATGCGCCACCCGTACGTGGTCACAATCCACGACCTGAGCAGCGTTTTCTATGACGACGCGACGGGCATGCTCCACGCCGCCCGCGTCTTCCGTCTCAAGCGCGGTCTCGAACGCGCCGCCCGCATCATCACGGTATCGGGAGCAACCCAGCGCGATGTCCTCAACCTGGCCCCCAGCGCCTCCGGCCGCGTCCACCTGATCTACAACGCGCCGGACCCGCAGTTCCTCGCCCGCCCCGGCCAGGGGCTCGACGCCGCCACCGTCGCGCGCGAACGGCACCGCATCCTCGAGCGCTATCAGATTCGCTATCCATTCCTGCTCTACGCGGGCTCCATCCGCCCGCAGAAAAACATCCCGCGTCTCATCGAAGCCTTCGCCGTCGTCCGTCAGAAGCTCGAAGCGCACGGCGGCTACAAAGATCTGCGCCTCATCATCATCGGAGACGACATTTCGCGCTATCCCGACGTCCGCCGCGCCGTGATCCAGAGCCGAGTGGAACAGTCGGTGCGCTTCCTCGGCTTCGTTCCGCTCGATACGCTGCGCACCTTCCATGAGCT
>DASZVV010000072.1:0-21259 GCA_035546955.1 Bryobacteraceae bacterium
CAAGAGCCAGGTCGATTGGGACCAAACCATCTCCTCCATGACGGAGAAGGGGCTCACGATTTCGGATTCCGATTACGCGACGGTGCTCGACTATCTCGCGAAGAATCTCGGCAACGCGAAAGCGAAACCCGCGGCGGCCCCCCCTCAGCCCGCGCAGGCCGCTGCCACGCCCGCTGCGTCACCGGTGCAGGAAGCCCGCGCGATCCTGAAGCAGCTCATCGAAATCAACACCACCAACTCCGTTGGCGATAACACGAAGGCCGCTGAAGCGATGGCCGCGCGATTCCGCGATGCCGGCTTCCCCGCGGAAGATGTGCAGGTGGTCACGCCCATGCCGCGCAAGGGCGATCTTGTGGTACGGCTGCGCGGAATGGCGGCGGCTGAAAAGCCGGTGCTTTTCATCGGGCATCTCGATGTTGTCGAAGCGGCGCGCGGCGATTGGTCCCTGGACCCTTTCACGCTGACCGAAAAGGACGGCTTCTTCTACGGCCGCGGCGTCACGGACATGAAGGGTGATGACGCTTTGGTCATCGAGGCGTTTCTGCGCCTGAAGCGTGAGGGCTTTCGTCCTTCGCGCGATCTGATTCTGGCTCTCACGTCGGACGAGGAAACCGGCCCCGCCAACGGCGTTCAATATCTGGTGAAAGACCATCGCGATCTGATCGACGCCGCGTTCGCAATCAACTTCGATGCGGGCGGCGGCGATATCAAGAACGGCAAACATCTGTACTTCGCCATGCAGGCCGCCGAAAAAATGTACGAGAGTTACAAGCTCGAAGTGACCAACCCTGGTGGTCACAGTTCGCGGCCCACGAAAGACAATGCGATCTACCGGCTCGCGGCCGGTCTGTTGCGGCTCTCGAAGTATGATTTCCCGGTGCATCTGTTCGACGTGACGAAGCAGCAGCTGGAGCGCTCGGCGCCGTATTACGGTGGTCAGCAGGGCGCGGACATGAGGGCGATCGCCGCCAACCCGAACGATGCGGCCGCGGTGGCGCGGTTCTCCGAGTTGCCGCAGAACAACGCTTTGCTTCGCACCACGTGTACCCCGACGCTGATCTCCGGCGGGCACGCCGAAAATGCCCTGCCGCAGCTCGTGACCGCGACGGTCAATTGCCGGATCCTGCCGGTCGAAAATGCGCCGGATGTGGAAAAGAGGATCATCGAGCTGCTGGCCGATCCTCAGATCAGGGTGACGCCGGTCAAGGGTGTCACGACGGTCCCTTACACGCCGATCGATCCGAAGGTAATGAGCGCGGTGTCGTCCGTAACCGAGAGGCACTGGCCCGGCCTTTCGGTGATCCCGAAGATGAGTCTGGGGGCGACTGACGGCATTTACCTGATCCGCGCCGGCATTCCGGCGTATGGCGTCAGCGGCATTTTCCGGGATGAAGATGACGACCGCGCGCACGGCAAAGACGAGCGGATTCTGACGCAGTCTTTCGATGACGGCGTAGGGTTTATCTACGACCTGGTGAGTACACTCGGAAAGAATTAAGCGAGCGAAGCGGCCATGCTACGATGAAACAGATCCGACACGCGCGGGGACGTAGTTCAGTTGGTTAGAACGCCGGCCTGTCACGTCGGAGGTCGCGGGTTCGAGCCCCGTCGTCCCCGCCATCTTCTGTATTCCCCCTTCAATAGTTTCTGGTTTTTGCCGACATACGAGCCGCGGCAACTTCTCCTGAAGGCGCAACAAAGATCGTGCTGATGCCGGCGCGTTCTTTGGCAAAATCGAGGAACCGGGACCAGCGGCCGCGGTACTGCTTCAGATCCGGAAGCGCGGCGCCGGAACGAGATGGGATCCAGGAATCAGAGTGGCGCATCCTTCCGCTGTTACTATGTGGAGTTTCAGGATGGCCAAACTGATCTACTTTATGCCGACGTCGCTGGATGGCTTTATCGCGGATGACGGCAACTTTGACTGGGCGACGCCAGGCGAGGAGGTATTTGCGTTCATTACCGATCTCCACCGCCCGATCGGCACGTATCTCTACGGACGCAAGGAGTACGAAGCGATGGCAGTTTGGCAGACGCCAGAGATCATTCCTGGCTTCACGCCGGCCATGCTCGACTTCGCACGGATCTGGCAAGCGGCCGACAAGATCGTCTATTCCAAATCGCGGGAGACCGTCTCTACACCGAAGACGCGTCTGCAGCGGGAATTCGATCCCCAGGCGCTTCGGGAGTTAACGGCTCAATCGCCTCTCGACATTTCGGTAGCTGGTCCGACCCTTGCCACCCACGCGATCCGGACCGGGCTCGTCGACGAGTATCATCTGCTCGTCGTGCCCACTCTGCTTGGCCGAGGCATTCGGGTGCTGCCCGGCGACGTACGCATCAGGCTGGAACTGCTGGACGAGTGCCGCTTTGCTAATGGATGGGTTTATCTTCGCTATCACACACAGGCCTGATGGATGCTGTCGCTCCAGTTTCGAAGGTTGCATCGCCCTTCACGCCCAGGAAGGTTCAGGCGTTTTGCGTCGAGATGCAGGCGAAGGGCTTATTCAAAGTCAAGTGACGTTTATCGGGTTCGAGTACCGTCGTCCCCGCCATCTTGTGTATTTTCCTTTCAATAGTTTCCACTCCCCCTCGAATCCCGGCTGATCCAAACAATGTCTGGGAACGGTTGCCAGAATCTCGTTTCCGGCTGATGATGGTCCCAGCACGTGGGTATCGCGTCCGATTTCGTCCTGATCGTCCTCGCCGGGCTGGCGGGAGCGCTGGTTGCCCGCGCTCTGCGCCTGCCGCTGATGGTTGGCTATATCGCGGCCGGTGTTCTGATCGGTCCGCATACCTCCGGCCCCACTGTCGCGCAGGCGCACGACATTGAACTTCTGGCGGAGATCGGCGTCGCTTTACTGCTGTTTTCACTGGGGCTCGAACTTTCCTTTCGCGATCTTCGGCCCGTTCGCTGGGTTGCTCTGATCGGCGGCCCGCTTCAGATTCTGCTCACTGCGGCCGCGGGAGTATTCGCCGCTGTAGCGGGCCTGCACATGCCGATCGCGGAGGCCGCCTGGTTCGGGTCGATGATCTCGGTATCGAGCACCGCGATTGTTCTGAAAATGCTCGCCGCTGCCGGTGCGACGCAATCGCTCGCGAGCCGGGTGATGGTCGGGTTGCTCGTCGTTCAGGATCTTGCGGTCGTGCCCATGCTCGTCATCCTGCCGCAACTGGGTTCGCCGGGTAATCTGGCCGCCAGTCTCGGCCGCGCCATCGGACTAGCCACGGCGATTCTGGCGGCCATCGTCATCCTCGGAACAAAACTGCTGCCGCTGCTGTTACGAAGAGTGGCGCGATGGGGTTCGCGGGAGTTGTTCCTCATCACCGTGGTGGCAATCGGCGTGGGCATCGGCTACGCCACTTACGCGGCGGGGCTTTCCTTCGCGCTCGGAGCTTTCGTCGCCGGTATCGTGCTGAGCGAATCGGAATTCAGCCATCAGGCGCTCAGCGATGTTGTCCCCATCCGCGACATCTTCGGGCTGCTCTTTTTTGTAAGCGTCGGAATGCTGCTCGATCCTTCGTACGCAGTCGCGCATGCGGCCCAGATTGCCGTCGTCGTTCTCCTGACCTTTGTCGGAAAATCCATCATCGCTGGCGGCATTGCCCGCGCCTTTGGTTATGTCAACATGGCGCCATGGATCGTTGGGCTGGGGCTGTCTCAGATCGGCGAGTTCTCATTCGTGCTTGCCCGCGCCGGGGTGACTTCCGGAAATCTTTCGCGGCCGGTTTACAACCTGGCGCTCAGTTGTACCGTGCTCACAATGGCGTTTTCACCGCTCGTTTCCCGGATGGCTCTGCCGCTCGGCCGCGCCTGGCGGCGCTGGCAAAAGCCGGCGCCGGTTTCCACGCAGATGGAAGGAATGGAAACACCGCGCACCGGCCACGCGATTCTCGCGGGATTCGGGCGCACGGGCAAGGCTGCCGCGCGGATTCTGCAGCGGGCCGGCGTCCCTCTGGTGGTGGTCGAGCTCAATCATTCCATTTTTGAGGGACTGGCCGCCGGTGGCCTTTCCGGCATCTGGGGAGACATTACCGCAGAAGAGATCCTGAAAGCTGCCGGTATCGACCGCGCGCGGATGCTGCTGATGAGCCTGCCGGACCAGAACACGATCCGGTTGGCGGTGTCGCGCGCACGGCATCTCAACCCGGGGATTACCGTCGTCGCGCGCGCCATGCGCGCTCCCGATCTCACGCCGCTACGGGATATTGGCGTCGATACGGTCATTCAGGTCGAATTCGAGGGCGGGATCGAGATGGTCCGGCAGGCGCTTATCCAGTTCCACCGCGACGATACTGTGGTGTCTCAGCTCATTGACGATCTTCGAAGAGATTTCTACGGGCGCGATCGAGCGGAATAGCGGCCGGTACATGACTCACGATCTAATGATCCTTATCGCTTTTACGAAGCCAACTCTTCACCGTCCAGACTGTGCTGAACCGAATTCGCCAAACCATCGCGCTGAAGATGACAACCACCAGCAGAATTCAATACTTCGGGTCTATCAGTGAATGACCGCCATGAACGTAAAACACCATAGCGGTTGATCGTAATCCCGAACTGTAATGGCCGCTTGCGATATACTTCATCGCCTTGTGAGTACGTGCTCTACCGGACTGCCGGCCCGCGCAGCCCCGAGGCAATCTTCCATCGCAGCTTGTGCACGATCTCCGAAAACGTGTTGATCTCGCGCGCGTCCGGAACGCACTCCACTACCGCCAGGCCCGCCATGAAATATCCGTCGTCCGTCGGACTGCAGTGGCGAATCTCGCCCAGAACTATCGTGGATTCGATCTCCACGTAAATCCGGGTGCCCGGCGCAACGTACTTCGCGAAGCGGAGTCCGAGTCCCGAGGCCGAACGATCCATCACCGTGCAGTGATACCGCTTTGTGCCGCTCCGTCCCACAACGCCGACTGAAAGATATTCGCCCATGGGGATGCGAACTTCCCTGCGCCGGCTCGACAGCAGCGTAATCGCAACATCCCAGCCGCCTTCTACAGGCACGCAGCCGGAGACATAACCGGAAAGCTGTGTCCGCTCAAACGTGACGTTGACAGCCGATGTGTCCGCGATGCGCCGCTCGGAACGAAGGTAAAGAACGCCATCACCGATCCCGACCAGTTCGCATTCGCCATCCGGGACCGCTTTGCCGGAAATTCGCACGGGCTGCCGCACGCGCCGGGTGAGCTGCGCGGGTGTAGCCGGTACCGGTAGTTCTGCGTGGGAAGATCGCGACACGAATTGCCTTCGATCGACAGTATACTAAATCCGGGCTAAAAATAGTACCGGAGCGTACGTTCCAGAAGTGCTTAGAAAACGCTGCTGTGTCAGCCCCAGGATACCTTTTATGATCTGGTCGCGTCTTTGTTCGCGCTGCAGTTCCGCATCATGGCGGCGGTCCAAAAGGCGTAACACATTCGAGTGGGTCATCAGCCCGCTGGTCCTGCCCGTCCGCTGCGAGCGCTGCGATACACGCTTCTTTCGCCTGCGCGCCATCCTCAGCCGGATGACGCCGTCCGCGACTCACCATCCTGTGTCATGATCTCCGGTATCGATGAACATCAATCAGCTGGCAGTCTGCACTCTGATTCTGAGCCTGATTCCCGCGTCTCTCGCCGTCGCCGCCGTTGACGTAAAGACCTACGGCGCAAAAGGCGACGGCAAAACACCGGATGGCGACAGCATCAATCGCGCCATCGATGCGGCGGCAGTAGCGGGAGGAGGCGCCGTTGTTTTCCCGGCTGGCACATATGTCACCGGCTCCATCCGCCTGCGGAGCAACATCACGCTGCAATTCGAGCCCGGCGCGCGCCTCCGGGCTTCGTCTGATCCAGCGGCTTACGACCAGCCGGAACCGAACCAGTGGGATAAATTTCAGGATGCCGGCCACAGCCACTTTCACGACAGCCTGATCTGGGGCGAGAACATCGAGAATGTCTCAATCGTCGGGCCCGGGCTCATCGATGGCGGCGCGCTCTCGCGCAATGACCGCGGCGCCGACAAAGCTATTGCGCTGAAGCTCTCGCATCACGTCACGCTCCGCGATTTCTCGATCCTGAACGGCGGCCACTTTGGCATCCTGGCGACGGGCGTCGATAATCTCACGATTGACAATCTCTCGATCGATACCAATCGCGACGGCATCGATATCGATTCCTGCCGCAACGTCCGCATCTCGAATTCGAGCGTGAATACGCCGAATGACGACGCCATCGTTCTCAAAGGCTCCCACGCGCTGGGCGCGGCGCGTCCCACCGAAAACGTGACCATCGTCAACAGCCTCGTGAGCGGTTATGACATCGGCTCGCTGCTCGATGGCACTTACAAGCGCACCGTCACCGCAGCGCCGGATCGTGACGGTCCAACCGGCCGCATCAAAATCGGCACCGAATCGGAGGGCGATTTCCGTAACATCACCATCTCGAATATCGTGTTCGACCGCTCGCGCGGTCTCGCGCTCGAATCCGTGGATGGCGCGAACATCGAAGATGTCACGGTCTCCAATATCTCGATGCGCCAGGTTTCGAACGCCCCCATCTTCATTCGCCTCGGCGACCGCATGCGCGCGCCGGAAGGCGTTCCTGTCGGATCGATCCGCCGTATCTCGATCAGCAACGTCAATGTGTATGACGCCGATCCGCGCTACGGCTCCATCATCAGCGGGATTCCCGGCCACGACGTCGAAGATGTGAAGCTGAGCAACATCCGCATTGTCTATCGCGGCGGCATCACGCTCGACGACGTAGCAAAACAACCGGCCGGTCTGGTCAATACATTTTTCTTCCGCGCCACCGGCGGCGTTCCGCCGCGTGAGCCCTACGCCACGCCCGAGCGCGAGAAAGAATATCCGGAGCCCTCGATGTTCGGCCTGATGCCCGCCTGGGGATTCTTCATTCGCCACGCCAACGGCGTCCAGATGGACCACGTCGACCTGAGCTTCCAGAAGGAAGACACCCGGCCCGCGTTCGTGATCGATCAGGCGAAATCGATCGATCTCGATCACATTGCAGCTCAGAAGGGCGCCGGCGTTCCAGACTTCGTTCTGCTGAACACGCAGGATTTCGCGGTGCGCGAATCAGCGCGGATCGCCGATACAGTCGTCCCGAAGACCGATCGCAAAGAGTTTTAGGCTGCTTTGACCGGCTTATCCGACGAGCGCCAGTTCTTCTCGTCCCAGTACATGACCTTCCCCTCGCGGTAAGACTCCGCCGAGAGATTGATCACCACCACAGCCTTGGCGCCGGTCTCCACATCGAGATGCGGTTTCTGGCGCGTACGCATCGAGCTCAGGAAGTTCTCGATGTGCGCCTGCATCATGTCTTTCTGGTCAATGGGGATCTGAATATCTTTCGTTCCCCACTTCGCTTCATAAGCCTCGCCGCCAATCGCTTTCGCCGGCGTCATCTGGCCATTCACCATCCGCGCACCGTAAACCTGCGGCTTCACCGTGATGAATGGAACCGAGCTCTCGAATTTGCCGTGATCCACCAGAATGATGGTGCCTTCATGGCCGCGGATCAGGCCCGGAATGTGAGTATCATTCGCCATCGAAGAGCTGAGCACGAGTGAATGGCCTTTCGAGTATTCCGCCAGCAGATGATAGGTATCCGGCACTTCGCGGTCGGGCTTGCCGTCCGGCCGGCGGAAGACGTAGGTGCCTCCCGTCGCCATCACTTTGCTGGGGAATTGTGGTTCCTCCCAGCAAATGTTCAGCGGTGCGATCACGTGATAGAAAAGATCGCTCGCGATCCCGAGTGAATAATCCCAGTACTTGCGGAAGCGGAAGAAGCGGTCGGCGTCGTAATCGCGCTTCGGCGAGAGTTTATATTGCCAGCCGAGCCACATGTTCCAGTCGATGAAATCGTCGCCTTTGCCGCTCGGTCCGGCGTTCGGATCGATCGTGTAGTTCCATTCGCCGCCGATTGAATTGCGATGATACGAGCCCTGGCTCATGATCATCTGGCCGATCATGCCGTCCGCAATCGCCTTCTTCGCTTTCCACCAGATGTCGGCCGAAGTCGTCTGCGAGCCCACCTGCAGGATGCGCTGCGTCTCCTTCACTTTCTCGACAAGCAGCCGCGCTTCTTCATTCGTGTGGACCATCGGCTTTTCAAGGTAAACATCCTTGCCGGCGTCCATCGCGTCGAGGGCCATTCTGCCGTGCCAGTGGTCCGGCGTCGCGATCACGACAGCGTCGAGTTCCGGCTGATTCAGCAGTTCGCGATAGTCGAGATAGCCCTTCACCTTGTGCTTTTCCGCCTGCGTACGGCGGCGCTTCTCGTAAACATCCGCCACCGCGACCACCTGGCAGCTGTTCGGATTGTTCTGTCCGAAAGTGGCGAAAGACTGAGCGTCCGAGCTGCCGCGCCCGCCGCAGCCAATGACTCCGATGTTGATGCGGTCATTTGCGCCGATCACGCGGTTGCTCATTTTAGCCGCCGGCTTCGCGGCAAAAGCATTCGATACGGTGCCCGCGGCGATGCCTGTCGCGGTCACGGTTCGCAGAAAATCGCGGCGATCGAGCGATTCACTCTTCTGATCAGGCAGGTTCTGGTCCGGCATGTTTTCCCCCTCGGTCATGCTAACAGAAATGCCCGGCAATAAAAAAAGCGGGACCGGATCAACCGGCCCCGCCTGCTCTCAGTGCTGCTTTGCTGTTAACCAACCTTCAGATCGTTCTCCACGCTGAACGCGCCGAACACGCCCTTTGCCCGGATGCCCGCGATGTTGCGGTCCATCTGATTCGCGACAAAGCCTTCCAGCCGCACATGACCGTTCTTCACGATGATGTGGATCGGAGGAAACGCCAGCATTCCATACCGCGCTCTCAGTGTGGGCTCGCCGTAAATCGCCCGGTAGGTGGCGAGGCGGATGCGGTCATCGTCCGGCGAGAGCGGCAGAACTTCAATATTGTTGACAACGTTCGTGACGCCTTCCACATGGCGCGCGGCATCCTGTGCGTCTTCCTTGACGATTGGCTGCGCGACCTCGCCGGTCAGAATCACGGTGGTGCCGTCCATGCGGAACGAAATATCGTCAAACACGGTGTAACGCGGCATCATGGCCAGTTCGTGGCGAACGGCTTCCTGGAGCGAAACCGGCCGCGAGGGTTTCGCCTGCATCGCGGCGGGAATCATCAGTACTGCGGATGCGAGGAAAATAGCTAAGCGCTTCATAGCTTCTTACAATCCTTTCGCCCCTTCTGAATGCACCTCCGGTGCCAGAATTCGCGGTGTTTCGGGTGTTGAAAACACGGGAGAAACGGGAACTCCACCGCCGGGAAAGGTGGTGGGGTTGGTGAAAATCAGCCAATTGTAAAGGCCGTATATACTGCCCCTATGGCGAACATCGTGAAGCACGCGCCGGGGTCGTTCTGCTGGATGGAATTGGCGACGTCCAGTCAGACTGCCGCAAAAGCCTTCTATTCCCGGTTGTTCGGATGGGATGCAAAAGACTCTCCCATGGGGCCGGATAATTTCTACACCACGTTCAGTCTGGGCGGCCGCAAAGCCGCGGCCTGCTATACGCTGCAACCGGACGAAGTGGCGCACAACATTCCGCCGCACTGGAACCTCTACATTCTGGTGGCGAACGCAGCGTCTTCCACCGACCGCGCGAAGGAACTTGGCGGCACAGTTTTTTGCGGCCCGTTCGATGTGGCCTCGCACGGCCTGATGTCAACGATCGCCGATCCTACCGGCGCCGTCTTCAATATCTGGCAATCGAAAGATCATCCCGGAATGGACGTGCAGATGGAGAAGGGCGCTTTCTGCTGGGCTGATCTTTCCACGCCGGATGCCGCGCGGGCGACGGAGTTTTACTCTAAGCTGTTTGGCTGGAAAATCGACGGCGGCAGGGACGACTACGCGCACATTCAGAACGGCAGCGATTTCATCGGCGGCATTCCGCCCGCGGCCCATCGGCAGCCCGGCGTTCCTCCGCACTGGCTGCTGTATTTCCAGACAGACGATTGCGATGCCTCCACCGCGAAGGCGAAGGAACTCGGCGCGAACATCCACTTCGGGCCGATGACCATGGAGAAAGTCGGCCGCATGACCGTGCTGGCGGATCCCCAGGGCGCTGTGTTCGCGCTGTTCCAGCCGCTTCCTCACGAATAAAAGGAGATTGAATGCCGTACAAGACGTTTGGGCTGGCCCTGTTCGCCTGCGGTCTCGCAGCGGCAGCGGCTCCGGCGGAACATTGGGTTGCCACCTGGGGCACCGCGGAACAGATGGTAGCGAACGGCGGCGCAGGCGGCCGCGGCGCATCCGGACGTCCCACCACCGGCATTATTCCCACACAGCAGCCACCGGCGCCCGCGCCTGGCAAGCCCGGCCGCCGTTTTCCGATTCCACCAACGCTCGCCGGGATTGATAACCAGACGGTCCGGATGATCATACGCAGCAGCATGGGCGGCAGCCGCGTGCGCGTTCGCCTTTCGAACGCCGCCGGTGGCTCATCCGTCATGCTGGGCGCGGCGCATATCGCGCTGCGCGCGAAGGATTCCGCAATCGTCGCCGGTTCCGACCATGCGCTGACGTTCAGCGGCAAGCCAACCGCAACCATCTATGCGGGTCAGGTTCTGGTGAGCGATCCGGTTGATCTGAAAATCGCGCCGCTCACAGACGTCGCCGTCAGTCTCTACTTCCCGCGCCAGACCAGCGCCGCTACGAATCACCGCTTCTCGCTCCACGATACTTACATTTCGAAAGACGGTGATTTCACCGGCGCCGCCTCGATTGCGGATCCCTCCGCGGTCGTACAGTCCTATTACTATCTCGCCGGCCTCGACGTCGCCGCACCCGCGAATGCCGGTACGGTCGTGACGTTCGGCGATTCCATCACCGACGGAGACCAGTCCTCCGGCAACACCAACAGCGAATGGCCCGCCGTGCTCGCTGCGCGTCTGCAGGCCAACAAGGCGACCGCGCACATCGCCGTGGTGAACGCCGGCATCTCGGGCAACCGCATTCTGGGCGACAACGGCGGCGGGATGGCGCGTTTCTTCCATGACGCGCTGAATGAACCCGGCGTCAAATGGATCACGCTGCTTGAGGGCATCAACGACATTACGGCGGGCGCGCGCCAGACCGGCCCCAATGCCTTCAGCGAGGCGGATCTGATCGCAGCCTATCGTCAGGTGATCGCAATGGCGCATGAAGCGGGTGTGAAAGTCATCGGCTGCACGCTCACGCCGTTTGGCGGATCGAGCGCGTACAGCGATCGCGGCGAGGAGATTCGCGAAGCTGCCAATAAATTCATCCGCTCGAGCGGCGAGTTTGACGCCGTGATCGATTTCGAGGCGGCGGTTCGCGACCCGGATGACCCGAAACGCTACCGCAAGGAAGCCGATTCCCCCGATCTTCTGCATCCCGGCGACGCGGGCTACAAGATCATGGGCGATTCCATCAACCTGAAGTTATTCCAGTAAGCTCGCCTTGGAGCCCATGCCACGTTTCGTCATCCGAACGATGATGTGCAGCGTGGCTGGATTTTCCAGCAGCGGAAAAAGCCATCAGACCGTCTTCAGATAATCGAAACTCTTCCGCAGGCTGACGAGCGGATCGCCGGGAGTCTGATCCTGCTCCACGATGTACTGCTTCACGCCGGCTGCCGGCGCGGCTTTCAGAATCGCCGGAAAATCGATCACCCCGCTCCCCACCTCTTTGAATGTGCCTGGCGGTACGTTCTCGCTGAACTGGTGCGGTGCGTCTTTCGCCTTATCTTTCAGGTGCAGCAGCGCGACCCGCCCTTTCCACTTCTTCAGTGCTTCCAACGGATCCTGGCCGGCAATGCTGAGCCAGAAAACATCGAGTTCGAACTTCACGAGATTCCCGTCGAGCCGTTCCGAGAAGATGTCGATCGGACGCTTGCCCGGCTCGCCCCCGAATTCATAAGCGTGATTGTGATACGCGAACTGCAGGCCGGCCTTTTTGCACTTTTGCCCCGCCATATTCATTTGGTCCGCTGTGCGCCGATAGAAGTCGTCGTTATCGCCGCGCGCGCCAGGTGAGATGTACGCCATGGTGAAGTACTCGACTCCCACCTTTTTCGCGCTGTCAATGGCTTCGTCGAGCGTCATCGGTTTGAGGTCGGGGTACGACTCCCATTTGCCGATGACCAGCGGTGTCTCAATGTGACAGGAGGTCGGCTTGAGCCCGTATTCCCGGACCTTCGAGATAAGCTGCACGAGATCAGCGCGATTGCCCTCGACTTCCGTGTAGCCAATATCTGCCAGCGTCTTGAAAACGCGATCCGGTTCCTTCATCAGGATGTTGCGGACCGTGTAGAGTTGCGCTCCGAGCGGCTTTGGCATGGCTGCTCCGAGCGTCGCGGCGGTGGCGGCCGCCGTGGCCGCGGCAAGCCATTCGCGGCGGGTGATGGGATGAGTCATGGATTTCAGCCTATCAGGAATTTAGAATGATACGAACATGCACATTTCCCGGCGCGGTCTGCTCGTTGCTTCCTCCATCCTGATGTTGCTGGGCACCGTTGGCCACACCATCGGGAATCTATCGCCCTCTAAGGACCCCGCCGTAATCGCGGCTTACGCGGCTATGAAGAGTTCACACCCTGCCGTCGGAATGGGGATGACCCCGTCCATGTTCGATGTCCACATGCTGCTCGTCCTGATCATGAGCGTGACGTTCACGGCAATTGCGGCCCTGAACCTGGCTCTTGTCCGCGCCCTTTCCGATCATGCGCTGCGCCGCGTTATCTGGATCAATGCAATCTGGGTTGCCGCGTTCACCGCTCTCTGCGCCTGGTATCAGGTTCCGCCGCCGTTGATTTCAGGCATTCTGATCGAACTTCCGCTTGCCGCCGCCCTGCTGGTGAAATAGAAGCTGATGCCCGAAATCACCGCCTCCGAACTCGCCGCACGCCTGGGATTGCGAGTGCGCGGCAACGGCAATCGCCAGATCATCGCCGCGGCCGCGCTCGAAGACGCCGGTCCTGACGATCTCGCGTTCGTCGCCTCGCCGAAGAATTTCGAAAGCGCCCTCGATTCGCATGCCGGCTGCTTTATCGCTGCTGCCGATTTTCCCGCTACAGACCGTACCGTGATCGAATCCGCTCAGCCCCGTGCGCATTTCGCGCAGGCGCTGGCTCTGCTCTATCCCGTGGCGCCCATACGGCCGGGCATTCATGATTCCGCACACGTTCATCACGCTGCCGGCGTGGACCCGACGGCGGAAATCGGCCCATTCGTTTCGATCGCGGCAGGGGCGAAGATCGGCGCCCGGGTGCGAATCGGCGCGTCGTGCTCCGTGGGGGAGAATTCGGTGATCGGCGCTGATTCGTTGCTCCATGCCGGCGTCAGGATCTACGCGAATGTGCAGATCGGCGCGCGCGCCATTCTGCATTCGGGCGCGGTGATCGGCGCCGATGGCTTCGGTTTTGAACTCGCGGGCGCATCGTTTCGCAAAGTGCCGCAGGTCGGCCGGGTCGAGATTGGCAACGATGTCGAGATCGGCGCCAACAGCTGCGTGGATCGCGCCGCGCTCGGCGTGACCGTGATCGGCGACGGTACGAAGCTCGACAACATGGTCCACATCGCGCACAACTGCCGCATCGGCAAAAACGTTCTGATTGTGGCGCAGACGGGTCTCGCGGGCGGTGTCACTGTGGGCGATTATGCGGTGATCGGCGGACAGGTCGGCATCGGCGATAAGGCGCGCATCGAATCCAAAGCAGTGATCGGATCGGGCGCGGGTATTCTTTCGTCGAAGATCGTGCACGCCGGAGAGCCTGTGTGGGGCACTCCGGCGCGTCCGCTGAAGCAATACCTGCGTCAGTTGGCAACGCTCGCGCGGCTCTCCAAAAAGAGCTGACTTACTTTTTCCAGTAATCCGGAAGGCCCGGCTTCGTGTCGCGCACGATTTCCAGCACCGCCTGCCGGTCCGCCGCCGAAATCCGCTTGTACCTGTCGCTCGTGTCCTTGTTAGTGAGCACGTCGTAGAGCTTCTGATAAACGCGGTCGCGCACCCATGCCGGCATGTTGTCGAACGCTTCGCTGTAAATCATGTAGCTCAGCGGGTACTTGAACATGCGTGTCTTCAGGTCGAAATCGCGCAGTGATCTCCCCTGCTTATCGCGCGGACCGCGCTCTGGAAACGTCTTCGTGAACGTCGAAACGCCCACCACCGGATCTTTCAGCGGCGTTTCTTCCGCGAAAAGCATATATGCTACGAGTTCGTCGATATCGGTTTCGAGGTTCGGCGTCTCTTCCGCCAGTTTGCCGTCGTGCTCTGCGATACGCTCTTCCCAGCCCGCGCGGATAATCAGGTTCGTCATCCGGGTCTGATGTTCAAGAGTCATGAGCGCGACGATGTCGCTGGTCTGCGCCATGTACCCACTCAGGTCGACCTTGCCTTCGAGGCTGGTGAGATTGTGCGAATCGGAGCGGTCGAGCTCTTTGGGATTCGAAGGATCGGGCACGATCGCGTTCCCCAGATTCTCCGTGTTACCGCTCGTGCCGGTTACGAACCAGCCGCCCCAGCGCTGCTCGAGCGGAATGCGATGGTCGATCGCCGTGTATCCTGCCTCGAAAATCGGTGTCCCGTCCGATTTCGGATAAGACGAACCGACTTCCAGCCCCGGGATGCCCAGCGTCGCCTGCACCTGATGGCATTGCAGGCATTCGTCGCGCCGCGCGAAGTAAGGTTTGGCCATTTTCTCGACATTGAGCGTGTAAAAGACGACGCCCTGTTTCGGATCGAGCGACGCAAGCTCCAGCACCTCGCCGTTTTTCACGGAGCCGACCATCACATTGTCATTAAAGAAAAGCGCCCGCGGCGCGCGCGGCGATATCAGGGGCGCCTGAAAGCTGGTTTTCGAAAACACCAGCATCTGCGAATCCACGTTGATATCGAGATTTTTCAGCAGACTCGGCAGATAGCCGGCCCGTCCGGGGATATAATCCAGCTTCGCTTTGCCGCTTTCAAGCCGCTTCACCAGCCGCGCAACCGGATCGTCCGGCGGAGTCTTCATGTATTGGATTGCGGGGTGATCGGGAGCAAGGCGTAAGTCGACGTCGATTCCAGCCTTCGTCGCCGCGAAAGCCAGGCCCGACAACGCCAGAGCAGACAGGGCCCGGCGCCAGAACTGCTTCATGCTTTCATGTTAATCCCCGGCTCGCAGCAGAACAGGAATTCCGCAGCGCTTTGCCGCACTGCTCAGGCGCGTTTTGTCACCACATCGACATTTCCTCTCGGCGCCCACACCTTCTCGTCGCTCGCCAGAAAATAAGCCAGCACCGGTGTGCCCACCGCCGCCGCCAGATGCGATATCCCCGAATCGTTGCCCACAAAAATCCGCGCTCCCCGCAGCCAGCACGCGAGCTCATACAAATCCGGCATAAAAACCGCTTCCTCCAACTCCTCCTCCGGTCCCCGCAACCAAAAAAACGGCATCTCTCGCCTTAACCGCTCCGCCACCGCCCGAAACTCCTCCATCGGCGCCCGCTTCGCCCTGGAGCTCGCAAACGGATGAATCGCCGCAAAAGTCCGCGGCGCCACCGGGCAGGGAATCCGCGGAAATCGCCCCGCCTTCACACCCAGCTCCCTCACCTGTTCCGCATAGAAATCAGACGCATGGCACGATCCATCCGGCAGCGCCTTCAAAAACCGGAACGGCAGCCCCAACTCCGTCACCAGATCCCGAAGCTCCGGCCGGTTCTCTCCGTACCACGACACAATGTCATCAAACCCACCCAGGCGCTCCGCCACATCGCCGGCATGCGTCACCCCCAGCCGGTCCAGCCCCGTCGAGCCAATCGAACGTGCCCTCGCAAACCGTACCAACGGAACATTTTGCTCCGCGCACCAGACTTCCGTCTCAGCGCTCTCCGCCGCCAGCGCTTCGAGCGCCGGCAGGCTCAGGATGAAGTCCCCGATCGCTCCCGGACGAATGAGCAGCCTTCTCTTCATAAATGCTGAATCTAAACGCCCCCGAAACGAATCACCAATTGTAAGATGGAGATTGTCCGGATTCGCCGGACGCCCCGGCTTCAATGACTCCCACCGCCATCGCGCCCCCGAAAGCGCACGACGTCATCGGTAACATCGGCAACACGCCGTTGCTTCGCCTGGCGAAGGTAGCACGGGATTATCCCGGCATCGAAATCTACGGCAAGGCCGAATACTTCAACCCCGGCGGATCGGTGAAAGACCGCGCCGCTCTCAACATGATTCGCGAGGGCGAAAAGGCCGGCCTCCTCACACCCGGAAAAATTCTGATTGATTCCACCAGCGGCAACACCGGGATCGCCTATGCCATGATCGGCGCTGTCCGCGGCTTCAAAGTTAAGCTCTGCCTGCCCCAAAACGCCTCCCCCGAACGGAAACGCATCCTGAAAGCCTACGGCGCGGAGCTCGTGCTCACCGATCCGGGCGAAGGCTCCGACGGCGCCATCCGCAAGGTCCGCGAAATCTACGCGCAGGATCCCGATCGCTACTTCTACCCCGATCAATACGGTAATGACGCCAACTGGCAGGCGCACTTCAACACAACCGGCCCCGAGATCATCGAACAAACCGAAGGCCGCGTCACCCACTTCGTGGCGCTGCTCGGGACAAGCGGCACATTCGTGGGCACCAGCCGCCGCCTGAAGCAGGATATTCCCGGCGTCCACTGCATTTCGGCGCAGCCCTCCACCGGTTTCCACGGCATCGAAGGCACCAAGCATATGGCGACCGCCATTGTGCCGCGCATCTACGATCCCACTCTCGCCGAACGCAACATCGAAATCGAGACCGAAGACGCCTATAAGATGGTGCGGCGCATGGCGCGCGAGGAGGGAATGCTGGTTGGCATTTCCGCCGGCGGTAACGTCCAGGCCTCGCTGCAGCTTGCGAAGGAACTGCACGAAGCCGGCAAACGCGCCGTGATCGTCACCATCCTCTGCGACGGCGCCGACAAGTATCTGAGCGAACACTTCTGGGACGAGAACGACTGATGATTTCGATTGAACGCCAGCCCTGGCGCGAAATGGTGAACCACGCGCAGGCGACTTATCCGAACGAATGCTGCGGCGCCATGATTGGAACGATCGACGGCGACAAAAAAACCGTCGTCCACGCCATCGCGCTTGAAAACACTTCGCCTGGTTCGCAGGCTGCCCGCTATGAACTGCGTCCGGAAGACCTTCTGCGCGCCGACCGCGAGGCGCGCGAGCGCAAAATGGATCTCATCGGGATCTACCACTCGCATCCCGATTGCGACGCTTATTTTTCCGAAACCGATCTGAAAAACTCCTGCCCCTGGTATTCGTTCGTCGTGCTCTCGATCCAGAAGGCGCGCTTCGATCACGCCAACAGCTGGCTCCCCAACGCCGAACAGACCCACGCAGAAAAAGAGGAATTGATATGGCCCGAATCCTGATCCCGACCCCGCTTCGCCAGTTTGTGGAGAAGCAAGACACCGTCGAAGCTTCCGGAAGCACCGTCGGCGAAGTTCTGAAAGCCGTCGTCGAGCGCTATCCCGATCTGAAGAAGCAGATCTACAACGACGAAGGCAAGCTCCGCAGCTTCGTCAACGTGTATCTGAATGACGACGATATCCGTTACCTGAACAAAGAAGCCACCCCCGTAGCTGCATCGGACACCCTCTCCATCGTCCCGAGCATCGCGGGCGGCGCTGCCGGCATCCAATAGAAACGCATGGCGAACGAAGTCACACTTTCGAAAGACGAAATCCTCCGCTACAGCCGTCACCTGATCATGCCCGAAGTGGGCATGGAAGGTCAGCTCAAGCTGAAGAAGGCAAGCATCCTGCTCGTCGGCACTGGGGGACTCGGCGCGCCGACGGCGCTCTATCTCGCGGCGGCGGGCATCGGCCGCATTGGTCTCGTCGATTTCGACGTCGTCGATTACACCAACCTCCAGCGCCAGGTGATTCATGGCACGAAGGACGTTGGCAAGCCCAAGATCGATTCTGCCATCGAGAGCATGCGCGACATTAACCCTTACGTGCAGCTTGACCGCCACGAAGTCGCGCTCACGAGCGAGAATGCGCTCGAGATTCTGAAGGATTACGACTACGTCATCGACGGCACGGATAATTTTCCGACCCGCTATCTGGTCAACGATGCCTGCGTACTACTGAAGAAGCCGAACATCTACGGCTCCATCTTCCGCTTCGAAGGCCAGGCGACGATCTTCGCTTATCCCGGCGGCCCCTGCTATCGCTGCCTCTATCCTGAACCGCCGCCTCCGGGCCTCGTGCCGAGCTGCGCGGAGGGTGGAGTGCTCGGCATTCTCCCGGGAATTATCGGGCTCATTCAGGCGACCGAAGCGGTGAAGCTCATTCTCGGTGCGGGGACGCCGCTCGTGGGCCGTCTGATGCTTTACGATGCGCTCGGCATGAAGTTCCGCGAGCTGAAGCTCCGGCGCGATCCGGATTGCCCGGCCTGCGGCGATCATCCGACCATTACGAAGCTGATCGATTACCAGCAATTCTGCGGCATGCCGCATCGCGAAGAGGAGGCAAAACCGGTGGCTACTTCCGGCGAAATCGATGCTGTTGAGCTGAAGGCGAAACTCGACCGCGGCGACAATTTCACGCTGATCGATGTGCGCGAGCCGCACGAATTCCAGATCTGCCGGATTCCGGGCTCTACCCTGATTCCGTTAGGCGAACTGCCGAAGCGGCTCGGCGAACTCGATCCTAATGCGAACTACGTCATGCATTGCAAGATGGGCGGCCGCAGCGCCAAAGCCGTCGAACTCCTGCGGCAAAACGGCTTCCAGCACGTGCAGAACATGACGGGCGGCATTCTCGCCTGGAGCGACAAAGTCGACCCGACCGTGCCGAAATACTAACTTGGGGCCGGGCTTCGGCCCGGCTGCCAGGCTTCTGCCTGGCGCAGACTCCTACAAATACCGTTCTCGCAGCACCTTCAAATGATGCGCTACGTGTCCCGGCACGATATACGCCAGCGCACCCACTGTCACAAACTTCCCGCTCGCAATCCCGCTTCGCTTCCAACCCGCCGCCGGCATATTCCGATACAGTGCCACCGTTGAAAGCCGCACCGTATGGAACTCTTCCACATGCGCGGCCCACGGCGCTCCATCCGCCTCCGCTCCCGCTGCCGCAATATCCTGGTCATACCCCGGCAGCGGCGTCTCGAAACCCCGCGAAAACCAAAGCATCCGGAACGCAAACGCCCGCTCGGTGTCCGTCACATGATTCAGCAACTGCCGAATGCTCCACTTCCCATCGGCATATCTCCGTAAAGACTGCTCCTCCGAAATCCCGGCGAAGAGCTCCAGCGCATCATTCAGCTGCGGCCGCAGCACTCCCGCCGGATCGTCGCCGGGAACCTGATCGATATAAGTAAAAAAATAGGGAGCAACATCCTGCTCGCCCGGACGCGGGATCATGATGGAAGAGAGTCTAGCGCAAATGCCTTCCGCCGCCAACGACCCCTTCGATCTGCAACGTTTCGTGGATGCCCAGGACCCCATTTACCCACGCGTCCTGACCGAGCTCCGCCGGGGCCGCAAGACGACCCACTGGATGTGGTACGTCTTCCCACAAATGCGCGGCCTCGGCCAAAGCCCGATGTCGGACCGCTACGGAATCTCATCAGAAGACGAAGCCCGGGCCTACCTGCAGCATCCCGTACTCGGCCCGCGCCTGCGCGAATGTGTCAGCATTGTCAACGGGATGGATGGACATTCCGCCCACGATATCTTCGGCTATCCAGACGATCTCAAGTTTCACTCCTGCCTGACGCTCTTCTCCTCCGTTGCGGCAAATGACGAAGTCTTTTCATCCGCGTTACGCAAATATTTCCCCTGAGAATGGTATTGGAAATTTGGTTCGCCGCGCCGATAATACCGATGGGAGCAGCACATGCGTTATTCCGTCGATTCGAAGCGTGAGATCATCGGCACCCACGATAAAGCGCTGCGGATCAACCTCGATCCCATGCGCTACGGCACCTTCGCCGAAATTGGCGCCGGTCAGGAAGTGGCCCGCTGGTTCTTCCGCGTGGGAGCCGCCGCCGGCTCCATCTCGAAGTCCATCTCCGCGTACGATATGGCCGTCAGCGACGCCATCTATGGCCGCTGCAAGCGCTACGTCTCGCGTGAGCGCCTGCAGAGCATGCTCGATCACGAGCACGCGCTGAATCTCGAACGCCTGCGGCCCATGCGCGGCGATACCACCGCCTTCTTCGTTTTCGCCGACACTGTTTCCGCCCGCAATTTCCAGGGCACCAACGAATGCCACGGCTGGATGGGCGTCAAGTATCAGGCCCACCCGCGCGATGAAGACAGCCAGATCCTGATTCACGTCCGGATGAAGGACAGCGAAAATGCCCTGCAGCAGGAAGCGCTCGGCATCGTCGGCGTGAATCTGCTGTACGCCGCCTGCTTCCTCCATCACAAACCGGAGGAGATGCTCGAATCGCTCCTCGACAACCTCAATACGGACCGTATCGAAATTGACATGGTGGAGTTCTCCGGCATCGAGTTCCGCCACGTCGATAACCGCGTGATGAGCCTGCGCCTCGTGCAGCTCGGCCTGAGCGGCGCGGCCATGTTCGCGCCCAATGGCGAAGTGCTCCAGCCTTCCGAGATTTTGCGCAAGCGCCCCGTCCTCGTCGAACGCGGAAGTTTCCGCCCCGTGACACATGTCAACATCGACATGCTCCACAGCGCCCACACGCGCTTTGCCGGGGAACTCTCGCCGGAGCGCGCGCCCCAGATCGTGGATCTGATGGAGATCACGATGCGCAACCTGCTCTCCACCGGCAAAATCGATCTGAGCGATTTCCTCGCGCGTGTTGACATGCTCTCAGCCGCGGGCAAGACGGTGCTGATTTCCGATTATTTCGAGTACTACCGGCTTGCTCACTGGATCCGCCGCTACACCGCGGAGCCAATCGCGCTCACTATGGGCGTTTCCAGCCTGATCGATCTGTTCCGGGAAGAGTTCTATACCGATCTCGAAGGCGGCATCCTCGAAGCCTTCGGCAAGCTGTTCACGCGGGATCTGCGAATCTACGTTTATCCGCTCCAGGAGGCCGCCACCGTCAGCCTCACTACTGTGGATAACGTTCAGATGCCGCCGAAAGTGGAAGAACTTTTCCACCACCTCGTTCGCGGCGGCAGCATCCGCCAGCTCGATAACTACGATGCGAGCGTGCTTCACATTTTCTCGCGCGACGTTCTGAAGCGCATCACGAGCGGCGACACTTCCTGGCACTCCATGGTGCCGCCCGAAATCCGCGAAGTCATCTGCAAG
>DASZVV010000073.1:0-15126 GCA_035546955.1 Bryobacteraceae bacterium
TGAGCATCAATCTCCCGCTTGATGCGGTCGATCTCTTCTTCACTCAGAATGCCGTGCTCCGCCAGAAACACCGGGAACGTGACCAGCGGATCGCGCGCCGCTTCGTCTTCGCGCTCGCGCTTCGTCTTGTAATCGCGCTCATCCTCGCTGAACGAATGCGAATAAGGACGCGTGCAATGCGCATGCACCAGCGCAGGGCCATGGCCCTCGCGGCACCACGCCGCCGCCGCGGTCACCGCGCGGTACGAGGACACAAAATCCGTCCCGTCCACTTCAATCGTCAGCATGTCCGGAAATCCGGCCATCAGCTTTGAGATCGATCCGCCCGGCGTCTGGTGCTCCACCGGGACCGAAATCGCGAAGCCGTTGTCCTGCACGAGGAACAACACGGGCACGCGCAGCAGACACGCCTGATTGATCGACTCCCAGAATTCGCCCTCGCTCGTCGCGCCTTCACCCGAGGACGCCAGTACCACCCGCTGCTCGCCGGGATGCAGATAAGGCAGCGATTCCGCGCATCCCACCGCCGGCAGAAACTGCGTCCCCGTCGCCGAAGACGGCGAGACAATATGCAGCGCCGGATTCGTCCAGTGCGAAGGCATCTGCCGCCCGCCGGACGACGGGTCGTTCCCCGCCCCCACCGCCTGCAGCAGCATGTCGAGCGGCGTCATACCCAGCGTGAGCGACAACGCGCGGTCGCGGTAGTAAGGAAAGAACCAGTCGTGCCCCGCGCGCAGCGCCATGCCCGCCGCGACCTGAATGGCCTCGTGACCGGCGCAACTGATCTGAAAAAAGATCTTATTCTGGCGCTTCAGAAGGATCTCGCGGTCGTCAATCCGCCGCGATGTATACATCAGCCGGAAAGCCTGCGCAAGAATCTCGGGCCCCAACCCCGCCGCCCGCGCAACCGCCAGCCGTTCAGAAGTAGTGGGCGTACTGAACGCCGTCGTCATGTATAAACCCTCCACAATATAGCAAAAGCTTCCGTGGGGC
This sequence comes from Bryobacteraceae bacterium, assembly GCA_035546955.1. GTDB lineage: Bacteria > Acidobacteriota > Terriglobia > Bryobacterales > Bryobacteraceae > BOG-234. The sequence continues at coordinate 994 of DASZVV010000073.1, forward strand.
GGGGCTTCTGCCCTGCCGCCAGGCTTCTGCCTGGCGCCGCCACTGATATAGTGCTCACTGAAAGACCATGAGCAACTCCGAACGAAGGCATTTCTTAACTCACGCGGGAGCCGGTCTCGCTGCCACCGCAATCGCCCTTCATCCGCGCGAAGCAGCCGCCCAATCCCTTGGCGGCAACACCCGGACCATGGTCGACGTCCGCACCTTCGGCGCCGCCGGCGATGGCAAAACAATCGACACGCCCGCCATCAACAAAGCTATTGACGCCATCGCGGCCGCGGGCGGCGGCACCCTGTTCTTCCCCGCCGGTAATTATCTCTGCTACTCCATCCGCCTGAAGAGCAATATCGCGTTTTACCTGGACACCGGCGCCACCATCATCGCCGCCGATTCGCCCGCCCCCGGCGCCACGCCCTCTGCCGATGCATCCTACGACGCCGCCGAGCCCAACCAATGGAGCCAGTATCAGGACTACGGCCACAGCCATTGGCACAACAGCCTCATCTGGGCCGAAGGCATGGAGAACATTTCCATCACTGGCCCCGGCCGTATCTGGGGCAAGGGTCTGAGCCGCGGTGCGGGCGCCGGCCCACGCGCCGAACAGCCCGGCGTCGGCAACAAATCCATCGCGCTGAAGAATTGCCACAATGTTCTGCTGCGCGATTTCTCCATCCTGCACGGCGGTCATTTCGGCATCCTCGCCACCGGCGCCGACAACCTCACCATCGACAATCTGAAGATCGACACCAACCGCGACGGCATGGATATCGACTGCTGCCGCAACGTCCGCATCTCCAACTGCTACGTCAACTCCCCCTGGGATGACGGCATCTGTCTCAAAAGCTCTTACGGACTCGGCTCCGCCAAGCCGACGGAATTCGTCACCATCAGCGATTGCTACGTAAGTGGCTGCTTCCAGGAAGGCACGCTTCTCGACGCCACGTACAAACGTTTCGGGCCCGAAGAACGCGTCCCCCATACCGGCCGCATCAAATTCGGGACGGAATCGAACGGCGGCTACCGCAACATCACCATCTCCAACTGCGTTTTCGAAGGCTGCCAGGGACTGGCGCTCGAAACCGTGGATGGTGCTTTGCTCGAAGACGTGACCGTCACGAACATTTCGATGCGCGACATCATCAGCGCTCCGATTTTCCTGCGCCTCGGCCGGCGTATGCGCGGCCCGAAAGATCTCGCGATCGGCACCCTCAGGCGCATCATCATCAGCAATGTGGTGGTTTCGAACTCCGTGTCACGCCTCGGCTCCATCATCAGCGGAATTCCCGATCACGATATTGAGGACGTGAAAATCAGCAACGTGACCGTCCAGCATCAGGGCGGCGGCACGAAAGAAAACGCCGCGCTGCAACCGGCGGAACGTGAAGAAACCTATCCCGAACCGGGCATGTTTGGGACGATGCCCTCACATGGTTTCTACGTTCGCCACGTGAAGGGAATCCAGTTCGACAACATCGATATCCAGCCGGCCAAAGAGGACCAGCGCCCGACGTTCGTGCTGGACCAGGTGGAAGACGCCGATTTCTTCCGCATCAAAACGCCGAAGGTGAATGGCGTACCGGTGTTCTCGCTGTCGAAGGTCTCAGACTTCAACGTCCACTTCTGCACCGGCGTCCCCGACACCCACATCGACCACACCGACCACCAGACAGTCGGCTGACCGCTGACGGCGCTTAGCCACGTATAGCCAACCGGAGAAGCTTGCCGGTTTCGGAGACTTGACCTGCAGAATCACCACGCGGAACAAACGAGCGGTCACCCACGAAATCACCACCGTCGTAATCGCTATACCCGCCAGGCCTACCCATGGCTGCCAGGCCGGAACTCCCGCCTCCATCGTTTGCCGCATCAGCATCATCACAGGCGTAAACAAAGGAATCAGGGAAATCGTGGCTGAGAAAGCGCCGTTACACTGCTGCTTGATCGGCGTGATCATAAAGAGCTGAATGAAAACCGGCGCGATCAGCAGGATGTTTAAATTCTGCGCAACCTGGGGACCGCCGCAAGCGGCATCCAGCTCGACCTGAGATCACCCGCGCTGACTCCGGTGCCGCGCCGCCGAACATTTTCGACGCTCTCGTCCAGCAACTTGGCCTGAAACTTCAAAAAGCAAAAGACATTCCGGTTGACGTGCTGATCATCGATCGTGTAGATCGAACTCCAACCGCGAATTGATATCGAGGATCTCCAAAAAATTAGTTTCGTTCCCTGCCCTTTATCCACTTTTTTAATGAGCGATCACTTTCGCGCGATCGCTGGCCAGTCAGGAGGCTTTCGACACTGACGTCCTCATCAAGAGCGGACCAGTGAATCCCGTGCCCCCGGCCAAGAAGCGTCCAGTTCTCGCGCTCCGTCTGAGTTCCCATCGCAATCCGTGGAAACCAGGCAACCGGAACCGTGATCGTCCTACCGTCGGCCAGATCGACGGAAAGATCCAGATCCGTCACCCGTACGGACAATGCCGAGGCGCCTGCAATTTCAGCCTGAGAAGTACTCATGCCATGTCTCCATCAATAGTTCCTTGTTCTCTCTCACTAATTTTTCCACGCGGGCGATATCGGCTCTTCAGTCCACTCGACTCGCACCGGGTTCAACCAGACTTTCGCAAGCGCGTCTTCCCGCTGAACGTGTACGTGTTCCGGTTCCTCCCCATCCGACGAATAGAAGAACACTCGAAATGGCCCTGCTCCGAGAATCGTCGGCGCGTTGACTTAGTTTAATGCGCATCCCGCACCTCACCTCCGGCCCTTCTTCCCACCCTTCTTCCCCTGCCGCTTCGGCGGTTTTGCCTTCACAGCCTCCACAATCGAAAACTGCAATTTCCGTTCCAGCGGATCCACCCGGTCCAGCAGCACTTTCACTCGATCCCCAATCGAATACGTCCGCCGCGTCCGCTGCCCGATAATCTTCCGCACATTCTCGTGATACGCGAACCGGTCCCCCTGCAGCGATTCAATCGGCACCAGCCCCTCCACGAACCACTGCGCCAGTTCTACGAAAGCCCCATATTTCGCCGTGCTGATAATCAGCCCGTCGAACTCCTCTCCCACCTGGCTCTCCATGAACCGCGCCTTCTTCCACTCAATCAGCTCCCGCTCCGCCTCCGCCGCCCGGCGCTCCGTGAACGAACAATCCTCGGCAATCGACCGCAGCTCGCCCTCGTTCGAATACGCCCCGCCCTCCAGCGCCGCACGCAGCAGCCGATGCACAATCAGATCCGGATACCGCCGGATCGGCGACGTGAAATGCGTATAATGCGAAGCCGCCAGCGCGAAATGCCCCGTATTCGATTCGCTGTACCGCGCCTGTTTGAGCGACCGCAGCATCAGATAGCTGAGAATCCGCTCCTCCGGCTTCCCCTCAATCTTTGCCACCAGCTTTTGATACGCCTTCGACGTCACCGCCACCTCGCCCGGCAGCATCACATCCTTATACGCCGTCCGCCCCTGCGATTTCTTCTCGTGATACCGAATCCGCGTCGCCGGCACATGCCCCACTCCCAGCGAAAAACCGAACTGCGCCGCCAGATCCTCGAATTCCATCACCCGCTTCGGGTCTGGCGGATCGTGCACCCGGTAAATCGACGCATGCCCGGTCGCCTCCAGCCGCGCCGCCACCGCCTCGTTCGCCGCCAGCATGAACTCCTCGATCATCCGGTTCGCAATCGTCCGCTCGCTCCGCGTGACCCCGATCATCTCGCCTTCCGGACTGAACTCAATCTGCGGCTCCGGCAGATCGAAATCGATCGATCCCCGCCGGTCCCGCCGCCGCATCAGAATTTCCGCGAATTCCCGCATCAGCTCGAACCGCGCCACCAGCGGCGCATACCGCTCGCGCAGCGCGCTGTCCCCCTCCAGCAGCCGATGGACATTCGTATACGTCATCCGCTCCACGCTGCGAATCACGCCGCTGCAAAATTCGGCGTGCAGCGGCTCCCCCTTCGGATCGAACTCCAACAGCGCGGACATCACCAGCCGATCCTCATTCGGCCGCAGCGAACAGATATTCGTCGAAAGCTCGAAGGGCAGCATCGGCACCGCACGGTCGGGAAAGTACACGCTCGTCCCGCGCATCTGCGCCTCCACATCAATCGCCGACCCCGGCTTCACATAGTGGCTCACATCCGCGATATGAACCTGCAGCGCATAATTCCCGTTCGCCAGCCGGTCCACCAGCACGGCATCGTCGAAATCCCGCGCCGATTCGCCGTCGATCGTCACAATCGGCAGCCCGCGAAAATCCCGCCGCCCCCGCAGTTCCTTCGGCCCGATCTCCTCCGGAACCGCCCGCGCTTCTTCCACCACCGCCGCCGGAAACCGGTGCGGCAACTGGTGCTTCCGGATCACGATCTCCACATCGATCCCGAAATCGCCCGGCCGCCCCAGCACCTCCACAATCCGCCCCACGGGATGGCTGTCCCCCTTCCCGTAGTCCAGAATTTCGGCCGTGACGATCATCCCCTCCAGATCCTCGGGGCCGGCAATCTCCACCGGCGCCGGGCCAATCCGGTCCACCTGCTCGCCCAGCTCCGGCCTCTCCATCCCCGACGGAATTTCGATCCAGTCCCGCAGCCTCTGATCGAAAGGAGCCACGAACGTCCCCCGCCGCGTGATCCGGAACTCGCCGGTCACTGTGGGATGCGCCCGCTTCACCACCTGCACTACCTCGCCCTCTGCCCGGCCTTCCCTCCCCCGGAACGTGATCCGGATAATCGCCCGGTCTCCCTGCATCGCTCCCCGGATCGCGTCCCGCCCCAGAAAAATATCGCCCGTTACTCCTGGAATCGGGCTATCCGGCACTAAAAACCCATACCCATCCCGATGCACCACGATTCGCCCAGCCACCTGCCCCTTCCCCGCCGCCGGCGCCTCATAGTGCCCGGAACGGGTCTCGATCAGTTCCCCCCGCTCCACCAGCTTTTCCAGCTCATTTTCGACCGCAATTCGCTCAGAACCGCGGATGCGCAGCTCCCGGAACAGCGTTTTTAGAGTTGTGCGCCCGTGGGCCTGTCTCCGGATGTGACCAAGCAGCTCGGCGGACGTCATTCATTTAAGGAGATCATAACGGCCCGGAATTGTCACGAAACGCCGGTCCGGGGCATTAGTTCGGTGGTGGTTAAATAAATAGAGTAAAGAGAGAACAATGCGAACCCTACTGCTGCTTCTTCCGCTCGCGATCCTGTCTGCCCAGACGCCGAAAACCAGCACCGCGAAAACGGTCGCGGCGAAAGCTCCCGCCCTGAAACAGAACTATAAGGTATCGGGTAACCCGAACGCCCCCGTCACGGTGGAAGCCTATACGGACTATGAATGCCCCCACTGCGCGCGCTTCTACCAGGAGTTCATGCCGCAGTTCACAAAAGACTACATCCAGACCGGCAAAGTAAAGTTCATTCACCGCGATTTCCCCCTCCCCATGCACCCCCACGCGGTGATGGCAGCGAAGTACGCTGACGCCGCCGGCGAAGTCGGCTACTACGATGTCGCCGTCCAGCAGATCTTCAAAACCCAGGACATCTGGTCCGTCAACGGCAAGAACACAGGCGATATCGACGCCGTCCTCACCCAGGTCATTCCCCCCGGCGCGATGCAGAAAATCCGCGAGATCGTGAAAACCACCGGTCCGATCGATGCCGAAATCGCGAAGGACGTTTCGGACGCCGAGAATCTTGACCACGTGCCCTCCACCCCCACCATCGTCGTGGTGACGAAATCCGGCAAGCGCGAGCCGATCTCCTCGATTCTCGAAATGCCCTACTCGATCTTCAAGAAATATCTCGACGGGAAAATCGCCGGCCAGTAATGAAGCGCTGGCTACTAGTCATCGGGCGCCTGATCCTGGGTGTGATCTTCGTCTACGCCGCCTACGCCAAGCTGCGCGAGCCGTGGATCGAATTCGCGGGGTCCCTCGCCGGTTTCCAGATCCTGCCGGAGAATCTGCTCGAACCGATTGCTCACACGCTCCCCTGGTTTGAGCTGATTCTCGGTCTCGGCCTGATCTCCGGCATCTGGCAGCGCTGGTTCTCGCTGGTCGCCAGCCTGCTGCTGCTGCTGTTCTTCTCCGTGATGGTGCGGTCCTACGCCAAGGGCCTCCAGATCGATTGCGGCTGCTTCGGGCCCGGCGAGGCCCTCGGCCCGAAAACGCTGGCGCGCGATTTCACCATGCTCGCGCTCGCAGTCGCGGTCACCATCGCGTCTTTCCGCATGAAGCGCGAGCCGGCTGCTGTGCCCTCGTCGCCCGCCGTCGCATAGAATACGAGGTGAAATGCGCAGAATAATTGCAATTCTTCCCGCCCTGGCGCTCGCCGCCGGTCTCTCCGCTCAATCCCGCAACAGCGCCACCGTCACCGCTCCGAAAGTGGCCACGAAGGCCGCACCAAAAACTCCCGAATTACCCGCCATGGCTCCCCGGCCGGCAGGCGAATTCGTCATCCACATGGTTGACGGTCCGGACAAGCTCCTGAGTTCCTACCGCGGCAAGCTTGTTCTCATGGCCTTCATGTTCACCACCTGCCCGCATTGCCAGCACACTTCGCAGCTCCTCTCGAAGATCCAGACCGAATACGCGCCCAAAGGCGTCCAGATACTCGGCGTCACCATCGATCAGGGCGCGAAGCAGGGCATCCCAGGCTTCATCAAGATCACCGGCGCCGACTTCCCTGTCGGCTACTCCGACGCCCCCACCGCTCTCAAGTTCATGCACGTCACTCCCGACAAGGATTGGTACGTCCCCATGATCGCTTTCATCGATCAAAAAGGGATGGTTCGCGCACAGTGCGTGAGCTTCGGCGAAGGCGGCGCGCCGGACGAGTGGCTGGAAGCGCAGGACGGCGATCCCTCGAAGGGCGACAAAGGCAGCATCCGCCGCGAATTGGATAAGTACCTCAGGACCGGCGCATCCGCCGGTTCCGGCAGAAGGGCCGCCGCAAAGTAACCACCGGAACGATGCAGAGCACCATACTCGGCATCACCTTCCGTAACCCGGTGCTGACCGCTTCCGGCACCTTCGGTTACGGCATGGAATTCGAGCAGCAGGTCGATCTCAACACGCTCGGCGGCATTATCGTCAAAGGCCTCTCGCGCGAGCCGATCGCCGGCAACGCCGCGCCTCGCCTTTGGGAAGCCCGCGCCGGCATGATCAACTCCGTCGGACTCCAGAACATCGGAGCCCGCGCCTTCGCCGCCCAGAAGCTGCCCGCTCTGCGGCGTTTCTTCACGCCCGTCATCGCCAACGTCTTCGGTTATTCTCCTGAGGACTACGTCGAAGTGGTCCGCATCCTCAATGACGCCGAGGGTCTCGCGGCGTACGAGCTGAACGTCTCCTGCCCCAACACCAAACATGGCGGGCTCGCATTCGGCGTCGATGAAGCAGCGCTCTCCGATCTTGTCTCCCGCGTCAAAGCTGCCTCCACGCGCCCGGTGATCGTCAAGCTCTCCCCGAACGTCACCGCGATCGAGCCCTTCGCGCTCGCCGCCGAGCGCAGCGGAGCCGACGCCCTTTCGCTCGTCAACACTTTCGTCTCGCTCGCCGTCAACGCCCGCACGCGTCTGCCGCGTATCGGCGCCGGTTATGGCGGACTTTCCGGCCCCGCCATCAAGCCGATCGCTCTCCGTATGGTCCACCTGGTGGCGCGCATCGTTAAGATCCCGGTCATCGGTATGGGCGGCATTGCGACCGGCGAAGACGCCGCCGAATTCCTGCTCGCCGGCGCAAGTCTCGTCCAGGTCGGCACCGCGACTTTCTGGTCGCCGAACGCTCCCGCCCGCATCGCACGGGAGCTCGAAGCCCTGCTCCCCGAGCTCGGCGTCGCTCATCCGTCTGAGCTGATTGGAAAATTGAAGTTATGAAGTTACTCACCGCGGCCCTCTGCGCCGTCATCGCGCTCACCGCGTTCTCCTGTAAAAAAACGAAGCCGCCGCTTCCCAACGTCACCGCCCCCGCGAGTTTCAAAGTCGATTTTGACACCACCAGAGGCCACGTCATCGTTGATATCGACCGCGCCCTCGCCCCCATCGGCGTCGACCGCTTCTACAACCTCGTCCAGGCGAAATATTTCGATGGCGCCCGCTTCTTCCGTGTCGTCCCGGGCTTCATTGTCCAGTTCGGCCTCGCCGCCGATCCCGACACTATCTGGAAATGGGACCAGCCCATCAAAGACGATCCCGTTCTCACCAGCAACCGCCGGGGCACCCTCACCTTCGCCACCGCCGGCCCCGACACCCGCTCGACCCAGCTCTTTATTAACCTCGGCAACAATGAGCGCCTTGACGCGCAGCACTTCTCCCCGTTCGGCAAAGTAGTGGAAGGGATGGATAATGTGGATGCAATCTATTCCGGCGATGGCGAGAAACCCGACCAGGACTCCATCAAAGAAAAAGGAAACGCTTATCTTCAAACGGAGTTTCCGAAGCTGGACTACATCAAGACCGCTCGCATTGTCCCTTAGCCTGCTCGCGGCGTCTCTCCACGCCGCGCCCACGTTCTACAAAGACGTCCTGCCCATCCTGCAGGATCATTGTCAGTCCTGCCACAGAGCGGGCGAAATCGGTCCCATGCCGCTCATGACTTATGAGGACGCGCGCAAATGGCGTTCCGAAATTGCGCGCCGCACCGCAGCCCGCGAAATGCCGCCCTGGTTTGCCGATCCCCGCATTGGCCACTTCGCGAACGATCCTTCGCTCACCCCGGCGCAGATCGCCACCATCGGCGATTGGTCCGGATCCGGCGCGCCCGCCGGGAATCCGGCCGACGCTCCGCCGCCCCGCAAATGGGCCGCTGGTTTCGTCATCCCGCAGCCCGATCTCGTCGTCACCATGCCGCAGCCCGTTCCGATCCCGGCGCACGGCGATATCGAATACACCTACGAAATCGTCCACACGAATTTCACCGAAGACCGCTGGGTGCGCATGTCCGAAATTCGCCCGTCGAGCCGCGCCCACGTGCACCATGCGGTCGTCTACATCCGCCCGCCCGGCGCGAAGTGGCTCGCCGATAAACCCATAGGCCGCGCCTTCACCGCCGCCAGCATGGCCGAAGCCGAAACCACCAGCGACATCCTTCTGGTCTACGCACCCGGCAGTTCACCCGACGAATGGCCCCAGGGCATGGCGAAGCTCATCCCGCGCGGTTCCGACCTCATCTTCCAGATGCACTACACCGCCAACGGACACGCAGCCACGGATCGCACGTCCATCGGCATGATCTTCGCAAAGCAGCCGCCCACGAAGCGCGTGCTCACGCTGCAGCTCACCAACAGCCACTTCACGATCCCCCCCGGCGATCCTTCTTATCGCGTCGAAGCGCGCGGCACGATCCCGAATGACGCGCTGCTCCTGAGCTTCTTCCCGCATCTCCATCTGCGCGGCAAGGAATTCGAATACAACATCGTCCACTCGCCGACCGACATCGAGCCGCTCCTGCGCGTGAACTATAACTTCTACTGGCAGCTTTCTTATCGCCTCGCCCAACCGCGCCTGCTGAAAGCCGGCACGACGCTCCAGGCCGTCGCCATCTTCGACAACTCCCGCAACAATCCCCACAACCCCGACCCCACCGCCGAAGTCACCTGGGGCGATCAAACCTGGCAGGAAATGATGGTCGGCTTCTTCGACGTCGCAGTCGACCCCTCGGTCGACAAAGACCACTTCTTCCAGCGCTAAGCGCCGTCCGGAAAACCACCCCGATGCAGCACCATCGGGTAATTGGGAAGCACTGTAATCGCAGGCATAGCCGCGCGCCACCCATCCGGATACGGCGTCAGCCCCGCCCAAAAATCCGCGTGACCGACAATCTCCTCCAGCAATTCCCGCAGCCGCCCCGCATTCCACTCATGCTCGATCGCCGCGGTCAAACGCAGATATTCCTCGCTGCTGCATTTCGCCCGCTTCCGCAACATCGCCATCGCCTCTTTCGACACTCCGCCAACATTCGCACAAACCGCAATCGACACGCCCGACTCCCGCTCGAACTCCACCGCAAACGCCCGCAGCAATTTTGCCAGCAATCCCGGCAGCGAATCCTCGACCGCAGCCGAACGTTCGGGCGCCGGAGTCAGCAAATCAAATCCCAGCACCGGCAGATAATCCGGATAATCGCGGTTCGCTATCCCCCGCATCACATCGCAAAGAGAATCCACCGCCGAACCGAATCGCGCCTGCCAGCGCCCCTCAATCACCCCCGTCAAACCGGACCACGCGGCACGCGCCTTCACCCCACCCGGCGTCCAGCGCGCGATCATCCCATCGACGGCCAGATATCCCCACCACTTGCTCAACCGCGTCAGCCAAAGCTTAAATTCTTTCTGCGAAAGGGCGGTTCGCTGATACAACTCCTTCGCCCCAATCCCCTCCTCGGGCACGAACCGCAGCAACATCAGCCACATCACCATCGAGACGAGCCAAGGCCCCGAACCGCCGAATCGCGTCGTGCGATGGGGAACCAAATGCTCAAACTCGTTATCGAACTCGATGGTAAAAGCAACCAGCGCGTGCGAAAGAAGCGCCGAAAGCGGAACGTGGGGGAGGGCTTGGGCTGGTTGCCCAGGCGAGCCGCGGGGCTTCTGTCCCGCGCGCTTCGTCCGAATTCTCCCTACATCCGGCAAATCAGCAATTCCCGCTCGTAAACAATCTCCGGCGGTAAATGATCGTGCAAATCGATGAACAGCTCCTCATGGCTGATCACCTCTCTGCGCCAGGCTCCGCGATCGAACGCCTGCAGTTCCTCAAACTTCTCCCGCGGAAACGATAGCCCACGCCAGTCGATGTCCTCGTAATGCGGCATCCACCCGATCGGCGTTTCCTTCCCCACCGCGCGCCCCTTCGCCCGATCCACAATCCAACGCAGCACCCGCATATTCTCACGGAAACCGGGCCAGATGAACTTGCCATCCGCGTCCTTCCGGAACCAGTTCACGTGGAAAATTCGCGGCGTCTCGCTCAGCGACCTCTGCACCTTCAGCCAGTGCCGGAAGTAATCGCCCATGTGATACCCGCAGAACGGCAGCATCGCCATCGGATCGCGCCGAACTTTCCCCACCGCTCCGGCCGCCGCCGCAGTCGTCTCCGACCCCATCGTCGCGCCCACATACACGCCCGCGCTCCAGTTGAACGCCTGGAACACCAGCGGCATGGTGGTCGCGCGCCGGCCGCCGAAGATAATTGCGCTGATCGGCACGCCGTTCGGCGATTCCCACTCCGGATCGATCGTCGGACATTGCGATGCCGGCGCCGTAAACCTCGAATTCGGATGCGCCGCCTTCGCCCCGGTTTCCTTCGCTATCTCCGGAGTCCACTTATTCCCCTGCCAGTCCAGGCACTCGGCGGGCGGCTCCTTCGTCATGCCCTCCCACCACACACCGCCATCCGGCGTCAGCGCCACATTCGTGAAAATCGTGTTCCGCGAAAGCGACGCCATCGCGTTCGGATTCGTCTCCGCCGACGTACCAGGCGCTACTCCAAAGAATCCGGCCTCCGGATTCATCCCGCGCAACCGGCCCTGCTCGTCCGGCCAGATCCACGCGATGTCATCCCCCACGGTCGATACGCTCCACCCGCGCATCTTCGCCGGCGGAATCATCATCGCGAAATTCGTCTTGCCGCACGCGCTCGGAAACGCCGCCGCTACATACGTCTTCTCACCCTCGGGATTCTCCACCCCGAGAATCAGCATGTGCTCGGCGAGCCAGCCTTCATCGCGCGCGATGTTCGACGCAATCCGCAGCGCGAAGCACTTCTTCCCCAGCAGCGCATTCCCGCCATAGCCCGATCCGTATGACCAGATTTCACGCGTCTCGGGAAAATGGACAATGTACTTTTCCTTGTTGCACGGCCACGGCACGTCCTTCTGGCCCGGCTCGAGCGGCGCGCCCACCGTGTGCATACACGGCACCACGCGCTTTGAATCCCGGTCGATCTCCGCGATCACCGGCATCCCGATTCGCGCCATGATCCGCATGCTCACCACAACATACGGCGAATCTGTCAGCTGCACGCCGATCTGCGACATCGGTGCGCCCACCGGCCCCATGCTGAACGGCAAAACGTACATCGTTCGCCCCCGCATGCTGCCATTAAACAGATCTTTCAGTTTCCGCCGCATCTCAAACGGAGGAAACCAGTTATTCGTCGGCCCAGCTGCATCCTTTGAGAGCGAGCAGATGAACGTCCGGTCCTCCACGCGCGCCACATCGCTCGCGTCAGACCGCGCGTAATAACAACCCGGCCACAGATTCTGATTGAGTTTGATGAAGGTGCCGGCCCCGACCATCTGCGCGCAGAGCTGGTCGTATTCGGCCTGAGAGCCGTCCACCCAATGGATGGAAGACGGCTGCGTAAGCGCAGCCATCTTCTCCACCCACTTCCGGAGGTTTTTATTACTGCTGAGAGGAACCGAAACGTCGCGTGCCAAAGGATCGATCCCTGACTACGCGACAGCCACGCCGGCCTTCTTGTACCAGGGCTTCGCCGTCTTGATTGCCTCATTCACGGCGTTGAGGTTCTTCAGACCCTGATCGTTCAGCCAGTCTTCCAGCGCCTTCGCCCCGTTCTGGCCGTAGACCTTGATGCCGTCCTGCCAGGTCGCGCGGCCACAGAGCACGCCGGAATAATCCGTGCCGCTCTCCGCCGCCATCGCCAGGTTCTCGATAAACACATTGTTCGCCACGCCCGCGCTCAGATAAATGAACGGCTTCGTCGCCACATCGGCCGCGCGCCGGAAATGATCGAGGGCTTCCTTGCGGGTGTAAGCCGCCTGGCCCTTGAACACCACGCTGCCCTCGACATAAACCGGATTAATCGGCACTTCAACCTTCAGCACGTCGATCTTGTATTTGTCGTGCGAGAATTCCTTCATCGCCGCCGTCACCCAGCCGGGCTTCTGCTTTGCGAATTCCAGGCTCTTCTCATCCATACCGTTGGCGTCATAGACGATGAATTCGCAGAAGAACGGAATATCGTACGCCTGGCACTCCGCGCCCACGCGCTCGATGAACGCGCCCTTCAGATCGTTGATCGCTTCCGTATCGTTTGGCGCGTAGTAAAGGAGAATCTTGACCGCGTCCGCGCCCATATCTTCTTTAATGCGCTTCACGGAAACGTGCGGCAGCAGATCGGGGAGACGGCCGGGTTTCGAATGATCGTAACCGGTTTCTTCGTAAGCCAGCAGCAGACCGGCATTCTTCGCGCGCGCCTTCGCGGCGGGCAAACCAAATTCGGGATCGAGCAGAATCGAGCTCGCGTGCGGCGTCAGGACGCGGCTCACCACGACCTTGAACTCTTCCATCTGTTCCTGCGTAACCTGGTCGGCCGGGATACCCTTCGCAGCCGCGATCGATTTCTTCAGACTGCCGCGCTGATCCATTGCCGCTGCGGCGATAATGCCCTTGTCGTCCGACAGGGCCTTCATGTGCTTCAATTTACCGGGAGAGAGACTCATGGACTACAGTTTATCAACCGGCTCTTCCCGACTTGTGAATTGGTTCGGCCACCGGAGAATGCAACTTGGGGCATGGCTTCAGTCTTGCCGCCAGGCTTCTGCCCGGCGCGCTATATCCGAATACCTTCAGTTCCCATCCGGAACCCTCTCCACACGGTCGATCACCAGGTAATCCTGCGGAACTTTCCTCGCTACCAGCCGCAACCCAAGCTGATCCCGCAGTGCCGTGAAGATCGACCCGTAGTCCGGATGGGGCACATCGGAGGGGAAATTCTCACTGGTGAATTTCACCTCAAAATCGTAGTTGCCGGACATGCCGGTCTCGTCCACCACCGGCTTCTTCACTTCGTGCGCGACCACTGACGCAATCTGCACAACGGGTGCATTCTGAAATTTAAATCCGAGCCCTCCGCTCATCCCCACGAAAGGCGCCCCTGTGTTCGCCTTCATCTTCACCCCACCCTTCGCCACCACCAGCGCATAGCCCGGCACAATCTTATGCTCTCTGTGAACACTCAGATGCAACCGCTCTGTCAGCAAATTTCGCAGCATGGGCTGCATCTGCTCTTTCGTAAGCCGCCCATCGCCCTCCACCTTCGCGCTGAGATCGTAATGCTGCGAATCGATCCATGCCGGGCCGCCGAGAATGTTCCCGTAAGCGACATCCCAGGCCTGCGATATCAG
>DASZVV010000074.1:0-12594 GCA_035546955.1 Bryobacteraceae bacterium
TGCCCAGCCGGCTCCAGCGCGTCACGCAATGAAAATCAGCGAAAATCCTGACTCGTGGAAGCGCGTTGAACTCTTCCCAGGTCCACTCAACCGGCTCGCGCACCAGCCCGAAAACCCGCAGTTTCCAGTTCGCCGCATTAATGGCCGGAGGCCCCCACGCATCCAGAACCGGCCACTTCTTCGTACGCTGCTGTCCCGGTGGAATGCGGTTTTCCCGCAGCGTATCCGCGCTCACGATGGCGCCCGCAGCCGCATCCTCCGGCACCGGCACCCTCTCCTGTTGGGTTTTTGACTGATCCATGAAGAAACTCATCGGGTTACAGGAACTACTGGTGAAAAAATTGCTCTCGCACAGCCTCGTGCTGCGCTACCATATTAGCCAGCTTTCGACGCAGCGTTACCGGGGACCAGAATGACCGGCCAAAGGCGCGCCCGCATGAGCATCCGCACACGCTGTGCAATCGGTGTGTCCGCGCAGTTTTTTGCCGGCCTCTTTCTCCTCTGCCCCTGTGCTTTCCCCCAAAGCCTGATGCACAACGCTGACGCGATGGATCAGATTAACCTTCTTCCAGGCGACGCCGCCGTGCTTGATATGGAGGAAGTCAGGAAAGATCTGCCGTGCGTCGTCACGCCAGTCAAACCCGTCATGGGTTTCGACATGAAGTTCCACTCCGGGTACGATATTTCGATTCCCCTCAAAGAACTCGCCGGCAACGGAGAAACCCTGACCGTCGTCTTCTCCGTGATTCCCGATTCCGATAAAGATCACCCGCGTTACTTCCTGCAGAAATTCAAGGTGCCTCCAATCGATGACGACGCCGGCGGTAAAACGCTGCTCGAGGGCGGATTCGATGTGGGCGAAGGCGGCTATCACGTACGGTGGCTCATGCGAGACCGGCAGGAGCGCGTTTGCTCGGATAAGTGGGACATCAGTGCTTCCCTGAACGGCCGCGATCAGGACATCAAAATGACGATCTCGGCCAATGATGTGGAAGCTGCCGACGATCAGTTCTTCCGTCCGGAGCCGCCCGTAGCCCGTAGGTCCGATGGGGACCCGCTGAAGGTCAAGATCCTGATCAACTACGCTCCACAGCAAAGCAGCGCTGCCGCCATGGCTCCCGTGGATGCCAGCGCGCTTGTCTCTATCCTGCGCACCATCGCCCGCGAGCCCCGCATCATGAAATTCAGCATTGTGGCCTTCAACCTCAATGACCAGCGCGTCGTCTATCGGGCGGACGATCTCGACGAGATCAATTTTCCGGAGCTGGGGAAACAACTGGCCTCGGTCAAGCTCGGCATGGTCGAATACAAACACCTTGCCGATCCTCACAGCCCCACCGAATTCCTGACCCATCTCGTGCAGGATGAGCTCGCCGGAAAGCCCGCGGACGCCGTCATCTTCGCAGGGCCAAAAGCCTTTATCGATCAACCGGTTACCATGGACGATCTCAAGGAAATTGGCAACATTAACTACCCCGTCTTTTACATGAACTACATGCTGGTTCCGCAGGGAGACTGGAGCGATGCCCCCGCGTGGCGTGACGCAATCGGCAACGTCGTGAAACGGCTCCATGGCTTCGAGTACACGATTTCCCGCCCGCACGATCTCTGGGCAGCCTGGGTCGATATCATGAATCGCATCTCGAAGATGAAACTTCCGAATACCGCCAGCGCGTCTCCCCATTAGTATGTTTTTGCGCTTCAGGCGGGTTTACAGTCCATTTTTTATCGGATTACCGGTAGCGATTACGGCAGCGGCGCTTTTTGCGCCACCCGCCGGAGCCCAGCGTTACACCGATCCCGACACGCTCGCCCCCTCATATCCCAGCCCGCAGGCGGTTGTCGATCGCATGCTCGCCCTCGCCGATATCAAACCGGGTGAAACTGTCTACGATCTCGGCTGCGGAGACGGACGCATCGTGATCACCGCCGCCACGAAGTTCGCGGCGAAAGCCGTCGGTGTGGAAATCCGCCGCGACATCTACGAAGCCACCGCTGCTCACGTTGCTAAACTCGGCCTCGCCGATCAGGTTCGCATCGTCCACGGTGACGCGCTGAAAACCAACCTCGCGCCCGCCGATGTCGTTACTCTTTACCTGCTGACGAGCTCCAACGAACGCCTTCGCCCGGTCCTCGAAGCCCAGCTCAAAAAGGGCGCGCGCGTCGTGTCACACGACTTCGAAATCCACGGCTGGAAACCGGAGAAGACCGAGAAGATCCTGGTGGAAGGCCGTCCCCACATGATCTACGTCTACAAGATGGGTACGGAACACAAATAAGCGTTCCCATCGCGCCACGCACCCTGCGGCGAACTATTTCACCTGAAGATTGATGACCGGCGCCTGCTTCGAATCGAACGAGCTCAGCGTCTTCGAGGAGCTCGTCTTGCCGTGCGCCTGCGCCTTCAGTTCGTAATCGATGTCTTTGCTCAGTCCGGAGAAGTAATAGTCGCCCTTGCTGCGCGTGATGAAGGAACGCACCTGCAGCGTCCGGGTGTCCTTGAGCTGCACCACTGCGCCCTCAATTGGCTTGCCGTCCGCATCCGTTACAAAGCCGCTCAGCGAGCGTTCCGTAGCAGCCTGCTTCTTTTCTTCCTTGGTCGGAAGGCCATCCTTCTGCCCCTTGCTCAGCACCCAGGCGGGCGGGCCGTTTCCCTGCCCATCATTCGCTTTTGGATCCGTGCTCTGGCAAAGTACGGGAAGAGTAAAGACGGCGGCAGCCGCGAGAATCCTGACAACAGGTCGATGAAGCATACGGTTTCTGTCCACCATATTACTCCCGCGCGCGGTGTGAATTCCCTGCACGGCATCCCTCCTGCATGCGTCACGTCCTTCATGAGGAAACTTACCTGGTTGTGTCTTCTGGGCGTGATCCTGCTGGCCGTGCAGATGGTTCCTGGCCAGGCGCGCCGCACGGGCCCGGGCCGTGCTGTCGGCGGCGGTAGCCAGTCGGCCGTCTTCGCGCCTTACGAGATGATGTCGGTTTTTCCGCAGGAGATGAGCGATGGCGAATTTGAGCAGGTCGATCCTGCCCAACTGCAGTCGCTCTCGGCCGACGGATGGCAGCTCGTTTCCGTTGCGCCCTACGCCTATCGTAATGAGGGGCATAACGCCTCGACCGATGCTACCGTCCCGCCGCCGCCTCTCGTAACGCAGGTCTATCTGGCTTACTTCTTTCAGCGCAGCCGCATGATGCACTGACGCTCCCGGCGGTACTCCGCGTCCCGCGGCGGTGAACGCGCGCCGCCACAAAGTGGAATCCGGATATCCGTTCCTGTTGAATATACGGGAGCGTCCGCGTGGCCCTAATCTTGCTCTGCGTTCGAGTCATGAGTCAGCAAACCACCGGGGCTGCGGAGGACTCCGGCACGGGACCCGCACTCCCCCGCGAGCGTCTGAGAGAAAAAGTGCTTGCCTGCCTCGCCGAGGCCGCTGAAGCGCGCGGCCTGCGCGCCGACCTCAACCTTTGCGACGAATCTATTCTTCTCGAATCCGGCCTCGACTCGCTCGGATTCGCTGTCCTCGTTGTACGCCTCGAAGAAACGCTCGGCTACGATCCCTTCGTTCTCATGACCGAGCCCGTTTATCCGAAAACCCTGGGCGAATTCCTCGATATTTATATGCGCCACCTGCCCGTCTCCGCGCCAGTCGAGCATTAGCCAGTTACACTGGCCTTGTGCTGCGTATCGATCGGATTGAAACGGTTCAGGTTCCGCCCCGCTGGGGATTGCTTCGCGTCATCGTCGAAGGTGGTCTCGAAGGCTACGGCGATTACAGCGTGGAAGGCCAGCTTAGTTCGACCGAAGCGCTGGTGCATGAGCTTTCCGAGCATTTCATTGGACAGGACGCGCGCGATCTCCGCCGCCTCGTCCGCGGCTGCTATGACCAGAATTTCTACCATGGCGGCCCGCACTACATGTCCGCGCTCGGCGGCATCGAAATGGCCCTCTGGGACATCCTGGGCAAGAGCCTGCATCAGCCCGTGCACCGCATGCTCGGCGGCCGCGTTCGCGACAAGGTCAAAGTCTATCGTTGGGCCGGCGGGAATAACAATGAGCCCGGGGCCGCGGCGGAAGAAGCAGCGAAAGTCGTCTCCGAAGGCGCGCGCGCCCTCAAGATGAACGCCTGCCCGCCTCTGGCCGCTATCGACACCTACGGCGGCATTCGCGCCGCCGTCGATCGCGCCCGCGCGGTTCGCGACGCCGTCGGCCCCGAAATCGACATCGCCTTCGATTTCCACG
Source organism: Bryobacteraceae bacterium (assembly GCA_035546955.1). Taxonomy (GTDB): domain Bacteria; phylum Acidobacteriota; class Terriglobia; order Bryobacterales; family Bryobacteraceae; genus BOG-234. The sequence goes on from DASZVV010000074.1 coordinate 4,241, forward strand.
GACGCTGCAACGTCCCGATGGCGCGGCGTCTGGCGAAAGAACTGGAATTCGCCAATCCGCTCTTCTACGAAGAACCCGTGCGCCCCGATTACAATCGCTGGCTGCCGGAGATCGCGGCCATCACCCACGTGCCGATCGCAACCGGGGAGCGCATGCACACCGTCTCCGAATTCGCCGCAGTCGTCGCCTCGAAAGGCGCCCACATCCTCCAGCCGGATATCGTCCACGTCGGCGGCATCATGAACACCGCGGAAGTGGCGTCGATCGCCGAAGCAAACGGCATCGCCCTCGCCCCCCATTGCCCGCTTTCCCCCATCATGTTCATGGCGTCCCTGCAAGTCGTCGCGCAATCCCGCGCCGGCTGGATTCTCGAATGGTCGAAGGGCATCCACTACAACGCATTCGGCGCGAAGGGTGAGGTGGACCCGTGGCTCCGCTACGTCGCCGAACACGACTGGCCGCTGTTCGATACCGACGACACCGGCCACCTCCCTGTCACTGAAAAACCCGGCCTCGGCGTCGATATCAACTGGAAAGAAGTCCAGCAGGGCGCGAAAGAAGGCACGAAATGGCGCGACCAGCTCATGGAATTGCCGGACGGCACCAAGGCAAACTGGTAAATCCGTCTCAACCTTTCGGGCGGCTCAAACGTCTGGTTTGCATGAAACCAGGCCTTTTTGCCGCCGCCATTACGCTGACGCTCTTCGCGCAGACAGGACCGTCATTTGAAGTTGCGTCGATCCGGGAGAATCCCGGGCCCTGGCATGTGATGGGCGGGTATTCCGCGTCGGGTTCCAGACTCACGCTCGAGGGATGGTTCGTCCGGTCACTCGTTGAGGAGGCTTATGATCTCAAGTCATATCGGGTGATTTACACAGGCGACTCGGCGAACCTGGTTTACAACATTGTCGCGAAAGCCGAGGGCGAGGAGGCCCTCACGCGCGACCAATTCCGTCCCTTACTCCAGCGTTTACTGGCGGATCGCTTCGCGTTAAAAGTTCATCGTGAGACCCGTGAGATTCCTGTCTACGTGATGGTCGAAGGGAAGAACGGTCCGAAATTTAAAGAGAGCAATCCTGAAGAACCGGAAAAGAACCATGTCGGCGTCAATGGACGCAACCAGTCCCTCGAGTTTCAGCAGGGAACTATGGGAGAACTCGCGGAGCGTATCCCTGGTGCCGCACTCGCCGATCGGCCGGTAATCGATCAGACCGGATTAACCGGGAAATACGACATCCACCTCGAAGCGACCCTTTATTTCCGAATCAACAACAATCCGCAGCCGGACGATCTCAGCATCTTCGACGCCATCCAGCAGCAGCTTGGCTTACGCCTCGAAGCGCAAAAGATGCCGATGGAAGTACTCGTCGTCGACCACGTGGAAAAACCGACTGAAAACTGACTTACACTGACAATTAGTCGTGACCTCGGTCCTTGTTCTGGCTCTCATACTCGCTCAGCAAGCCAATCCGCCGGAAAAGGCCACCGTCTCCGGCACCGTCGTCGACTCCATCACCGGCCAGCCTCTCGACAAAGTCCGCATCATCGCGGAACACCATAACAGCCACGATCCCGGCGCCTCCACCACGACTGATTCAAAAGGTGAATTCACGCTGATCGACCTCGACCCCGGCGAATATCGCCTGAGCGCGAAACGCAGCGGCTACCTGGAGACATACTACGGGGCGAAGGACGCTTTCGATTACGACGGCAGTCCGATTGTCCTCACCACGGACCAGTCGGTCGATAGTCTTCGGATGAAGATGACCCCTTTCGGCGTCATCGCCGGAACGGTTCGGGATAGCGATGGCGAACCCTTCGCCGGCGCGGCGGTGGATCTCTTCGTCATCCGCCATCAAAACGGGCGGCGCGTGATCACACTCGACGACAACAGCCATAATACCGACGATCTCGGGCAGTTCCGGTTCGCCGGACTTCGGCCAGGCCGCTACTACATCGCGGCATCCGCGAGCCGTCACGGTGAACAAGTCGCCACGATCGATCATTCCCCCAAATCCGTCCCACATCCGGATCCTGCCGTGCCCACGTTCTACCCCGGCACGACCGACCCCTCGAACGCAACCGCGATCGACCTTGCCCCTGCCGGCCGTCAGACCGGCGTCGACATCACGCTGCTCCACAGCCGCCTGCACAAACTGATCGTGCACATCCAGGCAGCAGCAGGGCAGCGAGTAAACGGAAGACTAACCTACGCCGAGGAGCAATTCGGGCAGGTTGGCGACAGTAACACCGACAAGGAAACAGTCGTAGTCACGAGCGTCCCCTCCGGCTCTTATGTATTTCGCTTCGGAGCATCCGAACCCGGAAAACAAACTCCCGGAGTCCTCGATTTCACGGAGTCCTCAAACGGATGCGACGCCTCCATGCCTGTTGTGATCGACAAAGACGACACAGTGGAAATGACTGCAACCGCTCCAGCCTGCGCTCAGATCACCGGTCACGTCATCACCGACAACGGGAAGCCCCTGAAGGAGCCTGGCGGTTGGGGCTATACCTTCGTTCTCGATAACAAAGACAATGGCCACTTCTATCTCAAGGCGGACGGCTCTTTTCGGATGACGGTCGCGCCAGGGAATCACACGCTCGATTTCAGCGACATCAGGGACGAAAACAATCTCTACATCAAGAGCATTCGTTCCGGCAACCAGGATCTGCTGCGAAGCGGCCTCACCGTGAACGGCGGCGACCATCTCGATCTCGAAGTCGTTCTCGGCTCAGACGGCGGACGCGTGGATGGCGCTGTCTCTGATGCCGACGGCAAACCAGTCCCCGCAGCCATGGTCGTCCTGATCCCCAATGATCCCGCCCTTCGTTCGCGCCTCGATTACACCCCGTCCACAACCACCACGCAGGCCGGCCACTACGAAATCAAAGCCATCGCGCCCGGCGATTATAAACTCTTTGCGTTCGACGACATCGAAAAAGAAAGTTGGCTCGATCCCGATGTCCTCCGCGATTTCGAATCCCGAGGCACGCCAGTCACCGTGAAACCAGGCGATCCTAACGCCAAAGACACCCCCGCGCAAACGGTCGATCTGAAGCTGATCCAGTGAGACCCTACTTCAGAATCGGCCCCAGCGCCTTGTCCAGTTCCTCATCCGTAATCGCCGCCGGCTTCACATTCTTATAGAGTCCCCACCGCTCCACCTGCTCCACCGTGTGTCCCGGCGCCACCTGCGTCATCGGCCCCAGCGTCTCGATCTCGAGGAACTCATTATTCGTAAACGTCTCGAACGAGCACCCGAAATCCGGATACGTCTTCGTCGGATCCGCCGTCGCCCGCTTCACGAACGCCTCCCCGTTCAGCAGATACGCCGCCCAGGTGTCCTTATTGAACGTCCCGACCTTCTCCGCATTCGAATTATTCGGATCCTGCCGCATCGTCAGATACTTCTTCGTAAACTTCAGCCGCGGGTCCGACAAGTCCGTATACGCCCACATCGCCAGCGGGTTCGTGACCTCGAGGTTCTGCGGATGCGTCCCGCGCGGCGGAAATCCCGACACCACCATTCCGCCCGGGGCCATCATCGTCAGCACCCACGGCGAGAATTCGATCGCAAAGAGCCCATGATTCGTGATGCGATTCGTAACCAGCACTCGCGTGCCCGTCGGCTCCATCACGATCTCGATTTCCTTCTGCAGCTTCGTCAGCGGTTCCACCGGCGCAGTCGCAATCAGCCCGCTCGCCGTCACTTTCACGCTGACCGGCACGTTGTCCGGCGCCCATGTCGCCACCGGATCCTCCGGCGCTTTCCACACCCGGCTTCCACCGCGAAGCTGAAAATCCTTCTCGCCGGATTTCCCGATCTGATCCGCAAATTCCTTGAACAGATTTTGCCCGCCGACAAAACCGAAGCGGATGATGCGCGGCCCCACATCGGCCGTGACGATCGCCTCAATCTCCCCGTTCGTCACGCGATAGCAATTCTTCCACCCCTTGTACTCCGTCTTCTCCACCTTCACCGCGGCATTTGCGCTCATGGCAGTCAATACGAAAAGAACCCCCGGAAAAATGAGCTTCAGCACTCGCCCCCTCCTTACGCCGGAATGTGCAGCCGCGGAACCCGGTCCGCCACGGCCGGCATCGCCGGAAAATCCGTGAACGGCTCGCTCTGATACCAATACCCGACCGAATAGTAGTTATCCGCGCGATCATCCGCGTGCCCATGCTCGATCGTGTGCTTCAGATATTTCGTGAACGTCACCGGATTGTCCCCATGCCACCGGTAACAGCAATACCGCCCACCCGCCCGCTCCGGAGCCACAATCAGCGGCGCGCCATAGAAATGATGCGCAAACGGAATCGCGCCATCCCGCCCGCCGAAATCCCAACTCCCCAGGAAATAATCCTCCAGCCCAGTCCCGTTGATCACCGGCTTCGTTTCATCGTCCACGAAAATCATGTCGTCGCCTTCGCCCATCCAGTTGTCCGTATTCTGCAGGACCCCCAGCGTCACTCCCATCAGATGCCCGCGCCCCCGCGTCTCCATAAAGACGTGATTATGCTTCCCGTCCAGATTGACCTTCGGATTCTCGCCCGTGATCGCCACCTCCGGCGCATTTTGACGATACTGCGCATGGAAATACATCGCATCCGCCGGCAGTGACGGAACGAGCTGATAATCGATGTTCGAATAAAACGCGCCCACCTGTTGGGTTCCTTCATTCGTCACCGTAATCCGCGCAGAACGCCGGAACGGCATCGCGAAATAACAGTTCAGCGATTTTCCTGGCGAACACGCTACAAACGCCGATTCGAAAATCTGATACTGCCCCAGATTGAGCCCGAAGAAATCGCCTACCGGCACTTCCACGCTCGGCTTCGGGTTGCCGTCCCAATACATCCGCAGCACGATTTCCTTCAGGTGCGCAACACTGTTGGCCGCAATCGTAAACCAGATGTGCGTGATCACACCGGGGCCCGTCGCGTTGAACACCTCCTGCGTGTCGCCTGCCTTCACGACGAAGCGATCCGCATTCCCGCCCGTGCGGTCGTAGCTCGATTGCTTCAGCGATTTATACTTCTGCGCCAGCGCATACTTCGGCAGGAAATTCGCCTCGCCCCCCGTGTAGGTGACCGACGCTCCGCTCTGCGCCCTGCCTGCGGCGGGCACGGCCGCCGAAATGCCGGCCCATGCCCCCAGCCTCTGTAAAAATCGCCGCCGCGCGTCCGGTGTGGAGTGAGTCTTCGAGTCCATTTGGAGCACCTCCCTCAGGTTCTCCAGACAGTCTACTCCACATCCCGATGTTTACTTCACCGGCAGCCACGCGTGCTGCTTGCTGCTCTCGATTTCCGTTTCCAGAATTCTGAGCTGGCGCAGCCCGTCCGCGAACTGCGGATAATCGATCTTCGCTTCCGGATCCAGAATCGACCCGTAGAACCGCCGGAAAACCTGCTTGAACGTATCGTCGTATCCTTCGCTGTGCCCGCCCGGCAGATCCGCGAACCCACGCGCGCCCGGATGCAGCAGCGATGGATCTTTCACAATGATCTGGTTCGGCGAATTGCGATGCCCGATCCATAGTTCGTCCGGCTTCTCCTGATCCCAGCTCACGCCCGATTTCGTCCCGTAGATCTCGATATTCAGCCGGTTCTTCCGCCCCGCCGAAACCTGGCTCGCCGTATACGCCCCGCGCACACGATCCCCCATCCGGAAAATCACCGACCCGAAATCTTCCGTATCCACGTCGTATTCCGTGTAATCGTTCGGCGTCAGCGTCTTGCCGGCGAACGCTTCAATCTGCCCTTTCGGCTTCTTGCGCTTCTTATGGAAAATCTGCAGATCCGCGCAGACTTCCGTAATCCGCAGCCCCGTCACATGCTCCGCCATATCGCAGAAGTGCGAACCGATATCCGCCACCGTGCGCGACGGCCCGTTATCCTTCGTCTCGATGCGCCAGCTATAGTCGGTATCGAACAGCAGCCAATCCTGCGAGTAAGTTCCCTGTACCACCAGAATTTCGCCCAACTCACCCGCCGCCACCATCTGCCGCATGTTCTGCACCTGCGGATAGTAGCGAAGGTTGTGGCAAGTGCAGTTCCGCAGCTTCTTCGCCGATGCGAGCGACACCAGTTCCGCCGCCGCGGCTGACGACGTCGCCAGCGGCTTCTCGCAGATCACGTGCTTGCCGGCTTCCATCGCAGCTTTGGAAATCGGCGCGTGATAAGCATTCGGCGTGCAGATATCCACCGCATCGATCGTCGGATCCGCCAGCACCTCCCTGTAATCGGCCACCCCTTTCTCGGCCCCGAATTCCTTTGCATATCGTTCGGCCTGTGCGACATTCACGTCGACAATCGCGGCAATATCCACAAACCCGAGGCGGCGAATCGCCTCCACGTGAACACGGCCAACAAAGCCGGTTCCAATCACGGCGGTGCGTAGCTGCTTTTTACTCATAGCGGTCATTATAATGGAGCGCATGAAACCCGCCGGCGGCGGTTCCTCACGTTTCATCCTGCTGGGTGCAGGCTTCATCACAATCGCACTCGCATGGCAAATGCGGTGGCGGCGATACCTCGCCTTCGCGCGGCGCGGCGCGTTCCTGCTCGTCCTCTGCCTCCCCACCTTCGCCGCAACTCTCAACATCACGGTCAAAGACCCCAGCAACGCGTTCGTCTTCGGGGCCGCAGTCACCGTCACCCCTCAGAACGGTCCCTCACAAAACAAGAGCACCGATCTCCAGGGCGAGGCCGCATTTGATCTGCCCGCCGGGCAGTACCATGTTTCGGCGATCCACACCGGCTTCGAACCTGCCGAACGCGATGCAACCATCGCGAACCGGCCCGTTGACCTCACCATCACCCTGAGGATTGCCGCCGCAAGCACCACCATGCAGGTTTCCGGCAAACGCTCCCCGCTCGCCAACTCCGATCCCAACTATCGGGCCCTTCGAAAAGGCCGTCTGACGCAGATCTACCGCGTTTCGAATCTCACCCTCACGCGTGACGCCGGGACTTTCCAATTCCGCTCAGGCTCCTTCAGCTTCCTCCCGTCCGTCCTCGGTCGCGTCACCACCGGCGTCTTCATCGGCGATGGAAATTTTCAGTTGAAGCCCGCCTTTGACATAGCCGCCAACCTCCTGCATCACATGACCGGGGCGGACACCGTCAACGAAGATTTCACCGCCCTGGTCGTTTATTTCAGCGACTCGACTTTCGATGAAGTGAAACGGAATGGCCATCTCGCTGACGAATCCACCCAGCAGGAAGAAGACGCGCTGAAGCGGGTCAAAGAGCTGATCGAAACCCGCCGCGAACCGAATCTGCTGACCCGCCCCCTCACTATGCTGGAGCGCATGCTCACGTACGAAGACATTCCGAACTATGAAGCCGAGGTCCTTGAAGAGCTGTACAACAAGGAAAATCCCGGCTCTTTCCGCGCTTTCATCCGCGGCAAAAAATATCCCGACCTCCGCTTCCTGCTCAATCCCCATGGAGCCATGCCCAACCTGCCCGCGGCGGAAGAAATCGCGCTGCTCAATTTCGACCCGAACAGTTTCAGTGACGGCATCTGGTACCTCTCGCACTTCGCCTCCGAGCTTCGTGCCGGCCGCGCGAGCTCAAAGGAAGACAAACGCCTCATCGCGCCCGAACACTACAAGCTGGATACGCTGATCCGGCGCGCAAATCTCGTGGGCAACATACCGGATCTCGCCGTCACCTGCGATCTCCGTTTCCGCGCCCTACAGGACGGGGTCCGCATGGTGAAGTTCGATATGGTTCCGGATCTCCAGGTCGCCCGCGTCACCTTCAACGGCAGCGACATTCCTTTCGTGCAGGAAAGCCGCGCCCACGACGGCTCCTTCTATCTGCAGATGCCCGAGCCGCTCGTCAAAAACCGCACCTACAACGTCGCGTTCGAATACTCCGGCGGTGAAATTCTGCAGAGCCGCTACGCGATTCCCAACCGGCGCGTCTGGTATCCCACTCCCGCCGGCGCTTCGAGCCGTGCCACTTATGACATGACGTTCCGCATCCCCCACCGCGACCGGGTCGTCGCCGCCGGCGAGCTCATCAACCAGTCTCGCGAGGGTGACTTCGATACTTCTCAGTGGGTTTCGAATCAGCCGATCGCCCAGGCCGTCTTTCGCTATACAGCGGACGATCACGCATCCAGCAAATCCGAGGTCGAAACGATGACCAGCACGCCGATGACGGCCATTGTTGCAACCGGAGGCCGCGGAATGGTCCCGCCGTCGCTCAATAACATTCTCATCGCCACCGGCAACTCCCTGCGCGTTTTCAGCCAGTGGTTCGGCAAGCCCGCGAACCCCGGCATCACAGTCTGTGTCGGATGCGGTTTTGATTCCCTGCCCGGCATGGTGTTCGT
>DASZVV010000075.1:0-9133 GCA_035546955.1 Bryobacteraceae bacterium
CGCGGCGAATGCCACATTCGCGGGCGGCAGAGGACGCGGCGGGGCAGCTGAAAGCGCAGTCGGCCAGCCCGGCGAAGGCGCAGTGCAGGTAGAGGCCGCACTGGCAAATCCCGCCGGCGGACGTGGTGGGCGCGGTGGCCGTGGCGGCGCGTCTGGCCGCGGCGGCGCTGCGCGTGGGGGCCGCGGCGGCGGCGCGGCGAACAACTCCCTCTTCGCGGTCACGAGCGACGGTATGTTGCGCATGGTCTACATTTCGAATGGCGAGGACTCCGAGCCTCCGGTTCGTTTCCTCCCGGCGAACGCCAACGCAACCGGCCTGACCTTCACGGAAAACGATGTATTCGCGGCCACCCGCAATAACTGCGGCGGCGCGCCGAACGGCGTCTGGGCCATGACCCTCGCCGACCACTCCATTCGTACCTGGAAGACGAATGGCGGCAGTGTTGTCGGCTTTGCTTTCACCCCGGATGGAACCGTCTATGCCTCCACAGGCGACGGTGAATACGGGTCCGCCAGTTTCTCCGATGCGATCGTCGCGCTGGATCCGGCCGATCTCCACGTGAAGGATCAGTTCAGCCCCGGTAAATCCGAATTCACCACCGAACCAACGATTTTTAACTTCGGCGGCCGCGACCTCATCGCCGCTGCCAATAAAGACGGCAGAATCTATCTGCTCGATGCGAAGTCGCTCGGCGGCGCCGATCACAAAACACCGCTGGCTGTATCCTCCCCGGTCGGCAACGTCATCACCGGCGATCTCTCCACTTTCGAAGCCGCAGGCCAGCGCTACATCCTTGCGCCCATCTCCGGCGGTATCAATTCGTCCACTCACTTCGCGGCTATGAACGGCAGCGCAACGAACGGGACCGTGGCCGCGTTCAAAATAGTGGATCACGGTGGAAAACCGGCGCTGGAACCCGCATGGGTTTCGCGCGATCTCACGAATCCGCTGACTTCGCTCATCATCGACGGTGTGGTTTTCGCGACATCCGGCGGCAATGCACAGCATCCGGCGGTTCTGTACGCGCTCGACGGCTCTTCCGGCAAGGAACTCTGGAACAGCGGGAAGACGATGACCTCGTACTCCCGCGCTCCAGTCTCCGGCGGAGCCAGCCAGATGAATCTAAGCACGGCGGACAGCACGATTTACACGTTTGGGTTCGAACTGGTTAAGTAAGGCACGCAAAAGGATCTGACATGAGAAAACTCATATTCATCGTTTCGGCGCTGACGTTTTGCAGCTTCTTCGGCTGGAGTGCGGAGTGGCTGACCGACGGCCACGACAGCCAGCGCACCCACTGGCAGAAGGACGAAAAAATCATTAGTCCTTCCACCGCAAAAAATATCAAGCTGCTCTGGAAGCTTCAGCTCGATTCCAAACCGCGCGTGATGACTAACCTCTACACGGCGCTCATTGCCGATCCGGTCACCACGAAATCCGGTTCGAAGCAGATCGCACTCGTTGCCGGCGTGACCGACAAGCTTTTCGCGATCGACGTCGATAAGGGCGAAGTCCTCTGGACCAAGCAGTTCACCAGCACGCACGGCGATTACAGCCCGATCGAGAATGGCCAGATCCTCTGTCCCGGCGGCCAGACAGCCACCCCCTACCTCGAGAAAGTCTCGCCCGGCAAGTACACGGTCCTCGCCGTCTCCGGTGACGGCATGCTCCACCAGCTCAATCTCGCCGACGGCGAAGATGTCGCCCCGCCGAATAAGTTTGTCCCTCCGGGCGGTAAGATCTGGGCGCTGAACGTCGTGAACGGCGTCATCTACACCCACAGCTCGCAGGGCTGCGGCGGCAACCCGAATGTCGCTTATGCATATGACCTCGCCACCAACAAAGTTGGTAGCTGGGGCCCGGCAGGCGGGGGCATGTGGGGACGCACCGGTCCCGCGGTCAGCCCCACTACCGGCGCCATGTACACCGGCACGGGCGACGGCCAGTGGCATCCGGAAAACGGGGTCTATGGCAACGGCATCGTCGGCCTGAAGCAGGACCCGAACACGAAAGCTCTCAAGCTCTACGATTACTTTGGCCCGCCCAACGCTGCCTGGCTCGTCAAGCGCGATCTCGACGCCCAGGTCACCCCCGTGATCTTCCCCTTCAAGGGCAAAGAGCTCATGGTCAGCGGCAGCAAGGAATGCCGCCTCTGGCTCATGGATACGGCCTCAATCGGCGGCGATGATCACCGCACCGACCTCTACACCACCCCCAAATTCTGCAACGAAGACGTGAACTTCGCCTCCGCCGGCATCTGGGGCTCGCTCGCAACGTGGCAGGATTCCAAAGGCACGCGCTGGCTCTACAGCCCGTTCTGGGGTCCGAAGGATTCGCACTTCCAGGTGCCCATCGAGAATGGTCCGGTGAAGAAGGGCGGCGTGATGGCGTTTAAGGTTGTTGACCACGGCAACGGCAAGATCACCCTCGATCCCGCCTGGATGTCGCGCGATCTCGATCAGGGCGAACCACCCGTCATCGCCAACGGCGTCGTCTTCAGTTATGCGAGCGGCGAAGCCACCGCGCAGGCGTATCCTGACGTTGGCCTGCAGGATACCTCGCAGCGCCGCATCCCGGCCTCCACCCACGCCACGCTCTATGCGTTCGATGCCGAAAACGGCAAGACGCTGTGGTCGAGCGGAGACGATATCAAGTCGTGGCTGCACTTCGGCGAGCTTTCCGAAGCCAACGGCCGCGTCTACATCGGCACGTGGGACGGCATCCTCTACTGCTACGGCATCAAAAAGTAAGCCCTCGGCGCGCGGCGGAGTTTCGGCTCCGCCGCGCGATTGGTCCAGCCACCCTCTTCTTCAAACCCCAATATTTAAAGGCCTTCCACGCACATCGGACGCATTTTTGTGCTCTAATAATCCGTTAGTGGCGAAAGGGGATTTAGCCATGAAAACACTCACTCATCGTCTCGCATCCGCCGCAGGATGCACATTGATTTTCGCGGGTCTCGCCTCGGCGCAGTTCGGCGGCGGCCCCGCCTGGAACGTAACGGGCGGTGATGCCCAGCGCACTTCCTGGGTTCGTACGGATCCCGATATCTCGCCCGCCAGCCTGCAGAAGCCGGGCTTCAAATTCCTGTGGAAGATCAAGCTCAATAACGACGCGAAGGGCGACTACGCGCTCTCCCAGGCCGCCGAGTTCCCGCGCTACATCGGCTATCGCGGTTTCCGCTCCTACGCTTTCTTCGGCGGTTCCTCGAATACCGCAATCGCGATCGACAGCGACCTTGGCCGCGTGGAATGGCAGCACCGCTATGACGTTGCTGCTCCTTCCGGAAGCACTGCTGCGTGTCCCGGCGCCATGTCCGCCGGCGTCAGCCGCCCCACTCCGCTCACCGATAACCCGCTCGGCACCGTTGGCCCCGGCCGCGCCGCCACCCATGCATTGAGCGCGGTGGGCGAAGCGACAGAAGGCGCCGTGCAGGTGAAAGACGCGATGGAACATCCGCCCGCCGCGCGCGGACCGCGTCCTCCCGCGGCATTCGGCAGTAACGCGCTCTTCGTGCTCACAACGGACGGCATGCTGCACCTCGCCCTTGTATCGAACGGCGAAGATTCCATGCCCCCGTTCCGCTTCCTCCCGGCCAACGCGAACGCCGGCAATCTCATCTTCACCGAAGAAGAAGTCTATGCCTCCACCAGCGGCAACTGTGGCGGTGTGCCGAATGCCGTCTGGATGATGGACCTCACCGGTCCGGATAAATCCGTCAAATCCTGGAAGACCAGTGGCGGCGACGTTATCGGTACCGCATTCGGCACCGATGGCACCGTCTTCGCCACCACCGGCGACGGCGAACTCGTGAAGCTCGACCGGAAAACCCTGGCAATGAAGGATTCCTTCTCGGCCGGCAAATCGGCCTTCACCACATCGCCCGTCGTCTTTTCGCACGGCGGCAAATACCTGGTAGCCGCGGCGAATAAGGACGGTCACATCTACATCCTCGACAGCGCCTCGCTCAAGACCCCGCTGGCGGAATCGTCCGTGGCCGGGAACATCACCTCCGGCAATCTCTCCACCTGGGATTCAAACGGCACGCGCTGGATTCTCGCTCCCATCGAAGGTGCGCCGAACGGCAAAGTCGCCGCGTTCAGGCTGGTCGATCAGGGCGGTAAGCTCGAACTCGAGCAGGCGTGGTCCTCGCGCGATCTGCTGATGCCCCAGACGCCCACAATCGTTAACGGCGTTGTCTTCGCGCTGGCGGGCGGTGATGCCCGGCATCCCGCCGTGCTCTACGCGCTCGACGGTTCCTCCGGAAAGGAACTCTGGAACAGCGGTAACACTATCACCTCGTACTCGCGCACCGCCCCCTCCGGCGGATCCGGCCAGATTTACCTGAGCGCGCACGACAGCACGATGTACACGTTCGGCTTCGAACTCGTCAAATAAGCCGAATCACGCAAAGCTCGAAGCGGCGGACTTCCGTCCGCCGCGTTCCGCTTCAATACGCTGCTGATAACCGCTCTCCCTGTACGCACGCAGCGGATCTTTCGGTATCCCGCGCGAAGCCCGCCATTCTGCAATAGCAGGCCGTACGTCCGCCGCGAAGGCATCCTTCAGGCAATTCTCGGCGTCCACCAGTTCGCCGTTGCGCTGGCACGCGCTGAGCTGATCGTGATCGACAATCGCCGCCTTCGCCACCATCTCCTGCGCGGTCGTCACTGTCTGGATCATTGCCTCGATCTTCGGCTTCAGATTGTGGCTCTGGTCCACCATGTACGCGATATCCGCCACCCTCCCCGTCTCCCACTCGTATGCGGCAATCTCGTGGAAGATGCGAAATACCTGATAAGGATCGATCGACCCCAGCGTCAGATCGTCATCCGCATAGCGCCGGTCATTGAAATGGAAGCCGCCCAGCATATCGAGATCGAGCAGCCACGCCACAATCTGTTCGATATTCTGCGCCGCGTAGTGGTGACCGGTGTCGACGAGCACCTTCGCCCGCGGGCCGGCCGACCGCGCGAATTCGAGCGCCATTCCCCAATCTCCAATATCCGTGTGATAGAAAGCCGGTTCGAACGGCTTGTATTCCACGAGCAGCCGCTGTTCACCCGTCAGCGCATCGTGCGATCGCTTCAGCCCTTCGTTGAACCACGCTCGCCGCTGCCGGATATTCTGCGTCCCCGGATAATTCGAACCATCCGCGAACCAGAGCGAGATGTCGCGGCTCCCGACAACCGTTGCGATCTCCACGCTGTCCAGAATGTGCCGCAGCGCCGCCTCGCGCGCTGCCGGATCCGGATTCCCCAGCGACCCGAGCTTATAGATCTGATCCTGAAACAGATTCGGATTGATCGCTCCCGCTCTCACACCGGTCTCTCGCGCGATCTCCAGCAATGGACCGGCGCTTGCTTTGCCATGCTGAAAATCCCACAGCACATGCAGCGCGAGAGTCGGGCAAATGCCCGTCACGCGATTCACTTCGGCCGCGTCGCGAAACTTCTCTTCAATCGAGACCGCCGCGCCCGCCTGATGGAATTTTCCGAACCGCGTTCCCGTATCCGCAAAACCCCATGAAGGAAGCTCGATCCGAAACCGGTCGAGCGCCTGAGCAATTCGCGCTTCCATATGTGTATAGTAGTCCCGTATGGAACGCCGCTCTTTCCTGAAATCCACAGCCGCAACTCTCATGGCGGCTCGCCTCAATGCGGCTCCACCCAGGGGCATGTTCGTCGCGCTCAATAACGCACTGATCGGCAATAAAGTGCAGTGGCCCGATTCCGTCCATCTCGCCGCTCAGGTCGGTTTCGGCGGCATCGATCTCAACCTCGGCGCCGCAATGAAGGCAGGCCTCGATTCTACCCGCAGCCTTCTCGATAGCCTGGGGCTTCGCCTGTCCTTCTGCAGCCTGCCCGTCAATGCCACCGGTACAGAAGACGTTTTCCAGCGGGGCATGGCTTCCCTCGATGAAAACGCCAGGTTTGTCTCCGCGGTCGGCTGCGGACGCATGATGATGGTCCTCCCCGCCGCCAGCGAAACTCCCGCCGATGAATTACGCAGGCAGTTGAAAGAGCGCCTCACCGCGGTCGGCGAAGTTCTCGCCCGCAACAACTGCCGCCTCGGCCTCGAATTCCTCGGCCCACTCATGTTCCGCACCCGCGCCCCGCACGAATTCATCTGGAAGATGAACGATGCCGTAGCCTTCGCAAAGGAAATTGGCCCCAACATCGGAATCGTTCTCGATTCCTGGCACTGGTATCACTCGGGGGCGACGACGGACGACATCATCCATGCCGGCAAATCGCGCATTGTGACGATCCATCTTTCCGACGCGGCGAAAATGCCGCCCGAAGACGTGAAAGACAATCAGCGCCTGCTCCCCGGTGAAGGCGTCATCGATCTCGTCGGCTTCTTCCGCGCGCTCCACCAGATCGGCTACGAAGACGGCGTCAGCCCCGAAGTGCTCGGACGCATCCCGGCCACCATGTCCGCCGAAGAAGGCGCAAAGCTCGGCCTTGACGCCTCACTAAAAGTCATGCGCAAAGCCGGCATACCCATCTGAGCTATTTATCCCCGGCCTTCTCACTTAACTCGCCCCATCTCTCATACAACCGGTCCACTTCACCCTGCGCGGCATCCAACGCAGCCACAGCCGAAGTTAATTTTCCAGGATCTGACACAACCGCAGGATCCTCCAACGCCGCCCGCGCCACCCCCAACCGGCCCTCGGCCTCCTCAATCCGGCCCTCAATCCCCTCCCACTCCCGCGCCTCCAGATACGAAAGCTTCTTCTTCGGCGCCTGCGCACTCTTCGCAGCCGCCACCGGAGCAGCCTTCACGGGCTTCACCTTCTTCGCCGCATTCGCCTGCTCCCACTGCGTCAGCTCCGCGAAAAACTCCGCCCCGCCCTCGCCATCCAGCGCCAGCAGCGTACTCGATAACCGGTCCAGCAAAAACCGGTCATGCGTCACCAGCACAATCGCCCCGGGAAAATCGCCGAGATTGCTCTCCAGCACTTCCAGCGTCGGAATATCCAGATCGTTCGTCGGCTCATCCAGAATCAAAATATCCGCCGGCTGCAGCATCAACCGCGCGATATGCACACGCGCCCGCTCGCCGCCCGAAAGGTTCTTCACGGCCAGATCCAGTTGCTCCGCGCGGAACAAAAATCGCGACGCCCAACCCGCCACGTGAACCGGACGCTCCCGAAAAATCACCGTATCGCCCTCCGGCGCAAGCGCCCGCCGCAGCGGCAGCTCCGGATCGATCCGGTCGCGATTCTGATCGAAATACGCCACCCGCAGCCCGTCCGCCAGACGAATTTCCCCCGCGTCCGGCTTCAGCTCACCCACAATCAGCCGCAAAAGCGTCGACTTCCCCGATCCATTCGCCCCCAGAACACCCAGCCGCGCCCCCGGACCCAGCACAAAACTCACATCGCGGAACAGAAGCCTTCCGCCCATGCTCTTGCCCACGCCTTCGCAAACCACCAGCCGCTTCGTCAGCCGTCCTGTCGCGGAAAAATCAATCGACGACGTGCCGCCCACCTGCCGCGAGGTCACATCCGCCAGTTGCGTCTGCAGTTCCATCGCATCCTGAATTCGCGCCTTCGATTTCGTTGTCCGCGCCTTCGCCCCGCGCCGCAGCCATTCGAGCTCGCGCTCCACCAGATTTTCGAGCGCCTCCTGCTGCCGCTGCTGCGCCCGCAGAAATTCCGCACGCTTTTCGAGAAACTTACTGTACGCGCCCGGCGCCGCATACAGCCCTTGCGGATAAGACCGATTGATCTCCGCCACCCGCGTCGAGCAGTTCTCCAGGAAATACCGGTCGTGCGTCACGAACACGGACGCGAACGGCGCATCGTTCACCAGCTTTTCGAGCCACAGGATTCCCGCGACATCCAGATGATTCGTCGGCTCATCGAGTAGCAGCACATCCGGCTTCTCCGCCAGCGCCACCGCAATCGCCAGCCGCTTGCGCCACCCACCTGAAAGCGTTCCGGCTGCGGCGGACAAATCTTCGAACCCCACCCGGCTCAGAATCTTCGCCACATCCAGCTCGCGGTCGTCTGATTCCGCCGCCGCGGCCAGCACGATATCGTGCACGGTCGCCGGCGCGTCGAACACCGGATCCTGCACCACCATCGCAAGCCGCACGCCTTTGCGCTGCGAAATGGTGCCTTCATCGGGCGCCATGCGCCCGCTCAGCACTTGCAGAAACGTGGATTTCCCGGCGCCATTCGGACCGATAATCCCCAGTCGCTCGCCTTCATGCAGGCTGAGCGATATCCCGGTGAACACCGTGCGCGAGCCGTAGGATTTCGCGATCGAATCGCACGTCAGCAGTACGGCCATTCAGCGAACCAGCTCAATCTCGTGCAGCGTCGTTTCCAAAGGACCGTACACAACACTCACATCCGCCGCACCCGGCGCAAGCCCTGCCGGCAGCACTGCGTTCACCTGCCTCGATTCGGCTTCCGGCGCCAGCCAGATCGCCGGCAAATCTGTACCGTTCAGCCGCACGCAAATCTCATCCTCGCGCACCGAGGCAGGCAGTCCGGCGACCCAAATCGAAATCGCGCTGCCCTCACCCACGCGCACGCGATTCGATTCGAACGTCTTCCCGTCGCCGATCCGCGTCACCCGCAGCCCTGCCATCCCGGCGGGATGCCATGCGCGAGGCTCCACGTCAACACCAATCTGCGCCGCCGCGCTCCACCGGCTTCCCGCAACGCGCAGCCGCGCCTCATGCCATCCCGTGTCGAGCCCCGGGGGCAATTTAAATGACGCCTGCCATCCGCCCCCAGCCTTTGCCACATACAGCGGACGCGACCCGTACCCACCAACTTCCGGATACACGTTCTCGCAATTCAACTCCGTCTTATCGCTCATGAAATAGAACGTCACGTAATCATCGGCGTTCGAAGAAAATGAATGATCGTGCGTCGCGCTGTTCTCCATGCACCGAATTCGCGGAGCCTCGCCCTCCCCCGCCGCCGCATCCCACTTCCGATACGCACTCACATGCGCCCGCTCCGCCAGGACACTCTCGAACTGCACGCGCGCAAACCCCGCCGCCCGCGCGAACGCCATCAGACACGCAATATTCGGCCCGCACCAGTTATCCAGTTGCCCGCGTAATTCCCCCGTCTCGTAAAACTCCATCGAGGGAACTCCATCC
>DASZVV010000076.1:0-6994 GCA_035546955.1 Bryobacteraceae bacterium
CCGTCACGCGCCTTCTTCAACCACTCCAGTCTGTCTCGCTCCTGTTGACTCATCGCGATTCGTTCCATCCTTCCGGCTTACGCCTGTCAAGAGGAACTTTCTACTTTGGCCAATTAGGAACTTCTCACTTTGGCGCGACAACAATAGCCGGGGAGGTTCAACCAATCGCCGGAAGCTGATACTATTTCAAGAGCATTTTCTGGAACGGGAGGTTCTGGTAATGAATCGCAGACACTATGGAATCACCGCGGCCGCCGCGCTGGCGCTGTTCACCGGGATTTTCGTTTGGGCGCAGGAGCCCGGCGGGCGAGGCGGCGGAGCCCCCCGGGCGGCAAATCTCAACGGTATGCACATCTACCTCTGGGGCGGCCTGAAAACCCATGGCCCTGGCCAGCATGACTACCCCCAGTTCTTAGCCGACTGGAGCAAGATTCTGACTGAGAAGGGCGCGATCGTCGATGGCGGGCTGCATTTTCCACTACCTGAGGAGATCGCGCACACCGACGTCATCGTGCTCTACAAGGGCGACGTGACCATCGGCATGACGGAAGCACAGAAAGCGACAATCGAGGCCTATGTGAAACGTGGCGGCGGTCTTGTCAGTCTGCACGATTCGCTGTGTGGTCCCGATCCCGATTGGATAGCCAACGTTATGTTCGGCGGCGGCAAGAAGCACGGCCAGACAAATTTCACGCTGGATGCGCCCATTCCGTTGACGGTTGTGGACAAAGCGAGCCCGCTCATGAAGGACTTTCCTGCCGAACTGACGCTGGCCGATGATGAGTCGTTCTACCTGATGACATGGGCGAAGGATCCGATTCACGTTCTGGCTACCACAAAGACGGCGGATACACCCAGCGCCCGTCAGGGCACCGGCCACGTCGGCGAAGTTGTGCCGCAGATCTGGACGTATGAGCACACGCTGCCGGGCGGTCAGCCTGCACGCGCTTTTGTGTATATGGAAGGGCACACGTACGCCAATTTCGAAAATCCGGCCATCAAGAATTTACTGCTGCGCGGGATCGCATGGGCCGCGAACAGGCCGGTTGACGAACTGGTGAACTATGTGCCGCCTGCCCGCCCGGCGCGGGGCGGACGTGGTGGCAGTGGACGCGGCGGCGGACGGGGCCCGGCAGCAGCCCAGTAACAAACATGAATACTGTCACTCTCGAACAACCCGGCCACTTCGCCGGCTCCAGTACTGCTCTGCCTGAAAGACCCGGCCCCGGCGAGGTTCTGGTCCGGGTCCTGATGGTGGGGGTTTGCGGGACCGATCTTCACGCGTTTGAGGGCTCGCAGCCGTTCTTCACTTATCCGCGGGTTCTCGGCCATGAGTTGGCGGTGGAGGTTCTGGAGGCGGGTGACGGGGTGGACGGATTCGCGCCCGGTGACCGATGTGCCGTCAATCCGTACATGACATGCGGCGTATGCGCGGCCTGCTCCCGTGGCCGCTCCAACTGCTGCGCGAAGATGTGCGTGATCGGCGTTCATACCGATGGCGGTATGCGGGACCGAATCCTGCTTCCGGCGAAGCAGATCTACAAATGCGAGAAACTGCCCCCGGTGCAGATTCCGCTGGTCGAGACTCTAGGTGTCGGAATTCATGCCGTGGGACGCTCTGCCGCCGTGGCCGGCGATCGCGCAATTGTCGTGGGCGCAGGGCCGATCGGGCTCTCTGTGATCGAATTCCTGAAACTGGCGGGCGCCGAGATCGGGGTGATTGAAAAAATGCCGGAGCGACTCGATTTCGCGGCGAAACACCATCGATTGCGGCGGTATTATCCGTCGCACGCCGAGGCCCGCCAGGAATCGCCGTCGATGCTGGTTTTCGACTGTACCGGCGATCGCGGCTCCATGGAGCAATCGATCCAGCTCCTCGAGCAGGGTGGAAAGATGATTTTTGTCGGACTGATCAACGACCACGTGTCCCTGTTCGATCCCGATCTCCACCGCCGCGAGGCGACCATCCTCGCCAGCCGCAACAGCACTCCCGCGGAACACCATCGGGTTCTCGATCTGATGGAATCGGGGGAAGTAAACGTGAGTGCGTGGCCGACCGAGTGCGCACCGCGCACAAAGATGCAGGAGCGGTTCCCGAAATGGCTGCACCGGGAAGCGGGGATCGTCAAAGCCGTCGTCGAGTGGTCTTAGGGTCCAGACCTCTCGAATAATTTCGACGAATGGACATAGTCCATCAGGCCACCCAACTGCGCCTCCGGGTCGGGAATGACGCGATAGAGACGGTAATTCCGGTGATCCCCCTGCTAAAATTGAATCAGGTTCCCCTTTTTGAAAGTCGGTTTTGTAAGCCTCGGTTGCCCCAAAAATCTTGTCGACAGCGAAGTCATGATGGGCCAGTTGTCCGCCCATGGTCATGAGCTGACTCCGCATGCCGATCAGGCTGACGTCCTCGTCGTCAACACCTGTAGTTTCATCGATCCCGCCAAGCAGGAATCGATCGACACCATTCTCGAAATGGCGGAATACAAGCGCGTTGGACGGGCGAAGAGGCTGGTGGTTGCAGGCTGCCTCGTGGAGCGCTATCGCGGCGATATTCGCAAGGATCTCCCGGAAGTCGACGCCATCATCGGCACGAACGAAGTCGACCAGATTGTCCGGGTGTGTGAGGGTATCGAAGCTCCAGCGCCCGCCGGGAACGGCCTCTATCTCTATCACGACCTCACGCCGCGTATTCTCGCTACCCCGCGCCACTTCGCCTACATCAAAATCGCCGAAGGCTGCGATCATCCCTGCACGTTCTGCGTGATCCCGCAATATCGGGGCAGATTCCGCAGCCGGCGCTTCGAATCGGTTGTTTCCGAAGCCACACGGCTGTTCTCGCAGGGCGTCCGCGAGATCAACCTGATCGGGCAGGACACCACCTGCTACGGCGAAGACTTCGGCCTGAAAGATGGACTGGCCACGCTCCTCGCCAGGCTCGCGCAGATCGAAACGCCGCAACCAAAATGGGTCCGATTCCTTTACGCATATCCGAATCGCGTCACCCAGAAACTGCTTGACACGATCGCCGAACACGAATCGCTGGCCAAGTACATCGACATGCCGCTGCAGCATGCCAGTGCCCCGGTGCTGAAGCGTATGAAGCGCGGCGCAAACGGCGATATCTTTCTGAAGCTGCTGGAAAAGGTCCGCCGGACGATCCCCGGCGTCGTTATCCGCACCAGCTTCATCGCCGGCTTCCCCGGCGAAACCGATGCCGAATTCGAAGAGCTCTGCCAGTTCGTCGAAGCCGCGCAATTCGACCGCCTGGGCGTCTTCTCCTACTCCGACGAAGACACCAGCAAGAGCTATGAGCTCGACGGCAAAGTCGGGGCGCGCGAAATCAACAACCGCAAGCGCAAACTGATGTCGATCCAGCGCAGAATCTCCCGTGCGAAGAATCGTCTGATGAAAGGCAGGGAACTTCCGGTTCTTGTGGAAGGCCTCTCGCCCGAGACCGAGCTGCTCTGGCAGGGCCGGCTCTCCACTCAAGCGCCCGAAATCGACGGACACGTTCTCATCAACGACGTGGAGGGCGCAGAGCCCCAGCCCGGTCAGATGCGCCTGCTCCGCATCACCGAGACCCACGATTACGATCTGATTGGCACGCTGCTCCCTCTCACCGAGCAGCCGGAGTTCGCGATGAAGGCGCCGCCGCCGAATCTGATCCAGATTGCGCCCAGTCTCCTGCCAGCACGATGAAATGTCCCATCTGCAACCGCCCCGTGCGGCTCGAAGATAAAGACGCGCCGTTCTGCAGCGAGCGCTGCCGGGAAATCGATCTCGGTAACTGGGCCACCGAGAAATACGTGATCTCGACGCCCGCGCCCGGCGTGGACAGGTCCGGCTCTCAACAGGACGACGAAGAGTGAAGCGCGGACCGGCTTTCTGGTTCGCCACGTGGTTCGGCTGCGGTCTGGCGCCAAAGGCACCCGGCACATTCGGCTCGCTCGGCGCTCTGATCGTCGCGTGGCCGCTGATTTTCCACCACGGCTGGCAGCCGCTCTGGTTCGGGGGACTCGCGATCGCAATCCTTTACCCCGCGATTCAATCGGCGACGTCGGTTTCCGCCGCGCTCGGCCGCAAAGATCCGCAGATTGTCGTCGTAGATGAAGTCGTCGGCCAGTGGCTTACGCTCGCCGGCGCCACGCGGCTGAATCCTCTGTCACTGCTCTACGCCTTTATTTTGTTCCGTTTATTCGATATCTGGAAGCCGCCGCCTGTCCGCCGGCTCGAACAACTTCCCGCCGGGACCGGCATTGTTCTGGACGATGCCATGGCGGGAATCTACGGCGCGGTTATCCTATATGTGCTGGGGAAATTCAACATCTACTGAGATTTATGGCAAGCCGTAAAGCATCTGAAAAATCGGGCGCGGGCCAACCGGAGAACCTCCGGCCGGTGATTTCCTCCGTGTATCCGCCAGCCGCCATTGCCGGCGGCGAGCTTTCGATCCGCGGGAAGGGTCTTGCCGCGGGTGAACGTCCCCGCGTCACTATCGGCGATATGCAGGCGCCGGTCGTCATCGGTTCCGATTCCCTGGTAATCGTGCGGGTGCCGGAGGGCGCTTCGGTTGGGGAACTGGTGGTGGGCCGCGGCGAAGCCAACGAAGGCAAGGTCAGTGAAACCTGGAGCTGCGATATCGGAATTCTGGTCGCGGAGAACCTCCACCCGGTAACCAACCCCGCCGTCGACGCCTTCGGGAATATCTACACGACCTTCAGCGGATCCCGCGGCCAGAAAGTGCCAGTTTCGGTCTACCGGATCGATCTCAATTTCAACATGCGGCCGTTCATCAATGATCTGATGAATCCCACCGGTATCGCCGCCGGGCCGGACGGCATTCTCTACATTTCGAGCCGCTTCGATGGCATCGTTTACCAGGTGACTCAGACCGGCAATATGTCTGTTTTTGTGGAAGGCATGGGCGTGGCGACCGGTATCTGTTTCGATCCCCAAGGCAATCTTTACGTTGGCGACCGCAGCGGCACGGTTTTCAAAGTCAGCCCGACGCGCCAGATTTTTGTTTACGCGACGATCGAGCCCTCCATTTCCTCGTATCATCTGGCGTGGGGCCCCGACCAGCACCTCTACGTCAGTGGTCCGACGACATCGAGCTTCGACAGCATCTACAGGATTGGCGACAACGGCGACGTCCAGACGTTCTACCGTGGCCTTGGACGCCCGCAGGGCATGGCATTTGACGACGACGGCAATCTTTACTCCGCCGCGTCCTGGATGGGCCGGAAGGGCGTAGTGCGGATCAAGCCCGATGGCGCAATCGAACACTTTCTCTCCGGCCCGGGCATCGTGGGGCTGGCGTTTTCGCCGTCGCGCTCGCTGCTGGTTGCCACGACCAACGCCATTCATCGCGTCGACGTTGGAATCAAGGGCTATCAGGTCTTCTAGCCGTCTATGAACGCGGAGATCATCGCCGTCGGCTCCGAAATGCTGACAGCCGGCCGGCTCGATACGAATTCGCTTTTTATCACGGAACATCTCAACGCTCTCGGAATCGAAGTCACGGCGAAACATGTGATCGGCGATGACGCGAATCGTCTGGTGAAGGCCATTCAGCGCGCGCTGGCTGATTCTTCGATTGTGTTTCTCTCTGGCGGACTCGGCCCCACGGAAGACGACCTGACACGCGACGCCGTTGCCCGCGCAATCGGCTGCACGATGGCAGTGGATGCCGGCGTTCTGTGCGCGATCGAAGAGCGCTTCCGGCGCATGAATCGCCAGATGCCGGAAATCAACCGGCGCCAGGCGATGGTTTTGGATGGCGCGGAGATTCTCTCGAACGACCGCGGCACCGCACCGGGGCAATGGCGCGTAGTAAACGGCGACGGGACCCGCTTCGTCGTGCTGCTGCCGGGCCCACCTTCCGAGCTGAAGTCGATGTTCACCCGCGAATGCCTGCCCAGACTCGAAAAGATTGCTCCAAAGGCTGCAATCCACACCACGGTGTTGCGCGTGACGGGCATCTCCGAATCGCAGCTCGATCAGACGATCGCGCCGCTTTACGTCGGCGTTCCGCATCTCGAAACGACCGTGCTGGCGCATGAAGGAGATCTGCAGGTTCGGTTCCGCGCCCAATGCGAGACGCAGGAAGAGGCTGAAGCCCTCAGTCAGCGGTTGTCGGATCAGGCGGCGGAACTCCTCGGCGCGAATGTCTACTCGCGCGATGGAAAGACGCTGGAGATGGTGGTTGGTGCCCGGCTTGCAGCAGCCGGCGCTACGCTCACGGTGGCCGAAAGCGCGACGGGCGGCGGTCTTGCCCAGCGCATCACCAACGTGCCGGGAAGCTCCGCCTACTTCGCGGGCGGGTATGTCACGTATTCGCGCCGAATGAAAACCGAATTGCTGGGCGTGCCCGCGGAGTTGCTCGCGCAGCACGGCGCCGTCAGCAAGGAAGCGGCGGCCGCCATGGCGGAAGGCGCCCGCCGCGCCGCCCACGCCGACTGGGCGGTCTCGATTACCGGCAATGCCGGCCCCTCCGCAGACGGCGAGGAAGCGCCCGTCGGTACCGTGTTTATCGGGATCGCAGGGCCGGACGGGACCGAGGTCACCCACCGCCTGTGGCCGGTGAATGACCGCGGCCGCGTTCGTGCCTTTGCCGCGCAGTCCGCGCTCGATCTGCTCAACCGAAGACTGATCGCGCACTACGGCGCATGAATGTTTCGGTCATCGTCCCCTGCCGCAACGAGCGCTTGTCTATCGGCGCCTTTCTCGAAAATCTGGCCGCCCAAAAGACCGGCGGGTTCGAATGGGACGCCTGGATTGCCGATGGGGAAAGCACCGACGGCACTTCGCATCAGATTGAAGAATTCGCCCGGCGCGATTCGCGTATTCATCTGATCGCAAATCCCGGTCGCAGCGCTGCCGCCGGATTAAACCGGGCGCTGGCGGAATCGAAGGGTGAAATTGTAATCCGCATGGACGTTCACACGCGTTATGCAGATGATTACATCGCGCAATCCGTTGCGGCGCTTGA
>DASZVV010000077.1:0-10028 GCA_035546955.1 Bryobacteraceae bacterium
GAACGGGCAGCGATACCGCGAATTCGCTTTCCGCCCTCATCAACTCGCTGCAGAACACGCCTGGGCGTCTGGTGCAGTCGGCTGAGCGCGCGTCATTCGATGCGTGGATCAAATACTACCGGCCGGACGAGAATTCCAATAACGTCGCCGTCAGTTATTACACCAAGGGGGCACTCATCGCCTGGCTGCTCGACGCGAAAATCCGGCGCGCAACCGACGATAAGAAATCGCTCGACGATCTGATGCGTGCCGCGTTCGCGCGTTATTCGGGCGAGCATGGATTCACGCCGGAGGAATTCAAGGCGCTGGCGGAAGAAGTGGCCGGCGTACCGCTTCGAGCATTCTTCCGTGAAACGGTGGAGACGCCGGGCGAGCTGAATTACGAAGACGCGCTCGATTGGTTCGGACTGCGTTTCCGGCACGCGGAATCCTCAAAGAAAGCATGGCTCGGCATCGAAACGCGAACGGATAACGGCCGTCTTCTGATCTCCCGCGTACCTCGCGGAACCCCGGCGTACGAAGCCGGGCTCAATGTGGACGACGAAATCCTCGCAATCGATGACTTCCGGGTTCGCGCCGATCAGTTCCCGGGGCGGCTCGAAAATTACAAGCCTGGCGATCGTGTTTCCATTCTGGTCGCGCGCCGCGACAAGCTGATGCGGCTGGATCTCACTTTCGGAGAAGCGCCCTCCACGTGGCAGCTCGAACTGCGCCCGGATGCGACCGGCGCGCAGAAGCATCACCTCGACCGCTGGCTCAACGCTGCCCGGTAGCAAAAACGAAATCGCGCTGGATCGCGAAGTTTGCAAAGAACAACACGGATTCCACCGCGATCTTCGCCGGTACCACGTCGAAGCCGAGCCGGGTGGAGAGAAACGTGATCAAAGACCAGGACAACGCGAGATTCGCCGCCGCGAGCAGCAGATATCTCGGCAGCGCCACCCGATGCTGTTCGCGTGACAGAAATACCGCCTTGCGTACCGCCGCGTAATTGAAGCCGAGTGCGATCAGGCGCGCGCCGAAAAGTGAGCCCGCAATATTTCCCGAGGGATGAAAGAACGCATAGAACAGCAGGTTGTCGAGGGCTGCCGTCAGCATCGCAATGATGCCGAATCGCAGCAGCACGAAATAGATCCGCATCGAATCGCGCAGCGGCTCGAAATGCGAGGTGGGATTGCCCGGCTCGTAGATTGTGCGGATCGGCTGTTCGATGACATGAAATCCCAGGTGCTTGGCCGCGATCAGCATTTCCAGTTCGAATTCGTAGCCCGAGGCCGGCACGCTGAGCATGCGCTCCATCAGGCGGCGAGGGACGGCGCGAAGCCCCGTCTGCGTATCGGAGAGTCGCTGCCCCGCCACAAAACGCATCACAGTCTGGGTAATCGAGTTTCCGAGACGGCTGCGAAACGGTACCTTTCCGGCGAAGGCCCGCGCCCCGAGTACGAGCGATTCCCGATGAGCATCGAAAACCTGGGCGACCCCCGCCACGTCTGCCGGATCGTGCTGGCCGTCGGCATCCACCGTGATTGCCCCAGGAGCTCCCGGATACTCCACCAGAATGAAATTCATGCCGGTCTTGAGAGCGGCGCCTTTACCGAGATTGACCGCATGCCGCAGCACGCGTACGCCTTCCATAGCGGCAAGCTGCGTAAAGATTTCGATATAACCGGGCCCGCTGCCGTCATCCACCACCACGACCGGCGCAAAGCCGCGGTCCGTCAGCGCCCGCACCAGTTCCACCAAAGCCGCGCCGGGCCGGTAGGCAGGTATGAGAGCCGCGGCACGGGGCATTGACGAATTCTAACAATCGAGGCATTTCAAACGAGTAAGATAGAGATGGTGTCCACTCGTCTGGCCATCTCGACGTTGTTGCTTGCCGCCGCGCCTCTCGTGGCCGGCAGTCGCGGCGTCGATCTCTACAGCATCCCGCAGGAGATCGAACTCGGGCGCCGCATGTCGGCGGAAGTGGAGAAGCAGGCGCACGTCATTCACGATCCGATCATCGCGGAATATGTCAACCGCCTCGGCCAGAATCTCGCGAAGCAGGCAAACGCTCCCTTTCCGATCACGGTAAAGCTGATCCAGTCTTCCGAAATCAACGCCTACACGCTGCCCGGCGGATACGTGTATGTGAATTCCGCCGTCCTCACAATGGCGGACGGCGAGGCCGAATTTGCGTCCGTGATTGCGCATGAGATCGGCCATGCGGCGGCGCGGCACGCCACCCGGCAGGAGAGCCGCAGTCAACTGGCGAAGATCATCGGAGTCCCGCTCGAAGTATTGATTCCCGGTGTCGCCGGAGTTGCGGCACGTCAGGCAGCGGGAATTGCGGCGCCGGTCGCTTCCATGCACTTCTCGCGCGAATTTGAGACGGAAGCCGACAAGCTCGGTATCCACTATCTCTACGGTGCCGGCTACGATCCCGGGGCCAGCATCGATATGTTTGAAAAGATCGCCTCCACGCAACGCGCGACTCCCGGACGTGTGGCGAAGCTTTTCCTGTCGCATCCGCCTACCCAGGACCGGATCAAAAAGACGCAGGCGGAGATCCGCAAACTCAACCCGGAACGGGGTGACTACATTCTGAACACATCCGATTTTGAGGCTGTCCGGAAGCGTCTTTACGATCAACTCATGTAACCTGCGTCGCCTCCGCACCATCGGTACTCCCGAGTGAATATCTACATTCGTCGAATCCTGATCGTCTGCCTGCTGCTGGCGCCCGTGCTGTCCGCACAGGACCAGGATCAGCAACCCGCGCCCGATAAGCGCGCTTTCGGGGTTCTGCCGAATTATCGTACGGTCGAAGGATCTATCCCCTTCAAGCCGATCAGCGCGAAACGGAAACTGTACATTGCGACGAAAGACACAATCGACGGACCTTCCTATGTGACTGCCGCCGTCTTCGGAACCATTTACCAGGCCACGAATCAGAATCCGTCCTTTGGGCAGGGAATGAAAGGTTACGCTCACCGTTATCTGTGTTCCATCGCCGATCAGGATATTGGCAACTATATGACGGAGGGCATCATGCCCGCTCTGCTGCGCGAAGATCCACGCTATTTCCGGCTCGGCGAGGGTTCGAAGAAGAAGCGCGTCTTCTACGCTCTCAGCCGGGTGCTGATTACCCGGACCGATCACAACCACCAGATGTTCAATTTCGCGGAGTTCGTTGGCAACGGGGTCACCGGCGCTGTCGGCAATGCGTACTATCCCGATGGTGTCGGCTTCGGACCCACCATGCAGCGCACGTTCACGCAGATCGGCACGGATTCCATCTCGAACGTTCTGAAAGAATTCTGGCCGGACGTCAAGAAGCACCTCGCCAGCCGGAAGCAACAGAAGCAACCCTAGCTCTGGTACCCTACCCGGATTGCAACAACAGCCGGTTCATCATTCTGCAATCGAATTGAAATTTTTGATTGTTATCCTGACGGCTCGCTGGCATACAACGACATCCAGCGATCCCGGAGGCAATCATGATGCAATCGAACAGAACCCGCAGGCGAACTGTCGCCTGGGCACTCGCGGTGGCGGTGACCTGCAGTCTGAATGGCGCCTTTGGCTCTTCATTCGAGATTTCCACAAACACGACCACCGGAAGCGGCCAGACTCTGGGTTCCGGCAGCGGCCAGACCGGGAAAGTGGACCAGGGCGTCAGCTACACCGTTACAGGCGGGACTGTTGCGATTACGATCACCGGAGCGAACGCCACGGTCGATAATCAGGGAACCATTTCCCAGACGGGCAACGGCCGCATCGTTCGCGACAACACCGGTGTCTCCAACCTGATCGTGAACAACGGCAGCGTCACCAATTCCTCTGCCCTGATGCAGGCAGCCGACGCCGACGTGATCCAGATGAATAAGGCAAATGCCAGCGTGACGCTGAATAACTACGGCACCATGCTCTCGAGCAATGCCAGCGCCGGTGGATCGCAGGCTGTCGACTTTAACGCGATCACGACTGGCGCGAACGTGATCAACAACTTCAGTACAGGTTTGATGAAGGCAATCGAGGCCGACGCCGTGCGCCCGGGCGTGAACGGACAGGTCAACAACTGGGGCACAATCCTCTCGATCACGACGACTCAAAGCAGCAGCGATGGCGTGGATCTGCAGACTAACAGCGGCGCGGTGATCACCAACTACCAGGGCGGTATGATCGAAGGCGCGCGCCATGGAATTACGGGCGGCGCCGTGGACGCGAGTACTCCTTTCACCGCCAGCATCACCAACAGTGGAACGATCCAGGGCGATGACGGGTCCGGCATCAACATCGATGGCTTCAATTCGCTCGAGGTCGTCACGATCACGAATAACGCGACGGGGGTGATCACAGGCAGCGGCCTCTCGCGGGACGGCGACGGCGTTGATGTGGATGGAGTCGTCAACCTCACCAACTACGGCCTGATCCAATCGAAACAGGCCGCCACCACCGCAGACGATCCCCTCGCCAACAGCGAAGGCATCACGGTGGGGGGCGGCACGATCGACAATTACGGCACCATTCAGGGACTGAAAGGAAGCGGTACCGCGCTGGGCCGCGGCATTACGCTTACAGGGAATGACATCGCCGGCCAGCCAGCTGGAACGCGCGACGGAATCTATGCTGATGCTACGGTCACCAACCATGCCGGCGGATTGATCTACGGCGACACGGACTCCGCGATTGTGGTGGCGGGGAATCCGAGCGGCCACACTGCGACGATCAATAACGACGGAACGATCCGGGGCGGCGGAACCACCGCGGCTATTCAGGGTGGGGTCGACACGCTCATCATCAATGACACAGGAAAAATCGATGGGACGAGCAGCGGTCTGGCGATCGATATGGGATCGGGCGCCAGCCAGCTGACTGTCACGGGCGGCGCCGCCGAGATTGACGGCGATATTGACGGCGGCACGGGTGACAGTACATTCACGCTTGATCCGGGCGCGGGGAATGCATTCAAATTCGTCAATTCGATTGTGAACTTTAGTCTTGTGGATGTCGCGAGTGGCCTTGTGACTCTCAGCGGCGTGAGTTCATACAAGGGAACGACCAAAGTCACGGGGGATCTCGATCTGGATGGCGGAAATCGTTTGACGGGGGCTGGCGCGCTCGACCTGAACGGTGGTTTGCTTGAAACTTCGAGCGCCGCGGGCACGAACAGCGAAACTTTCGGATGCCTCGCCCTGACCGGCAGTTCCACAATCGACCTCGATGGATCGGTACTCAGCTTCGGTTGCCTCGGGAATGTGGGCGCCGGCGACACTCTTACGGTCGACGATTACACATGGGGGAGTTACGCCTTCCGCTTCGCCGGGGACCTCACCGGCAACGCAAGCTTCGAATCCCTTCTGGCGGCCACCACGATTAACGGCCAGGCGGCGAGCTCCTGGTTCGATGGCACGTACACCGATGTATCGGTGCTGACACCCGAGCCCGCGACGTTCGCCATGATCGGGCTCGGACTCGCGTTCGCGATGTGGCGCCGCAGGAGAGTATGCAGAAGCTGATTGCGGGATTGCTCGGGGCGCTCGTCGTCATTTTCGGCGCGCTCACCTGGCATCTGATTCGAACCGACGCTCCTCCGGCCTTCCAGACTCCGTATCAGGCCGTTTTGCTGAACGGCGGCCAGGTCTACTACGGCAAGCTGGAAAACGCGAGCGGCATGTATCCGGTGCTGCGTGATGTTTTCTATGTGGTGCGAAAGGAAGATCCGCAAAACCACCAGGTTGCGAATATTCTGGTTCGCCGCGGGAAAGAGCTGCACGGTCCGGAATACATGGTGCTGAGTCGGCAGAGCATCCTGTTCATCGAACCCGTGAAGGAGGACTCGGAGATTGGCCGGTCCATCGCCGCCCGAAAAAATAAACCGGAATAATCTGTCACTTTTGACCGGCTCAATCGAGGGCGGACGGGATTTCTCTCTGAGCTTCAACGCTCCCGCCCAAGCGAAGGCGCCGAACGGTGACAACGCTTCGGCCGATGCCATGCAGAGGCAGATCGGCATTCGAATGGAGATGCAGAAGCACCCGGTGGAAGTGCTGGTGATCGATAAGTTGCAGCGGAATCCGAGCGAGAACTGATCGATCGGCCTCGTCTGTACTCGCTGATTTTAAACTCCGGCGCGCACTAATTTGCCGCAGGCGTTCGATCCATGCTGTCGACGACCAGTACGGGTACCGGCAGCTTCCTGCCTTCGAGCTGTAATCCGAGTTGCGACTGGAGCGCCGCGAACAGCGTGAGCCCTCCGTTCTTTTCAAGATCGGCCGCGGGTGTCCAGTCCATCGTGAATTCCCACCACCCCTGAAGGCCGGTTTGATCGACGATGCGCTGATCCGTGTATTTGCCTGCGATCTCCGGCAGCTCATGAACGAACTCCGCCATGCTCATGTGGCGGCAGACGTAGCGAACGCCTGTCTGCGCGGATTCGTGAGCGCAATCGGCATCTTCCGGCCGCCCGGGCGCCGTGGACGGTTTCAGCTTGTGTTTTCCCTTCCAGATCGAGAGAACCAGCACGGAGCGGGGACGCGGTTCGAGACGTGCCACCATCTTCATCCGGTCGCGCAACAGCGCTTTCGTCATCTCGCGAAGGTCGGCGTCGGATGCGTCATGCGACGGCGCTTTCGCCACGATATCGAGCCGTACATCGCTCAGCCACGAGGGGCCAACGATGTCGTCCGGGGTCATCAGATAAATTTCGGCAAGCAGCACGCGCAGCGGAACATTGCGCATGGTCATCACGCCATTGGCGAGATTCACGGATGACCGTTCCTGCCCGGATTCATTCAGCCGCAGATCGGCGGCTTCAAAGGTCTGGGCGTACGCGGCCATTCCGATCACGAATAACATTGCGGCGCGCAGCATACACGTGATTATACGTTTTTATCCGGAGAACCGGCCTAATTCGGCGCCGGCTTTTCCACGGCGTCGATCACGATCGTCTCGATGGGAGCTTTGCCCGGTTCGAGTTTGAGCCCGATCCCCTGAACCGCGGCCACGATATTCGCCAATACCTCCGGGCTTCGGATTGATTTCGAACTCGTGATCGGAGGGCCTTCCCATGCCGTTGCGAACTTAAAGTCGAACACCCCCGGGATGCCGGTCCGATCGATTACGGGACGCTCGAAATACCATTGCAGGCGATCGGCAAGCAGAGCCATCGACGCGTTGACTCCCCTGATACCGGTTCCGGTCATCATGCCGTTGTCAGTGGCGCTTCCCACCCACGAATAAACCTTCGGATCTTCCGGCGGATTCAGTTTGGGCTTTCTGCCTTTCGAGAGGAGCAGGACATCGCCTTCGAGTTCTTCACGATGAAATCGAAAACCGAAACGGTCTGCGAGGAGTGAGCGAAGCATTTGACGCTGCTCTCCATTCATCGGCTGCTGAATTGTTCGCGGCTGGGGTTTGGCGGATTCCGAAGACGCGGGCGGCCGCGCATCGATATCGTACTGGTCGCTTCGAGTCCACGCTGCGCCGCCCTTGACCTGAAAACCCTGTACTTCGAATGCATCGGCAACGAGATCGTTGAGAGTTGAGTGACCGACGAAAACCCGTCCTCCTGGATAGGTGTAAGCGCCGACAAGGCCTTTTACCGGATTCGACGGCTTGATCGAGGCAACCTCAAAAGCAGGCGGAGCCGCTGGCCTCTGCGCCAGCGACGAGTCCGTCGCCAGCAACACAATCAGAATGAAGCGGAGCACTCCTTCAGCATAAACAAAATCCGGCGGCCTGAGATGCGATCAACGCACTAATCGACCCCGCCCCGCTTACTTCCGGAAGGCGTCGTCGCCGGCGTCCGACACCTGAACCCATTTTAGGTTGGGGGCCGCCTCGGCGCCGTAGTTGTCGTGCCAGTTCCACCAGTTGTACGGCGGCGTTTGGGGGTAACCTTCGGGCGAATCCTCCCAGGCTTCCTGACGGCCGAGCGGCGTAATGTCGAGGAAATTCCATGTGCTCCCCATCGCCTCGTCGCCGCGGTTATTGATGAAGTAGGTCCGGAAAATCCTGCCGCCATCGCGGATGAAAACGTTGTGGCCGTGCCATTCATCAACGCCGAAGTCCTTATCGAAACTGTCGGTGATTGTGTACCACGGCATATCCCACTCCATCCGCGCCTTCAGACGCGCGATGTCCTGCTGCGGCGCGCGTGACGCGTATGCGAGCGTCGTGTCCCGCGCGTTCAGGTGGGCCAAATGAGCGACCTGGTCGGCGCCGAACGAACATCCGCGGCAGGCCTGCTCCGGCCAGCCGAAGACCCCGGGTTCGAAGAAGGCGCGGTAGACGATGAGCTGGCGGCGTCCCTCGAACAGGTCAGCCAGACTAACCTTGCCGCCGGCGCCCTCGAACTCATATTGCTTCTCCACGGCCAGCCATGGCATCCGGCGGCGCTCGGCGGCGAGTGCGTCACGCGAGCGGGTGAAGGCTTTCTCTTTCACGAGCAGTTGCTGGCGCGCAGCTTCCCATTCCTCGGGGGACACGATCGGGGGCGTCTTCATTGCCATTTGTTTCTCCTCTCATTTTCGAAACAGCTTCCTCAACCTGCCGAAGCACACCGCGAGAATTCACCGTGTTGGGAAAATTTCCTTTCACCCTCACTACGGTCCCAGGCCCGCAAAAGAAGTGCCTCCGAGGTGTTAGCAATATTTTATGAAAACAAACGGGAGAGCCGGGCAGGCCAACTGAGCGTGTGGTGCGGGACGCGTTGCGGATTCGTGCGCGGCATTGAGGCACGCCGGATTAGCGGGTGGCCCTTAGCTGCATCGAATCACGCGTTTTCACTGCCCTGAAACCAGTCGAATATCTGAAGTTTTCGCGGTTCAGGAGTATTTCGCTGAAGTCGCCTATCTGTCTCCGCGCGGAGCCTGCCTCGAAGGGTTTGAGCTTCGAGACGTAAGCGTCTCGATGTCAACCGGGTCATTGAAATGTCTTCAATACTCTGTTGGAGCACCGCAATCTCGTCCACGCACAAACCTCTTCCCCGCAAAGAAGAGGAGCCAACCGGTCCAGGCGGTTTAGACGGCTCTCGATTGCATCCCCATTGTACGCATCAAATCCGGGCACGCGGTACCTGTAAAATTCCCTGATTGTGAAGCCATTTCCTGAGTCGCTACGATGGCCTGGTACCAATGGAACCGTGCACATTTTGCGGTGTAAAAACCGAACTTTTTTTTAACAACAGGCCCGTATGTCTCGCCTGTATGACGCGAATCGAGAACGGCGAAAAGCTTTGTCGTTTCGAGACGCACCGAGCGGAGGGTAAGCTAACGCAGGAAAGCTACCGCAAAACTGGTTGAAGCGCTGCCGGATTGGGCGGAAGGTCCGCCGTTGTAGTGGTGGAGGCGCCGGGAGTTGAACCCGGGTCCGAGAGCGTCTGAAATGAAAAGCCTACGTGCGTAGCTCAGTTCTGGATTCTCATCCGGCGCCTAAGAACCAGCAAGATAACGCCGAACCAGCCCGATTGATCTCGGATCTCGGCTCCGGACAGAAGCCTGCTTCCTATCCCGCTGAGATGACACTCACTGACCAGCCCGCGGGCTGACTGGCTGGAGCGTACGCGCTTAGGGTTTAATTAAGCAGCGTAAGCAAACTGCATGTTATTGGCAGTTTTGGTTTTCCGATCGTTTAACGGGAGCTCGGAACCCGGCACGCCTTCCCATCGCAATCCATTCCCGTCGAAGCCGTTGCGCCCCCTTTCACCTGAGCCCATTATAGCGCCGCCCCGGAGGGTTCATTCACCCGGCGGGTTGTTCGCCCGCGTCCGGGAATCCGTTTCGAACGCTACAGTGGCGTGAACGGCCGCTGGTCCGTCCCCGCCCGCAGCGGCACCGTCACATTCGTCTCGCTCGGCCCCAGCGACAAGATATACGGCCGTACGCCAATCAGAAAACTATTCGATTCCTTATCGATCGACGTATTGCTGAAAAGCTGCCCCAGGATAGGAATCTCCGCCAATCCCCAGAACCCGCCCTTCGTCTTCGATTTCGAATCGCCGATCATCCCTCCCACCACCGACCATTCCCCATTCCGCACCCGCA
>DASZVV010000078.1:0-5980 GCA_035546955.1 Bryobacteraceae bacterium
CATTACTGCCGGCTTCTGGGCGCCCCTCGATGCCATGGATAACAGCCGCAAGCGGGCCTCGAATGCGCGTACGAGTAGCGGCGACCGGGGGCGAGGTGACGGAATGCGATGTGGCTGCTTCCTCCGGATTCAGCGAACACAGCGCGCATGACCATGGCTTCGCGGTGTTTGGAGCAGAGAGTATGGACCAGCTGATGGCGCAGCTCGCATCGCGACACTCTTCGTGGTCAGATGAATCCTCGTTTCGTGTCGCCATCGTGGCGCGCGACGCCGGGACGCTCGCGGCGCGAAGAGAGCTCGCCATGCGGCTGCTGACCGACGATCCGCAAGTCGCCTCCGGGCCCCTCTGTGACGGTGTCTGGTTCGGCCGGGGCACTCTCCAGGGAGAGATCGCGTGCGTCTTCGGAGGTCCCGCCGGAGCATACGCGGGAATGGGGCGTGAGTTGCTGCTGGCATTCCCGGGGCTGGCTGAATCTCTTTGCGAGCGAGCCGCTTCCTTTCGCGAGTCGGCAGCGTGGCTTTACGAGAGTGAGCCGGCGATGGGGGCTTCACCAGAGGAAAAGCTCTGGGGATCTTCGTTTCTCATCCAGGCTCACGCGGAGTTGATGCTTCGCCGGCTGGACCTGCGGCCGCACGCCGCAATCGGCTACTGCTCGGGAGAGACCAACGCCCTCTTCGCTTTCGGAGCATGGACCGATCTCGATGACTTTCACCGCGAATTGAAAGGGAGTGGCTTTTATTCGACAACGCTTTCGGGGGAGTTCCAGTGCCTGCGAAGCGCATGGGGACTGGAGGCGCACGAGACGGCGGCGTTCACGACGCTGCGTGTAGCGGCTTCCGCAGAGAGAATCCGGGAGGCGCTGGCGAGCGAGCCGCGCGTCCATCTGGCGATTGTGCACAGCGCGAATGATGCCGTCATCGCGGGCGATCCGGAAGGCTGCAGACGCGTCGCGGACCGCGTGGGAGCAGCTCGGGCCAGCTCACTCGGCTACGACTTCGTCATGCACTGCCCGGAAGCGAAGATTGTGGCCGATGAATGGCGGGCGCTCCACAGAAGAACAACTCAGCCTGTGCCTGGCGTCCGGTTTTACACGCACGCAACGCTCTCAAGCTACACGCTCAGCGACGACAGCGTCGCGGACGCTCTGGTTGGACAGGCGATGAGGACAATCGATTTTCCCGCTATGATCGAGCGGGCGTGGGCCGACGGCGTGCGGATCTTCATTGAACACGGTCCTCACGCGGCTTGTACCCGCTGGATCGATGAGATACTCGGCGACCGGCCTCATCTCGCGGTGGCACTCGATCAGCCGGGCCGCTCTTCTGTTTTGCAGGCTCTCGAAAGTGTTGCCCGGCTTTTCGCCGCAGGCGTGCCGCTTGACCCCAGGGTGCTGGTAACCGATAACGCTGAGAAGTCACCCAAAAAAGCTGCCAGACACGAAATGCAGATATCCGCTCATGCCGAACCTGTACGCCTGGCCGAATTCCCTGTTCAGATCATGACGCCTCCGCCGCGCATCCCGAGTGTTCTGCCGCCGATTTCATTCGAAAGGAACAGC
The DNA here is from genome assembly GCA_035546955.1 of Bryobacteraceae bacterium. Classification (GTDB taxonomy): domain Bacteria; phylum Acidobacteriota; class Terriglobia; order Bryobacterales; family Bryobacteraceae; genus BOG-234. Next base: position 1,560 of record DASZVV010000078.1, read on the forward strand.
GGTATGGGCGAACACTGCGCCGCGCCCACAGCGAACGACGTCGATGCGCTCGCTTTACACCACCACGATCTCGCCCAATTGCATATTGCTTTTCAGCGGCAATTGGCAGCCTCCCACATGCAGTTCGTCGAGCTGCTGTCGCGTATCACGGTTGATTCAGCACCAGACCTGCCGTCCGAAATCGTTCCCGTATTTGCGCCGGCTCCGGCGCACCGGGAAAATTTATTGAACGCAGGAAAACCCGGACCGAAGCTCGATCGGCGCGCGCTGGAGGCGATTGCCTCCGGACCGATTGCGCCGGTTCTGGGACCGCTTTTTGAGGAGCAGGACGGCTTTCGCAGAGTGGTTCGCATGCCCGAGCCTCCGCTGCTGTTGGTGGACCGGGTCACCGGAATCAAAGGCACTCCCTACTCGATGGGCCAGGGGACGATCTGGACAGAAACCGATATCGCCGCGGACGGCTGGTATCTGCACGAAGGAAGAATGCCGGCGGGACTCGTCGTCGAGGCGGGACAGGCGGACCTTCTGCTGATTTCATGGCTGGGCATCGATCAGTTCAACCGCGGTGAACGCGTCTATCGTCTGCTGGGATGCGATCTGACTCTGTTTGGGGAATTACCCGGGCCTGGGGAAACGCTCGCGTATGAGATCACTATCAACGGTCACGCGCAGCAGGGAAATGTGCGGCTTTTCTTTTTTCAGTACGATTGCCGCGTGAACGGTGAGTTACGAATGAAGGTACGGGGAGGACAAGCCGGATTCTTTACGGACCAGGAACTGGCCGAAACCGGCGGCGTGCTCTTCGATCCGGAGACTGGACCGCCAACGGCGAACGGACGCGTCGATCCGGCGCCCGTCACGTGCCTCAAATCGGCCCTGAGCGCGGCGGATATTCAGGCGTTCATCGAAGGCCGGGCTCACGAGTGTTTCGGCGAGGGATTTCACTTCACTCAGAGCCATACGCGCACGCCGAGTATCCAGGGCGGCAACCTGCGGCTGATCGATGAAGTACTCGAGTTCGACCCAGCTGGTGGGCCGTGGAAGCGGGGCTACCTGCGAGCGAAGCTGGCACTCTCCGCGGAGCACTGGTTTTACAAGGGACATTTCAAGGACGATCCGTGCATGCCGGGCACTCTGATGCTGGAGGGCAGTCTGCAGGCGATGTCCATCTATCTTGCGGCGCTGGGATTCACGCTCGACCGGGATGGCTTCCTTTTTATGCCGGCAGCGGGCAACGAATACAAACTGCGGTGCAGAGGGCAGGCAACCCCCAGATCCCGGGAGCTGATCTATGAGGTGTTCGTCGATGAACTGATCGGAGGTACAGAACCGATTCTCTTTGCGGATCTTCTGGGGACCGTGGATGGCGTGAAGGCTTTTCACTGCCGCCGCATGGGCCTCAAACTCACCGCCGCATATCCGCTCGACCGGGGCCGAATTGCGCCGCCTGTTGCCAGGAGCCTTCCGGCCGACAGCGGTGCGCCTTTTGTCTTCGACCTGTATTCGCTTCTGGCGTGCGCCTGGGGCCGGCCATCCGAAGCTTTCGGGCCGATGTACGCAGTTTATGACTCCGGGAAAGTGGTGCCGCGGCTGCCGGGGCCGCCGTTCCACTTCATGTCGCGAATCGTCTCGACGGAGGGCCGCATGGGGGGCGGCCAGACAGGAACGAAAGTCGAGGTTGAGTACGACATTCCGGAAGATGCCTGGTATTTCGCTGACAATCATCTGGAAGAAATGCCGCTCTGCGCGCTGATGGAGGTTGCGCTTCAACCGTGCGGCTGGATTGCGTCTTTCTCGGGCGTGCTCTCCGGCGAGGAATTCTGTTTTCGCAACCTCGACGGAGATGGAGTGGTCCACCGTTCGGTCGGCCGCCGGGCTGGCGTATTGTCGACGACCGTGCACTTCACGTCTCATTCGCGGGTCGGCAATATGATCATCGTCGGCTTTGAGGTGGAAGTCAGAAGCGCCGAGGGGCCGGTGTTCTCGTGTGAAACCAGATTTGGATACTTCACGCGAGAATCCATGCGAGAGCAGGCCGGCTTGCCAGCCGCCGAGCAGAACGAACCGGCGCCGGCGCCCTGGGCGCTTGATGCCCAGCCCACGCCGCGCGTAACCGGCAAGCTTCGCATGATCGACGAAGTCGTCTCTCTCTGGCCCGATGGCGGAGCCGCGAAGCTGGGCCGGATTGTTGCGCGCCGAAATGTTCTGCCGGATGACTGGTATTTCCGGGCGCATTTTTATCGGGATCCGGTACAGCCCGGATCGCTTGGCGTGGAGGCCATGCTGCAGGCGTTGCAAATCCTTTGCGAGGAACGAAGCCGCGTGGATGGCCGTTCTGTGTCGCGAATTGAGCCTCTCGGCGACCGCGACACGCGAATCGTGTGGAAATACCGCGGGCAGGTTACGCCGAACAATCGCGACGTCACTGTCGATGTCATCATCACCGATATTGAAAGCACTGCGGACGGGGCTATCATTCGCGCGGAGGGTTCCCTCTACGTCGATTCGAAGCGGATCTATCATGCTTCGGGATTAAGCGCCAGGGTCGTTACAGCGTCGAACGAGCTACGGGCCGCCAGGCTGTTTGCGTTAAGCGGGGATACCGAATACGACATCCTTGCCGAACGCGACAGGATGGAGGCGAGGGTCAAAGCGGGCGCTTCTCTCGCGAATATTTCAACCGAGAGTCTTGATCGCGCCGGCGGAGATTTCGCAGTGGCGTGTTCATTGATAGCGGACGATCGCGCGGCTCTGATGCGTGAGCTTGGCTGGGCCGCGGTTGGGATTCCGAAGGCGGTTTCGACAGGAAGTCCCTGGATCACGCCCTCCGGAAGTTATTTTGCCCCTGTTCCTTTGGGCAGTTCAGGAAAGATCGCCTTTATCTATCCCGGCATGGGCAGTGCCATGGCTGGCGCGGGCGCGAAGATATTTCGCCGGTTCACTGATCCGGTCTGCAAACTCAGGGCAGCGACAGGTCAGGCCGACGGTGAGTTATGCGATACCGTGTCCGGACCTGATTCCGCAGTTGAACCCCTGGCCAGAGATGCGATGAAAGTGTCCCGGGCGAGCATGGTTCTTTCCTACCTCTACACGCAGTTGCTGCGCGATGAATACGGCGTTTCTCCGCAAATGGCCGCGGGCTTCAGCGTCGGCGAGGGCAGCATGTTCGCAGCGCTTTCCGTGTGGCCCAATCCCGCGCTCCTCGACCGCAAATTCGCGGACTCGAAGCTGTTTACCGAGCGGCTTGCGGGACCGATGATCTCAGCCAGGGAACATTTCGGAATTGACGCGGGAAAAGATTTCTTCTGGAGGTCCGCAATCGTTCAGGGACCTCTCGACAGAATCCGGACCGCGCTGAGCAGTGAGCCCACCGTATCGCTCATTACGATCCATACGCCGCGGGAAGCGATGATTGGGGGCGAGGCGACGGCCTGTGGGCGCGTTCTGGATGCGCTGCAGCTGCCATACATCGATGCTCCTTTTCAACTCGCAATACACTGCGGAGCAGCGAGGAGGGAAGTGAAAACGCTGAGATGGATTCACGAACTGCCCGTGAAGCCTCACCCGGGCGTGGAATTCTACTCGGCTGTTTTCGATCAGCCCATCGACCAGACTTCCTCAGCGATTGCCAGCGCTCTTGCAGAATCGTATACGCAAACCGTTGACTTCCCGAAATTGATTGGCAGGCTTTATGAGGACGGGGCGAGGATCTTCGTTGAGGCAGGCGGGCAGTCGAACTGCTCGCACTGGATTGGGAGAATTCTGCAGGGGCGGCCGCATGCGTGCGCGGCGCTGCACTCCTCGGTCCTCGATGAAGAGGAAGCTTTGCTCCGAGGGCTTGGCGTTCTTCTGAGTCACCGGGTGAAGCTGACGCTGTCCGCGTCGAACGCTCAGTTCGCGATTAAGCCGGAAGCCGGCTCTAGCCACCCGGATGGTCAGGACGGTGGCGTCTCCGGCGGACGGTGGCAGGCACTGATTCTCAGGCAGGTGGCTGATCTGCTCGGCATCAATGAACCTTCCCAGATCCCGCTTGACTCCCCCATTCCGCTTGACTCACTCAGCTACATGCAGTTGCGGTCCCGCCTGGAAGGCGCCTCAGGATGCCTGATTGAACCTGACCTGCTGCGCGAGAACAGAACGGTGCGCAGGCTTGCTGCAGCCATTGAGGATCTTACTGACAAAACGGCATCCCGTCGCGAGGAATTTCAGCCGTCGCAACGACATGCCGGGTCGTGGGGCCAGTTGAGCATGTGGCGTATGCCTCGCGCGATATCTTCGCAGCTGACACCGCTTGAACTTCATCGATCGGTACCCATTCTGTGGGTGCGCTCGCGGATCGAATTCGAGGGGCCATTGGAGGTCGAGCGTTTGAGCACAGCCATACTCGACACGTTTGCCAGATACGATATTCTCCGCTCCGT
>DASZVV010000079.1:0-10702 GCA_035546955.1 Bryobacteraceae bacterium
GGGGCCAAATGAGAGTAGCGAAGTGGGCCATACCCGAGTAGCGAACGCAAAATCATCATCTTCCAGGCATCCCGTCAGCGAAAGACGTCGCGGAGAGCGGCATCAGCGTCGGAGACATGCAGGCGAAACTCCTGGCAAAGATCGAGGAATTGACGCTCCACATGATCGAAGAGGAAAAGCACAACCGCCACGTCGAGCAGGAGAATCAGGATCTCCGCCGAAGGATCGAAAGCCTGGAAAAGAAATCAGAAAGGAGCCCGGAACAATGAGAACGTCTTCCCCCTTGCGGGTTTTGGCCATAGCGCCGCTACTGCTGATCTGTTCGCGCCAGCCGGCTTTTGCGCAATGGACCAGCGCTGGCTGCTCGCCGAGTGGCTCCTATTGTCTGACCGGCGGTAATGCCGGAATCGGGACATCCTCACCGGCCGCCCCGCTCCACGTCTCCGGAACCATGAATTCCGGACCTGTGGTGAAGGTGGAATCGACGGCAGGCACGTCGCACACGATTCTGTCGATACAAAACGATACGGACCTGTCGGGTCCTCACGTTCTGGATTTTCTGGTATCCACCGGCGGCGCACTCTCCTGGTTCAGAAACAACGGTTTGAACTGGGAGGCATCCACCCACACCGGTCTTCACCTCAACGGCGATCCTTACGATACGCTCACTTCCGGAATCGTTTTCGACACGATTAATCCGCAGCGAGCCGCATCCGGCGAGACGCAGTTCGTTCTGATGAATGGCAATTATTCCCCCGTCTCGGGTACTGGCGTGTGGAAGGCACTGTCGCTGACCCCCACCATCAATCAGACGGGCGGGGCGAACGGAAACACGTTCGGTCTCTATATCAATCCAACCGTTACGTCCGCTGCAAACTGGACGAGTCTCGAAGTGACGAACGGCTCGTCCGTCTTTTTGGGCAATGTAGGCGTTGGAACCGCCGCACCGTGCACGGCCAATGCGCCCACCGGGTGCGTGATGTCCGTGAATGGCGCGATTCAGGCGAAAGAGGTGGTTGTGAATACTGGCTGGTCGGACTACGTGTTTGATCCGAAATATTCGCTCACGCCGCTGAGCGAGATTGCTTCATTCATAGAAAAAAATCACCACCTGCCGGACATTCCTTCCGCCGCCGAAGTCGCTGATAAAGGTGTGAGCGTCGGCGAGATCCAGTCGAAGCTTCTGGCGAAGATCGAAGAACTGACGCTTCACATGATCGAGGAAGAGAAACGTAACCTCACGGTCGAACAGGAGAATCACGATCTGCGCGAACGCATCGAGCGGCTGGAGATGAATTCGCGCGTAAGGTAAAAACATATGACAAAATCACAAGTTCTTGCGACATTCGTCGCTGCTGGCCTGTGGATGGGGGGGGCTGTCGCCGCGGTCGCCCAGAGCAATACCTTTCCAGCATCTGGAAACGCCGGTATCGGAACAACCTCTCCCGGCAGTTCTCTCGAAGTTCACGGTTCGACTGCCCAGATCGCCGTCACCGGAACGGATGATTCGTACAACAGTTCGAAAGTGACCACCGCGACCGGCTTCAGCCCGCAGCTCATCTGGGGAAATGCCGCTACAGGATTGGATACCTACAACGACGGAAACGTCCTGACCGGGGCTATGGTAGCGGGCAGTTCCCTCGCCGCCTCATGGTACGGGAGCGATGCCAGCAACTCGTATAAAGACCTGCGCGTATACTTGCCGGGCAACAATCTCGGAAATTACTCTCTGGACCTCGTGGGGAACGGCTCCGCCGCCAATGGGACCACCTGGTACACGGTTCCTTCCACGCACGCGATTCACTCTTGGAACACGCCGCTGAATCTGGGGACCAGCGGAAGCCCTCTGAATTTCTTCGTCGGAACCACGAGCCCATCATCTCCGGTGATGACTTTGCTGAGGTCGGGTAATGTCGGGATCGGAACGTCAGCTCCAACTTCAAAGCTCGCCGTGAATGGGACGATCACAACGAAAGAGGTCGTGGTCACAGCCACTGGCTGGTCCGACTATATCTTCGACTCTGGTTACTCTCTCGCACCTCTCACCGATGTGGAGAAATTCGTGGCGGAAAATCATCACTTGCCGGGCGTTCCGTCCGCGCAGGAAGTCGCCGAAAAGGGAATCAGTCTCGGCGATATGCAGGCGAAACTTCTGGCAAAGATCGAAGAACTGACCTTGCACATGATCGAAGCCGAAAAGCGGAGTACAGAGCTGGAGCGCGAGAATGACGACCTGCGCCGCGAGTCTCAGGCGATCAAAGACCGTTTGTCGCGGCTCGAGTCATCCGCCGCTGGCCATTGACACGAATTTCAGGCGGAGTGAACGCCAGCTAACTCTCAACTCCTCAATGAGCTGCCGAGATCTGGTCTCCGGAAGGCCGATATTTCGGCGGCGCCCCGTGCTACATCTCAATTGTGCTTGAGCCCGTCCGTCCATGGTGGGGGCGTTATGCCCCCGGTACCCTGGAATCCACTGCCCCGTCAGCGCCGGCCTCAAAAGCACCAACGAACCCACCGAAATCCATGAAAACAAACCATGTCCAACTTCAAACGAACCCACCAAAACCCGCAGCGAACCCACCAAAACGCCCTCTCGAACCCACCAAACCGGCCATCGAACCCACCCGCCCCCGCCCCCCGCGAAAAACACCCATCCACCGCACCTAACTCCCTGCTAAAATAGAACTTAAACCCAAAAAATCATGGCCGATCAGGACAACCCGCTACAGCGCCCACCCGCGCCGCCAGACCCCAAAGCCGCGCCCCCATCCGGCGGCAACATGCTCCCCGTCAACATCGAAGACGAGATGAAGCGCTCCTACCTCGATTACGCCATGAGCGTGATCGTTGGCCGCGCCCTCCCCGATGTCCGCGACGGCCTCAAGCCCGTCCATCGCCGCATTCTTTTCGGCATGAACGAAATGGGCCTCACCTCCAACCGGCCCACCCGCAAATGCGCCAAGATCGTCGGAGAAGTCCTCGGTAAATATCACCCGCATGGCGACGCCCCCGTCTACGACTCCCTCGTCCGCATGGCCCAGGATTTCTCCATGCGCTACCCGCTCGTCGATGGGCAGGGCAACTTCGGCTCTGTCGATGGCGACCCGCCCGCCGCCATGCGATACACCGAAGCCCGCCTCTCCAAAATCGCCGGCGCGCTCCTCGAAGACATCGACAAAGAGACCGTCGACTTCCGCCCCAACTACGACGAAAGCGAAGTCGAGCCGGACGTTCTCCCCACCCGCATCCCGAACCTCCTCGTCAACGGATCTGAAGGCATCGCCGTCGGCATGGCGACCCGCATCCCGCCGCACAACCTCAACGAAATTATCGAGGCGGCGATCCAGCTCATCCGCCATCCCGAAACGCAGCTTCCGAAGATTCTCGAAATCGTTCAGGGCCCGGATTTCCCCACTGGCGGCTACATCCTCGGGCGCCAGGGCATCGTTGACGCCTATACAAAAGGTCGCGGCTCTCTCAAAATCCGCGCCAAAGCCTTCACGGAAAAAATGGGCAAGGGCGATCGCGAACAGATCGTCGTCACTGAAATTCCCTATCAGGTCAACAAGTCGCGCCTCATCGAAACCACCTCCGGGCTCATCAACGAGAAAAAGATCGAAGGCATTGCCGATATTCGCGACGAGAGCGATCGCGATGGCCTCCGCATCGTGTATGAGCTGAAGCGCGGCGAACAGGCCGAGGTTATTCTCAACAACCTCTACAAGAACACCCAGCTTCAGATCAGCTTCGGCATCATCAACCTGTCGATCGTCCACGGCCAGCCCCGCGAGCTCGGCCTCATCCAGACGATCAAATACTTCATCGAACACCGCGTCGATGTTGTTCGCCGCCGCACCGATTACGAACTGCGCAAAGCCCGCGAGCGCGAGCACATCCTGCTCGGCTTCCGTCTCGCGCTCGATAATATCGACGAAGTCATCCGCCTCATCCGTGCATCGAAATCGCCAAAGGAAGCGCGCGAGTCGCTGATTGAGGCCTCCACGAAGTTCAAATTCAATGACCTGTATCTGAAAGCCGCCGGCGCCGCCGAGCCGATGAGGAAGCTGAGCGAGCGCCAGGCGCAGGCCATCATCGAGCTCCAGTTGCAGCGCCTCACCGGGATGGAGCAGGAGAAGATCGCCGCCGAACTCGCCGATATCCAGCGCCGTATCGCGGAATACCTCGAAATCCTCGGCTCCGAAAAGGTGCTCCGCGAGCTCATTATCAAGGAACTCAAAGAAGTCCAGAAGGATTTTGGCGACGAGCGCCGCACCGAGATTATCGAAGACACCGGCGAGATCAGCCTGGAAGATCTCGTCCAGGTGGAAGACGTCGCCGTCACCGTCACCCACGGCGGCTATCTCAAGCGCACCGCGGTGGATACCTATCGCCGCCAGACGCGCGGCGGCAAAGGCCGCATCGGAATGGGCACGCGCAGCGAGGATTTCGTCGAGTACTTCCTCGTCGCCTCCACCCACGCCTTCCTGCTGGTCTTCACCAGCAAGGGCCGCGTCTACTGGCTCAAGATTTACGAAATCCCGGACGCCTCCACGTCTGGCAAGGGCAAGCACATCAGCAACCTCATCAATCTCCAGCCCGATGAGAGCGTGAAGGCCTTCCTGCCGGTGAAGTCATTTGAAGGCGACTCCAATATCGTCATGGTGACGAAGTACGGCGTTATCAAGAAGTGCGCGATCTCCGAATTCGGCAATCCGATGTCGCGCGGCATCATCGCGCTGGGTCTCGATGAGGGCGATGAGCTCATCGCGGCGCGCTGCACCTCGGGCAAGGACTTCATTTTCCTCGGCTCGCACGATGGCCAGGCGATTCGTTTCTCGGAAGATCATGTTCGCCCGATGGGCCGTCCCGCGCGCGGTGTGCGTGGCATGGATCTTGCTGCGGATGATTTCATCGTGGGCGCCGAAGTCATCGTCGAGGGCGGGCTCATTCTCTCCATCTCCGAGCACGGCTACGGCAAGCGCACAAAGGTCGAGGATTACCGCCTCACCAATCGCGGCGTCAAGGGCGTTATCAACATGAAGACCACCAATAAAACCGGCAAGGTGGTCGGCATTCTCTCGGTGAAGGAAGACTCCGAGCTCATGATCGTCACGCGCGATGGCAAAATGATCCGCATCGATTCGGGCGAAATCCGCCAGGCGGGCCGCTCCACTCAGGGAGTTCGCCTCGTCAGAATGGAAGAGAACGACAGCGTCGCTGCGGCGTGCCTCATCCCCGAATCGGAAGAGAAGCCGGACGAAACGGTGCAGTAATGACCAAACAGGATAGTCTGATCGAATCGCTCCGCCGCATGGGCAGGGTCATTGTGGCCTATTCCGGCGGAGCGGACTCAGCCTATCTCGCCTGGGCCGCCAGACAAGCGCTGGGAGACGACGCGATCGCCGTGACGGCCGATTCCGCGTCCATCCCCGAATCGCACAAGCGCGATGCCGAAGCGTTCGCGAAGCAATTCGGCATCCGCCACGAATACATCAAAACAAGCGAATTCGATAATCCGGATTACGCGAAAAACGGACCCGACCGCTGCTTCCACTGCAAGGACGAGCTCTTCAGTGTCCTCGAAAAATTCGGAGCAGAGCGGGGAATCGAACACATCGTCTACGGCGTCAACAAAGACGACCTCGGCGACTACCGCCCCGGTCAGCGCGCTGCGAAGTTGCACGAAGTGGAAGCTCCGCTGGTGAAAGCGGAGCTCACGAAGGCCGAAATCCGCCAGTTCTCCAGGGAGGCTGGCCTTCCCACGTGGGACCGCCCCGCCGCCGCCTGCCTCAGCTCACGAATCCCCTATGGCACCCCCGTGACGATTCAGAACGTGAAGCAGGTGGAACAGGGCGAAGAGGAAATGAAAGCCCTCGGCTTCCGCCAGTTCCGCACCAGATACCACGGAGAAATCGTCCGGATCGAAGTAGCCCCCGAAGAACTCCCGCGCGCGCTATCGGTGGAGATGGCGGGTAAACTCACCGCCATATTTAAGCGCCTCGGCTACAAATACGTAACCTTGGATCTCGAAGGCTACCGCCAAGGCTCCCTCAACGAAGTGCTCGTAGGGCGGGGCTTCAGCCCTGCCGCCGGGCTTCCGCCCGGCGCAACCTAGCGAATAAACCGAATCTTGTACTCGCCCGCGACCGGCTCAAGTTCATGCCGGTCAGCCGTAACGAACTCAGCGTCCAATCGACGCGCGAGAGTAAGACCAAAACAGTCGGCGAGTGAAATCCTCCGTACGCGAGCTTTCAGCCGTCCAGCCTCTTGCCAGAATTCTGAATCCATGTCAGCACGGGAGCGGATACCTGAACGGTACAGATGAGCGATGAGGTCTGCCGCAGCCTCCGGTCCGCGAGGTCGGCACGCGTCATAGTAAACCTCGCACAAATTCGCTGCATGGGCGAAACAGTCGTTTTCAGGATTACTCAGAAGCTCTTCAACAAGGCTTCCGCCAGGTTCGCGTCGGACCAACGCGACCATCGCACTCGCATCGAGTGTGTATTTCACGGATAATTATGGATCTTCGCGCTCTGTCTCTTCGTGCTTTTCACGCAGAAAATCGTCGACACTCGATAGCCATGGGTATTTCCCGTAAGCACTGTCGCGTTTGCCCGTCGGTGTCGGCTCTTCGGTCAGCGCTTCAATCAGCGATGCACGCTCGGCTGGCGAGAGGTTCCGAGCCTGTTCCAGAATGTCCTCAACGAGTGGGGTGACCATGTTGCCGCCTGAAACCATTTTATCGCGATTTCTAACCCTAATCGCTAACCGTCATCGTCGGACCACTAATCTTCGAAGCCTCATGCGCACGTTCCACCACAGCTTTTGCAAGCGGGTAGAACACGCCACCCTTAGCATCTTCCGGCCCTGCGGCAGCCACGGGATGTCCGGTGTCCCCACCAATCCGCACCTGCGGATCGAGCGGCAGCGCTCCCAGAAAATGGATCGACATCGCCTCCGCCGTCTTCTGCCCGCCGCCATGGCTGAACACATCGATCCGTTCATCGCAATGCGGGCATTGCAGGTAGCTCATGTTCTCCACCATCCCGAGCACCGGTACCTTTACCTGCTGGAACATCAGCACCGCCTTGCGCGCATCGTCGAGCGACACTGCCGAGGGCGTCGTCACCACAATCGCCCCGGTCACTGGTGCCGTCTGAATCAGCGACAACTGCACGTCGCCCGTTCCCGGCGGCAGATCGATGATCAGGTAATCGAGTTCTCCCCAATCCACCCCGCGCAGGAACTGCTGAATCACACTGTGAAGCATCGGCCCGCGCCACACGAGCGGCTTGTCGCCGGGATTCAGGAACCCCATCGACATCAGCACCACGCCATAGTTCTCGAGCGGCTGAATGCGCTCGCCCTTCGCGGTTGGGGTGGCGTTCGTCCCCATCATCAGCGGCACGTTGGGGCCGTAGACATCGGCATCGAGCAGGCCGGTCTTGTAGCCGAGGTGCGCCAGCGCAATCGCGAGATTCACCGAAACCGTCGTTTTGCCGACGCCTCCCTTGCCGCTGCCAATGGCAATCAGGTTCTTTACGCCGGGGATGGGCAGTTTCGGCTGCCCCTGTTGTCCAGGACTCATGTACTCTCATCTTATCGAGAGGTCCGAACCGATTGAGTAGCCACGAATACACCACGCGTCTCCGATGGACGGGAAATCACGGAACCGGCACATCCGAATATCGCGCCTACGGCCGAAATCACGAGATCACCGCGCCAAAGAAGTCCGCGCCCATCGCCGGTTCCTCCGATCCGCACTTCCGGGGCGAGTCCGCCCGCTATAACCCCGAAGACCTGCTGGTCGCGAGCCTCTCCGCCTGCCATATGCTGAGCTATCTCCACCTCTGCGCGGTCAATGACATTGTCGTCACCGCGTACGAAGACGAGGCCACCGGCACCATGCGCGAGAACAAAGACGGTTCGGGTGAATTCGTCGAAGTGATGCTGCGCCCGCGCGTCATCGTCACCGCGGCATCCGACCGCACACTCGCCATGCAACTGCATGAAGAAGCCGGGAAGCTCTGCTTCATCGCGCGCAGCGTCAACTTTCCGGTTCGCCATGAACCAATCGTTTCTAACGGTTAAAATGAGCATTTAGGAGACTTCATTGCCCACCACAGACCCGCAGGCGCTCGAAAACCTGTGTATCAATACGATCCGTATTCTCTCGGCTGATGCCGTCCAGAAAGCGAATTCCGGCCACCCCGGAATGCCCATGGGCGCCGCCGCCATGGCTTACACGCTCTGGACGAAGCATATGAAGTTCAACCCCCAGAACCCGAGTTGGGCGGATCGTGACCGTTTCCTGCTTTCGGCCGGCCACGGGTCCATGCTGCTTTACAGCCTCCTTTATCTGACCGGCTACGATCTCCCGCTCGACCAGATCAAGCAGTTCCGCCAGTGGGGTAGTATGACTCCGGGCCATCCCGAACGCGGCCACACACCGGGCGTCGAAGTTGCCACCGGGCCCCTCGGCCAGGGCTTCAGCAACGCCGTCGGTATGGCGATCGCCGAGCAGTGGCTCGCCGCGCGCTTCAACAAGCCGGACCACACCATCGTCGACCACCACACCTATGGCATCTGCGGGGATGGCGACCTGATGGAAGGCATCACGAATGAGGCCGCGTCGCTCGCCGGTCATCTTCAGCTCGGCAAGCTCATCTTCCTCTATGACCAAAACCGCATCACCCTCGCGGGCGGCACGGATCTCACATTTACGGAAGATGTCGCGAAGCGCTTCGAGGCTCTCGGCTGGCAGACCATTCACGTTGAGAACGGTAATGACACTGCCGCGGTGAGCAAGGCGATCGACCAGGCAAAGGCGGAAACGAAGAAACCTTCGCTGCTTCTCGTCCACACGCACATCGGTTTCGGCAGCCCGAAGAAACATGACAACTTCTCCGCTCACGGCAGCCCGCTCGGCGAAGACGAATTGCTCGCGACGAAGAAGGCCCTCGGCTGGCCTTCCGAAGAAAAGTTCTATCTTCCGGAAGAGGCCGTCGAATACTTCCGGCAGCAGATCGCGAAGGGCCTGAAAGCCCAGAAGGAATGGGAATCGCGCCTCAACGCTTATAAGGCCGCCTATCCGGCGGAAGCCGCCGAGTTCGAGGCCTTCACCGCCGGCAAGCTTCCCGCCGATTTCGCGGCGGATGTCCCCAAATGGAAGGCTGGGGATAAGGCCGTCGCGACTCGCGTTGCGGGCGGGGAAGTGCTCAACGCGCTCGCGAAGCGCATCGGCAACCTCATGGGCGGTTCCGCCGACCTCAATCCCTCCACCAATACAGCGCTCAAAGGTATGGGCGATTTTCAGCCTGTTGTCGAAGGCGCCTCGAATATGGGTGCGGTTGGCGGCGGCTGGAATTACGCCGGCCGAAACGTTGCATTCGGCGTTCGCGAGCACGCGATGGGCGCGGCGGTCAACGGCATGGCGGCGCATGGCGGCGTGCTCCCGTTCGGCGCCACGTTCCTCGTGTTCTCCGATTACATGAAGCCCGCGATCCGCCTCTCCGCGCTGAGCAAGCTGAAGGCGCTGTGGGTTTTCACGCATGACAGCATTGGTGTCGGTGAAGACGGCCCCACACATGAGCCGGTCGAGCAGCTCGCTGGCCTGCGCGCCATCCCCTACCTCAATGTGATGCGGCCCGCTGACGCGACCGAGACCGCCGAGTGCTGGATCTTCGCGGCGCAGCACGAAGGGCCGTCGCTGTTCGCGCTCACCCGCCAGAACGTGCCCCACCTCGATCGCTCCACCGCTGTTGGCGATTCGACCAAAGGCGCCTACATTCTCTCCGAAGCGGAAGGCGGCAAGCCCGACGTGATTCTGATCGGCGCGGGCTCAGAAGTGCAGCTCTGCGTGGCGGCGCAGAAGAAGCTCGGGGATTACGGGGTGAAGGCTCGCGTGGTCAGCATGCCGTCCATGAATCTCTTCGAAGATCAGGACGAGAAATATCGCGAAGGCGTGTTACCCAAAGCGGTCCGCGCGCGTGTTACGGTGGAAGCCGGTTCGACGTTCGGATGGGACCGTTGGGCTGGGTCGGACGGCATTACGATTGGCCTCAACCGCTTCGGTGCTTCGGCGCCGGGTGAAGAGATCATGCAGAAGCTCGGCTTCCGGGCCGAGAATGTGACGGCACAGGCGCTGCGTGCGCTGGGCCGGTTTGAAGAGGCCGAGAAGGAAAGTAACTCTGCGATTCAGTTTGAAAAAGCCGCGCCTCTGCACCATGCCTCTTCGTAGGCTGGGGCTTGTTGCGCTCCTTGCGGGCGCGCTGGCGCACGGCGCTTCGGTCTTCGCGACCGCCGTAAGTCAGTATGCGATGGCGGGCGATTTCAGAACAGCCAACGCCATCCTCAAGCTGTACCGCGATCAGCGCGGAATGACGCCCGAGTATCTGGAGGGCTACTCCTGGCTCGGACGCGGGTATCTCCAGACGAGGCAATATCAGGCCGCGCTCGACAATGCGTCCCAGGTCCGCGATCTTTGTCTGAAGCAGATGGCGGGCCGCAAGCTCGATAGCGACCCGAACCTTCCGACTGCCCTCGGCGCGTCGATCGAGGTCAGCGCGCAGGCGCTCACTCTGATGGGCCGCCGGGATGAGGCGATGCTGTTCCTGAAGTCGGAGCTGGAGAAATGGAAAACCACTTCGATCAACTCCCGGATCCAGAAGAACATCAACCTGCTGACGCTGGAAGGGAAGCC
>DASZVV010000080.1:0-26691 GCA_035546955.1 Bryobacteraceae bacterium
TCGGCCCTTAATGCCCGGCCCTACTCGTTTGCGACCTCCACGGTGCAGCCGGTGAAGGCCGCGACCGCGAACAACATGCTGGGTTTTACTCTCGGCGGCCCCATCATGGTCCCGAAAACGAAGATCAATCTGCGTAACTCGCGCTGGAACCTGAATGTCAGCGGCGCGCGCAATCGCGTGGGCGTGAACCCGACCTCGAGCCTGCCCACGTCCGATCTGCGCAGCGGCGATTTCTCCAGCCTGCTCGCGGCAGCCACTCCGATCGTGATTTACGATCCGCTGAACGGCCAGCCGTTCACGAACAACATCATTCCGCAGAGCCGCATCAGCCCCGCAGCGGAGGGTCTCCTGAACTTCTTCCCGACGCCCACCGGCAGCGGCCTGAAGAATAACTATCAGCTCATCGCGAACAATCCGAACAACAACACGAACGTCAATGGCCAGGTGTCGATCCCGCTCACCACAAGGGACCGCATCAACATCAATTTCTCGCACCAGAGCCGCGATTCCTCCCAGATCCAGAACTTCGGTTACATCGATCCGAACCATGGCGACGGCGGCAACATCTCGGTCTCTTATTCCCGCACGCTGCGCCCGACGATGGTGAATAACTTCCAGCTTTCGGCGAATCGCAATGTGATCGTCAACTCCTCTTATTTTTCCAACGGGGCTGACATCGCGAGCGAACTCGGCATCAACGGCGTACTCGCGACGCCGGCAACCTACGGCCCTCCGACTATCAGCTTCACGAACTTCTCGACCCTGACCGACGGAACTCCGACGGCGAATCACTCGACCACTTTCAATCTGACTGATTCGATTTCGTGGACTCGCGGAAGCCACACGTTCCAGTACGGCGCTCAGGGCTCGTTGCGCGAGACCAACTCGCTCACCTCGCAGCTCGCGCGCGGCAGCTTCAGCTTCACCGGCCAGGAGACGCAGGAACCCGGAGTTGCCAATACCGCAACCCACATCACCGGTTACGATCTGGCGGATTTCCTGCTCGGCATGCCGACCAGCGCCTCGGTCGATAAATACCTGAACGGGAACGATAACCTCTACTACCGCCAGAAGACGGTCGCGGCTTATTTCAACGATGACTGGCGCGTATCGACGTCCTTTACGATCAATGGCGGCGTCCGCTGGGAATTCGATGGCGCGCAGTCGGAAAAATACAACCACATGGCGAACATCGAGTTCAGCCCGGATGGCACGTCTCTGGCAGTCGTGCAGCCGGGTCAGGTGGATCCCTTCAGCGGAAATGTGGTTCCGGCCGGTATCGTCAAGCCCTTCTATGGGGCTGTTCAGCCGCGCATCGGTGTCGCCTGGAAACCCTGGTCGAAGCGCGCGATCGTGATCCGCGGCGGCTATGGTCTCGTCTTCAACGGCGGGGCGGTGGCGCAGCTTGGCAGCAAGCTCGCCGTGCAGCCTCCGTTCATTCAGACGCTCAGCCTGTCATCGACCACGAGCCCCGATCTGACTCTGCAGAATGGCCTTCTGACGCCCGCGGTCTCCACCGGCGTGAGCGTGTTTAACACCTACGCGGTCGATCCGAACTACCGCCCCGCAATGGTGCAGCAGTGGAACTCGATTATCCAGTACACTTTTGCGCGCTCCTATGTGGCGCAGATCAGCTACAACGGCGTCAAGGGCTCCGATATGGATATGATCCTGGCTCCCAACCGCCTGCGCCCGTTCGGTACCTTGCTCCCGTACCCGGTCGCGACAACCAGCATTAACCTGGATGAATCGATCGGCAGCTCGATCTTCCATGCGGGTTCCGTTCAGTTGACGCGGCGCTTCGCCCGCGGCCTCTCCGGCGCGATCACGTACACGCTCCAGAAGGGTATCTCGAATTCGTCGATCCTCGGCGGTGGCGTGGTGCAGGATAACCTGAACCTCGCGGCTGAACGCGCGGTAACGAGCGATCCGCGCCACAACATCAACGCCCGCTGGAATTATCAGACGCTTGCGAACAACCAGAAGAGCGGTATCGCTTACTCGATCCTGCGTAACTGGCAGATCGGCGGCGGCTATACACTTACATCCGGTTCGCCGTTTACCGCAACGATCGCCGGCGATCCTCTGGATACGGGTATTCAGAATTCCACGCGCGCCGACGCCACCGGCCTGCCGGTCACGGGCGGCACGGGCTACTTCAACACGGCGGCGTTCGCCATCCCGACGCTCACCTACGGTAACGCCGGCCGCAACACGATTCCCGGTATCTGGAATTACTCGCTGAACGCTGAAGCGATGCGTATCTTCCGCATCGGCGAACGTCACCGGCTCCAGATGACGTTCCAGGCGACCAATCCGCTGAACCATCCCGCGCTGCAGTCGATTGTCACCACCATTAATTCGACTCTCGTCGGCACGCCTCAGAGCTACGGCCAGATGAGAGTGGTTTCAGCGCAGGCGAGGTTCATTTTCTGATGCCTTCGACATACAAGGAAATCAAAGAGGGGTATAGCAACATGATTAAGAAAGCACTGGCGCTCGGACTCGTGGTCTCGATGGCCGTACCTGTCCTGCCGGCGCAGCAGGCACCCTTGACCTTCACGTCCAACACCACTCTGGTGATTGTCGACGTGAGTGTGAAGGACAAGAGCGGTAAGGCCGTGGAAGACCTCAAGAAGGGTGACTTCACGCTCACCGAAGACGGCAAGGCTCAGCAGGTCGCTGTTTTCGATTTCCAGAAGCTGGATATTGAAACCGCGCCTCCCGTTCCCGCAACAAAGCCGGATGCGAAGCCCGCCGCCGCGCCCTCGAAACCGGCCACGGTGACGGCGGCCGTAACGCAAACTCCGCAACCCGCGCCTGCGCCGAAACCGGCCGCCCCGGCGGCGGCTCCTGCTGCGAAGCCGGCCGAAAAGCCGCTCATCCGTTATCAGGACCGCCGTCTGGTGGCCATGTTGTTCGATATGAGCACGCTCGAAGTGGCGGATCAGATTCGCGTGCAGAAGACAGCCATCGACTTCATCCACAAAAGCCTGAAGCCGGCCGATCTCGTTTCGATTCTCGTCACGACCACCGGTCCGCTGGAAGTCGCGCAGGATTTCACCGATGACAAAGATGCGCTGGAATCGGCCGTCAAGAAGTTCCGCATCGGTGAAGGCAGCGATCTGGCCGACAACCTGGGCGCCGGCGACACCTCGGACGACAACACCTTCAGCGCCGATCAGTCCGAATTCGACATCTTCAACGTCGATAAGAAGCTGACGACGATCGAAACTTCGTGCAAGATGCTTTCGAGCTTCCCGGAAAAGAAAGCCCTGATGTATTTCTCGGGCGGCATCACGCAGAATGGCACCGATAATCAGGCCGAACTGGTGAAAGCTGTCAACGTCTGCAAGAAATCGAACGTCTCGATCGACCCGATTGACGCGCGCGGCATGACGGCTTCGGCTCCCGGCGGCGACGCCAGCACGAGTTCCGGCCGCGGCGGCTCCACTCTCTTCACGGCGGGTGGCGGAAACACCAGCGGCGGTGGCCGCGGCGGTGCGGCGAACGATTCCTCGCAGGAAACTCTTTCCACGCTCGCTTCCGATACCGGCGGACGTCTCTTCGCTGAAGACAACGATCTGACGACGGGTCTCGAACAGGCCCGCGACGATATCGGCAGCTACTATATCCTCGGCTACTACAGCACGAACGGCAAGCTCGACGGTAAGTACCGCACCGTGTCTGTCAAGATTGGCAGGCAGGATCTTGCTTCCGCGAAGCTCGATTACCGGCACGGCTATTTCGCCGAAAAGGACTTCAGCAAGTTCTCCTCAGCCGATAAGGATGCGCAGCTCGAACAGGCGCTCATCCTTGGCGATCCGATCACTGACCTGACGCTCGCGGCTGAAGTGAACTACTTCCGGCTGGCGCGCGACCGCTACTTCGTGCCGCTCAGTGTGAAGATTCCTGGCGCGGAAATCGCGCTCGCCAAGAGTAAAGGCAATGCGAAAACAGATCTGGATTTCATTGCCCAGCTTCGTAACGGCAAAGACCAGATACAAAGTCAGGTGGCGGATACGATTACGATTCAGCTCGCGCAGTCGTCTCTCACCGAGCTGAATAACCGGGCCATCGCATACGATACCGGCTTCGCAGTGCCGCCGGGATCTTACAAGCTGAAGTTCCTGACGCGCGAAAACGAAACCGGTAAGATGGGAACTTACGAGAAGAGCTTTGTCATTCCCGATCTCGCTACCGATCAGCCGGCGACGATCAAGACCAGCTCTATCGTCCTCAGCAGCCAGCGCCAGGCCACCAAAGGCGCGCTCGCGAAGGCGGATCCAAACAGCAAGCTGACGGACGCGAATCCGCTGGTGGAAGACGGCCAGCAGCTCGTTCCCAGCATCACCCGCGTGTTTCGCAAAGACCAGAACCTCTACGTGTACATGGAGGTCTATGATCCGACGCTCGGCACAGACCAGAAGCCCAGTGTGGCGGCGATCCTGACGTTCTTCCGTGGGAAGAACATCATGTCCCAGTCACAGCCGGTACGGCTCGACACCTTCATCCCGCAGCGCGGCCAGACGCTGCCTGTCCGGTTCCAGGTACCGCTCTCCAGTCTTCCGACCGGCGCCTACACGTGCCAGATCAACCTGATCGACGAGAACGGCCACAAGTTCGGCTTCCAGCGGGCGGATATCAAGATCCTCCCCGCGTCGGGCGGCGCGGCAGCGGCCGCTCCGAAGGCCGGCTTCTAAGCCTCACTGCAAAGCAGGAACAAAAAGGACTGGCGCGAGCGAATCGCGCCAGTCCTTTTTTCGTGGATCGGTCTACTGCCGCCAGTTCCTCAGTGACGGCGACAATGCCGCGATCAGCACAACCACGCCAACTGCCGCGAAACCGCCGCCCAGCACGCTGATTGTTGCGCCGAACCAGGCGGCGGTCCATCCGGATTCCGCGGCGCCCAGCGAATTCGAGCAGTTGATGAAAATGCTGTTCACCGCCATCACGCGGCCGCGCACGTAATCGGGCGTCTTCGTCTGGAGAACGCTCTGGCGCAGCACGACACTCACGTTATCGAATACGCCGGTAAGCGCCAGCATGGCGCACGAAAGCCACAGATTCCGCGAAAGTCCGAAGCCGACGGTGGCGAGTCCGAACCCCGCCACGCTCCACAACAGCACCGGCCCCGCGCGCCGAATGTGCGGCAGGTGCGCCAGCGTTACCGCCATCAGGATCGCGCCCACTGAGGGAGCGGCGCGCAGCCATCCGAGAGCTCTCGCGCCGGCGTGCAGAATATCGACGGCGAAAATCGGCAGCAGCGCGGTCGCGCCGCCGAACAGATAGGCAAACAGGTCGAGCGAAACAGCGGAAAGGATCAGCTTGTTATCGCGAATGAAGCGCATGCCATCGAGCGGAGAACCCGGCTGCAGTTCATGTTTGCGGTTGAAATTGATCTGTGCAATTGACAGCAGCACGATTACCGAGCACACTGCCTGAAACCCGTACACCACGCGGCTGCTGATTGCCGCCAGCAAAATTCCAGCCAGCGCCGGGCCGCCGACATTCGCCGATTCGAACATTGTCGCGGTCCAGGTCACGGCGTTCGGCACGATTTCGGTTGGAACAATCTCCGGCACCATGGCGCCGCGAATCGGCATCTGGAACGTGCGCGTGGTTGCGATCAGGAACAGACAGGCGTAAATTCCCACTACGCTGTGAACGCCCGCCGCCAGCAGAAGGGATGCGACCACCGTCAGACTCTGCGCCGTCAGCATGATGTAGCGGCGGTTGTGCCGGTCGGCAATGTGTCCCGCGATGAGCGCGAAGGCGAACGCCGGCACGATCTGTACCAGCCCGACCGCCCCCAGCACTTTCGCCGAATGGGTTTCCAGATAGAGGTCCCAGCTCACCGCGACCGCGAGCATCTGCAGTCCGAGATTGCCGAGCGCATGGCTGGCCAGCAGAAAACGAAAGTCCCGGTAACGGAATGCGGCGTATGCGTCCAATCCACTTAGGATCGCTTATGGGCTTGCGCCAGCCAGATAATGGATCATAAGAACAATATGTATATCGTCCACGTTCATGTTCAGGTCAAGCCCGGTACGGAACAGGCTTTTATCGATGCCACGCTCGAAAATGCGCGGAACAGCGTGCAGGAAGCCGGCGTCGCGCGCTTCGACGTCATGCGCGAAACCGCCGATCCCACGCGCTTCGTCCTCGTCGAGGTCTACCGCGATTCCGGCGCGCCCGCGAAGCACCGCGAGACGGCGCACTATATGAAATGGCGCGATGCTGTGGAAAATATGATGGCCGCGCCCCGCAGCCGGGCCATCTACGACAACCTGTTTCCCGCCGATGAGGGCTGGTAGTGCGCTTCGAGTTTGCCACCGCGGGCCGTATCATTTTCGGCCCCGGAACGGTTGCTGAACTGGGGCCGCTCGCGCGCGCCCTGGGGCGGCGTACGTTCGTCGTCACCGGCCGCGACAAGATTCGCCATGCCGGGGTCATCAGCGATCTGGAAGGCGCGGGCCTGAACTGCACGCTCTTCGGTGTGGCGGGCGAACCGACGGTCGATCTGGTGCGCGAGGGTGGGGCGCTGTTCACGGCATCCGGCTGCGAACTGCTGATTGCAATTGGCGGGGGCAGTGCGATTGACGCAGGGAAAGCGATTGCGGCGCTCGCCGCAAACCCCGGCGATCCGCTTGAATATCTCGAGGTGATCGGAGCCGGGAAAGTGCTCCCCCACGCGCCGTTCCCGGTGTTCGCCGTTCCCACAACCGCCGGCACCGGCTCGGAGGTGACGCGTAACGCCGTGCTTGCATCGCCCGGACATCGCGTGAAAGTCAGTCTGCGCAGCCCGATGATGCTGCCGCGCATCGCGATTATCGACCCGCAACTTACCTTGGGGCTGCCCCCCGCGATCACCGCTTCGACCGGCCTCGACGCCCTTACGCAGTTGATTGAGCCTTACGTCAGCGCGCGCGCGAATCCCATGACGGATGCCCTCTGTCTCGATGGATTGCGCGCGGTGAAACGCAGTCTCGCGCCGGCTTTTCGGAATGGCGCGGACGCCGCCGCCCGGGCCGGCATGTCGTACGCCAGCCTGCTCGGGGGACTTTCGCTGGCGAATGCCGGCCTCGGTATCGTGCACGGCTTCGCCGCCCCCATTGGCGGCATGTTCGAAGCGCCGCATGGCGCCGTCTGCGCCGCAATCCTGCCGCATGGCATGGCGGCGAACATTCGCGCGGGCGCTGCACCGGAACGCTATCGCGAAATCGCGGCCATCCTCACCGGCAGTGCTCAGGCGTCGGCGCAGGATGGTGTCACCTGGGTCTTCGATCTGGTCCGCGAGCTTGGTGTGCCCAGCCTTGCGAAGTACGGGATCAGCCTGGCGCACGTAGACGATATTGTCGCGAAGGCAGCAACGGCCAGCAGCATGAAGGCCAACCCCGTGCAGTTGCCGGCGGACGAGATGAAGCGAGTCCTGGAGGAATCGATTTGAAAACCGAAACGCGGATTGTGGAGGCCACCGCCGCCGACGTGCTGCTCATCCTGGAACTGATTCGCGGCCTTGCCGAATACGAGAAACTGAGCAATCAGGTCACTGCCACCGAAGAGAAGCTGCGCGAGACGCTTTTCGGGCCACATCCTGCCGCGGAAGTTCTGCTGGGCTACATCGGCGGGGAATGCGCCGGCTTCGCGCTCTTCTTTCAGAACTACTCCACATTCCTCGCGAAGCCAGGCATTTTTCTCGAAGACTTGTTCGTCAGGCCGGAGTTCCGGGGCAGGGGAGTAGGGCGCTCACTGCTCCTGCGAGTCGGGCAAATTGCGAAGGAGCGAAACTGCGGGCGCTTCGAGTGGGAGGTGCTCGACTGGAACGCGCCCGCGATCGGGTTCTACAAAAGCCTCGGCGCCGTGCCGATGGAGGAATGGACCAAATACCGCATCACCGGCGACACGCTCGAGAAGTTCGGCGATTAAGCTTTCGCGCGCGGCAGGAAGTTCAGCGACGCCGAATTCATGCAGTAGCGCAGGCCGGTGGGACGCGGGCCGTCATCGAACACATGCCCCAGATGCCCGTCGCAGCGGGTGCAGACAACTTCCGTGCGGGTCTCGCCGAAGCTGTGATCGACGCGCTCGGTCACATTCTCCTTTGCGAGCGGCTGCCAGAAGCTGGGCCAGCCGGTCCCCGAATCAAACTTGGTCTTCGAATCGAACAGCATCGTCCCGCAGCAGACGCAGGCGAACAGACCGTCGGCGTGCAGGTTCCAGTATTTCCCGGTGAAGGCGATCTCGGTCCCTGCCTTGCGGGTCACGTCGAATTGCATGGAGTCGAGCTGCTTCCTCCACTCGGCGTCGGTTTTTACGACCTTCGGGAGCTCGGCTACGCCCGTCTTTTTGCCGGTTCCATCGAACTGAACGATCTTCACCATCTTCGGCTCTCTCTCGCTCGCCATCAGGTACGAAGCGCCCACTGCGGCGCTCACTGCCGCCAGAAATCCACGGCGCGACGTGCTGGAAAAAATGTTGGTCATAAGCTGCTCTTCCTGTACATGTCCGGATAAGTCTTCTGCAACGCCTGGATCATCGGCAGATCGAAGTACTGAATATAGGGTTCGGTCGGATTGCGGTCGAGATAGTGCTGATGATGCTCTTCCGCCGCGTAGAAACCGCTTACCGGCTCGAGCTTCGTCACGATCGGGTGCTTGTAAACCTTCGCCGCGTTCAGCGCCTTGATGTACTCTTCGGCGACGGTCTTCTGGTTGTCGTCCGCATAGAAAATTTCGGAGCGGTACTGCGTGCCCTCATCATTGTGCTGCCGGTTGAGCGTGGTGGGATCGTGCGCGATCGAGAAGTAGATCTTCAGCAGTTGCCCGTAGGTGACGACCGAAGGATCGTAAGTGATCTCGATCGACTCCGCGTGGCCCGTGGTGCCGGTGCTCACAACCTCATAGTGGGCCGTCTTCTTTTCGCCGCCGGAATATCCGACGGTTGTTTTCGTGACGCCCTTTACATGTTCGAAGACGCCCTGCATTCCCCAGAAGCAGCCGCCCGCCAGAACAGCTGTCGCCTTCTTCGCGCCCGCCGGTGCGAGCTGTTCCGAAGGCGGATCGGGAAACGCAGGAGTGGAAGAATTCGCCGCTACCGCACCGATTGCCGCGAGCGCGGCAATCGCAGTACTGAATACAAGAAGGTTGCGCTTCATGGTCTCTCTGTCCCTATAGTACGCAGTATCGGGCAAACCGGTTATGGTGGCCGCTGTCCAGCATAACGCACTTCGGGAGCGGGCTATTCCATCTCTATATAGATGGGCTCTCTATGGTTTGGACGTATGCGCGGTCGAGCCGGTTCAGGATCTCGCCGGTCCAGGCGCCGTGCTCGGGTTTCATCAGCACCGAACGAAGGCAAATAACATGGTTGAGGTTATCTCGGTAAGTATTTGATGGGAAGAGATTTACTGGTAGATCAATCAGGGCGAGATGTAGCCCCTGGGCAGCCGCGTTTCCGAAGATCCGGCGGGAGAGTATGGAGGTTTCCGCGGCAGTTTCGGCGCGGGGCGCCCAGACGACGATGTCGAGCTCAGGGGTGAACGGCAGAACCCACCGGGCATCTACGGCAAGTTGCCCGGCGAAATCGAGCGCGGCCGCGCGGGACGCCGTGAGTCCAGCGGCGAATTCTCCCCCGCGCACGAGCGGCAGCAGCCGCTGCGTTGCCCAGAGTGCGACCGCGGATGCGCCCGCGCGTGAGCATTCGAGGCTGATCTCGCCCAGATGCAGTTCTTCCGACGAGAAGTACGTATACGGCGAATCGTGGCGATAGAGCGCCCGCACGCCTGGATCCCGGAACAGCACACAGCCGCAGCCATAGGGCTGGAGGCCATGCTTATGCGGATCGATGACGATGGAATCGGCTTCGGACGCAGCGTCGAAAGCGGCACGCGTCTCGGGCTCGAGATTTTCCGCAAGCGTGAAGTAGCCGCCATAGGCGGCGTCGGCATGAACCCGAAAACCGAAGCGGTCGCGCAGGCGCAGGATCTCCGGGAGCGGATCGACCGCGCCGGTGCCGGTTGTGCCGAGCGTCGCCACCACGCAGCCGATATCGCCGCGCGCCGCACGCCATTCGAGCGCCGCCATATCCATGCAGCCTCGATTATCGGTTGGGATCGAATCGAACGGCACCTTCAGCACCGAGCTGATCCGTTCGTGCGTATAGTGCGCGGCTTCGGAGGCGACGATCGTCCGCATGGGCTGCCATTGCCCAGCGACCCAGAGCGCTTCCAGATTGGCCATTGTGCCGCCGCCGGTGAGATGACCGAGAAAGTCGTCCCATCCGAACATCGCGGCGATTTGCGAGACCGCTTCTTTCTCCATGGCGGAGCTGGCGCGGCCGCCATCGAGTGCGTGGTTGTTCGGGTTGATCCACATCGCCAGCGCATACGCGGCGCGCGCCAGAGGATGCGCGGGCTTCAGCATCTGCCCGGCGTAGAGCGGATGGAAGTACGGGTAGTTGTCGTGAAGGCGCTCGGCGGTTTCACGCAGGACGGAATTCATGTGGTCGAGCGCCGGCGCGGAGGCGGTGAATTCCGGCAGATCCGCGAAGCCCGCGTCGAGATGACGCAGTGCCGCGGCAAGCGCTTCGAGCGACAACGATTCGAGATGCTTCAATCCCGCATTATGGCTTACCCGGCGCGGGCGTGCCAGGAGCCGGGCCCGAGGGCGGCGGCAGCGCCGTCGCGGGCGCTCCCACAGGCGCCATGTTCGATGAACACGCTGGCGCGGGAACGCTGTTCGGCGTCAGCTTATCCACAGGCCCTTTGGGCGGCGTGATTTTCGGCATCGGCACGGGCCTGGCGGCGGGCGCGGCGTTCAGCAGCGGGATCGAACAGGTTCCGCCATACTGCATCCTCACCACCGGGGGCCCGGGCGTTGCTGCAAGCGGGCGTCCTTCGAGTTGCGGGAACCAGCGCCGCTGCATGTTTTCGAGCGCTTTGCTGTGCGCCTGCAACTGAGCTGTCCACGATTCCTGCTGAGGAGCCTGTTGCTGAGGTGCCGGTTGTACGGGCTGCTGCTCTGCCTCCTGCTGGGCGAAGACCGGGATGCAGCCGAGGAGTAATAGCAGCGAAATTACACCCATGGCTTTTCGACTCCCCTCGATTGAAATTGTAACGGGATTTTTGCGAGATAGAATCGGAAACATGACCGACGCGGTGAAGCGGGATGGTCCGCCTGTAAGCGGCGAAGCGGCGAAGAAGCCCGAGAAGATCACGATGAACGGCGCCTACGTCACCATCGAGCCGCTCGATCCCGCACGCCATTCGGACGCCCTGTGGAAAGGCGCGGGCGGCGCGGAGAATGGGGAATTGTGGCGTTATATGCACAGCGGTCCGTTCGAGTCGCGCGAGTCGTTCGACACGTATCTTGCAGCAAAGGCAGCGTCCGATGATCCGCTGTACTTCACGCTGATCGATCGCGCCACAGGTGAACCCGGCGGGCACGCAACGTATATGCGGATCGACACAAACCAGCGCGTGATCGAGGTGGGATCGATCGTGTATCTGCAGGCGTTCCAGCGGACGCGCGCGGCCACCGAAGCCATGTATCTGATGGCGAAGCATGCGTTTGAAGATCTCGGATTTCGCCGCTACGAATGGAAGTGCAATGTTCTGAACGAAGCCTCGCAGCGCGCGGCTCGGCGGCTCGGCTTTTCGTTCGAAGGCGTGTTCCGGCAGCACATGATCGTCAAAGGACGCAGCCGCGATACGGCCTGGTACGCAATGCTCGATTATGAATGGCCCGCGCGCCGGAAGGAATTCGAGCGCTGGCTGGCCCCGGACAATTTCGATGAGCAGGGCAGGCAAAAAACCCGGCTGCGCCACGAATAGCGCCGCCGTTGCCGAAATCTTTTGGAACTCCACCGCTCTTCCCGCGGGAATAGGGGCAGGCATGGAGAGCCTGGACCGTGACGCCGACTTGCTCGAACGATTCCGCGGGGGTGACCGCGACGCGTTCACGGTGTTGTATCGCGCGCATCAGGCTTCTGTGTTCCGGTTTGCGATGGCCATGACGGGCGACGAATCGCGCGCGGCCGAGGTCACGCAGGATGTCTTTATCTGGCTGATTCACCATGCGGGCAGTTTCGATCCCGCGCGTGGGAGCCTGGGCGCGTTTCTTTCGGGCGTGGCGAGAAAATTCCTGCGCCGGAAGCGCGCCGAAGAAATGCGATGGGCGCCGCTCGATGAGATCACTCTCGCGGAGCCCCGGAGTTCCTGCGGCGATGCCGACGCAGAAACGCTGCGCCGCGCGATTGTGGCGCTGCCGGAGAAATACCGCGAAGTGGTGGTGCGCTGCGATCTGGAAGAGAAAAGTTATGAAGAAGCGGCGGGCGCGATGGGGATTGCCGTAGGAACGGTGCGGTCGCGCCTGCACAGGGCCCGCGCGCTGCTTGCGCGCAAGCTCGACCGACGGCGAAAGGAGGAGCAATGCCCGGCATGAACTGCCGTGAGTTCGAACGTCCGCTGATGGATCGCGCGCGAAGCCGCCCGATGGATGCAGCGCTGCGCACGGCGCTTTCGGCGCATCTGGAAGTCTGCGCCCAATGCAGTGCGGAAATGGAGCGTCAGATTCGTTTGACTGCCGCGATGGAAGCACTGGCGGATCGCACGGCGGATCTCGCGGCGCCTCCTTCGGTGGAACATGCGATTCTGGCGGAACTGAGCATGGTCAATGCAGGCGCGCGGCGCCGATGGATTTATGCAGGTTTGGGCGGGGCGATTGCCGCGTCGCTTGCCATCGCCTGGCGGCTCACGAGTACGCCCACGCCGGTGAAGATCGAAGCGCATGTCGCACCCGTTCCCGTGCCGGCTGTGATGCAGGCTTCCGCTCCGGTTCAGTCCGCGCCGGTCTCGGTGGAAACGCCACTTGTTCGAAAACGGCGAGCGAAGGCGGCGCCCAAACCGGAAGCGCCGTTCATCGCGATTCCGTACACCCCGCCGCTCGATCCGCGAGATCGCATCGACGTGGTGCGGATGGATGTGCCGGTGGCCGCGCTGATTGCCGCGGGATTACCGGTCGGGACAGCGGATCCGACAAGTCAGGTGAGAACGGATGTATTAGTGGGGCAGGATGGGCGCGCGAGGGCGGTACGGCTGGTTGCGTTGGCGAGTTCGCATTAATCAGGA
The DNA here is from genome assembly GCA_035546955.1 of Bryobacteraceae bacterium. Lineage (GTDB taxonomy): Bacteria > Acidobacteriota > Terriglobia > Bryobacterales > Bryobacteraceae > BOG-234. Next base: position 13,127 of record DASZVV010000080.1, read on the forward strand.
ATGAGAGGAATCATGACAAAGGGATTGATCGTTGTTGCCGGTGCGATGATTGCTTCGGCTGTGGCGAATGCGCAGGGAGTGCCCGAAGGACCGAGCACCTTTCAGTTCGTGACCGCCTCCGGTCCGCTGATGTTCACCTACTCGACTCTGGGCAGTTCAGTGGTCACGGGCCGGCCATTTTCCGCGACGGAGGAGCGGAAATCGTCGCAGACCCTGGGTGACGGCACGCACATCGAGACTACTGAGACAAACCGCATTTTTCGCGATGAGGAAGGGCGTACGCGTACGGAACGGAAAGACGGCGGGATTTCGATCTACGATCCCATTGCCGGTTTCCGGGCCGAACTGAATCCTTCGACGAAGACGGCGTCGAAAACGATGGTGTTACGTCTGGCCCTCGATGCGAAAGGCAGGCAGTTTGCAGATTTGCAGAAGCAGCTGGCGGAGCGGGAAAAACAATATTCAGAGAATTCTCCCGAGGTGAAGGATCTCCAGAATCAGCTGGAGAAGATCACCGCTGAACAACGCGCCCTCCCTCAGGTCAAAACCGCAATCGCCGAACCCGCCGAGTACCGTCCGCGCATCGCGGAAGCGGGACAATCGACGAGCGGGGAGCCGGGCAGTGAGCGTCGTGTCGCCTATAGCCTCACAACTGCCGACGGGCCCACCATTCTGCGCGTCGATGCCGGCAACAACGGTTCCGTCGAAAGTCTGGCGCCCCAGATGATCAATGGCATTCTCTCGCAGGGGACGCGCACCACGGAAACCATTCCCATCGGCAAGATCGGCAATGACCGCCCGATCAACGTAGTGAGCGAGCGCTGGTACTCGAACGATCTCCAGATGCTCATCAGAAGCACAAGCTCCGACCCACGATTCGGCGATTCGACTTATCAGCTCACCAACATCGTGCAGACTTCGCCCGATCCCTCGCTCTTCCAGATTCCCGGCGATTACACTATCAGGAAGTAGGAGGATTCGATGCGAATTGCCGGACTGGCTGTGGTTCTGATTGCGATGATGGGGTGGGCTGCCGGAGGCCCGGCATTCGACGCCGCGTCGATCCACACCGCCGATCCCGGCGAGGCCGGCCCAGGCGATATCCCGCGCAATATGGATAGCTCGCCCGGCCACTTCGCGATGCGCAACGTGCCTCTGCGCTACTGCCTCGAATGGGCGTGGGATCTCAAGGACTACGAAGTCACCGGCCCGGACTGGATTAAGAACGACAACCGCTACGACATCATTGCCAACGCTCCCGGTCCGGCGACAGATGAGCAGATGCGGCTCATGCTGCGCAACCTGCTGATGGACCGGTTCCAGATGAAGGTCCACCGTGAAACGCGCAGCCTGGACGTCTATGTTCTGTTGCCGGGCAAAGGCGCGCCGAAAGTGAAGGAGGCATCGGCGGATGAGCAGACCTCTCTCGGAACCGCTGAGCCGAAGGGAAGCGTGAAGTTCACCAAACAGCCGATTTCGCGATTCACGTTCATGCTCACCCGGCGTCTCGATAAGCCCACGCTCGATGAAACGAGCCTCAAAGGCCTGTACGATTTCACGATCGACCTTTCGGGCCTCGGCTTCAATGGCAATCCGCCGCAGGATACGTCCGCTCCGTCGGTGTTTACGACTGTGCCGCAGAATATGGGGCTGCGGCTCGAAGCAGCAAAGCGCCCGGTCGAGATTCTGGTTGTCGACCACGCTGAAAAAGTCCCGACGGCGAATTGATGTGCGATGCCGCCTCCCGGCTCGAGTGCGCTCCTGCCAGCCGCCGGGTGGAACAGGTTCTCAGGTTGCGGCTAACACGCATTGCGCCCACGCCGTCTAAACTTATACACGGTCCAGCCATCTGATCCATGAAAGCCATTCCTGCGATGATCGTTATTGCCTGCACGGTTCTCGCGCAGCAGCAGCCAGCCGGATTTGAAGTCGCTTCCATTAAGGCGAATCACAGCGGAGGCAGTTACGGCATGAGAATCCTGCCGGGTGGCAGATTTACCGCGACGAATGTCAGCCCGCTGATGTTGATTCGTCGAGCCTTGGGGGTTGAACTGGGCCAGATCACCGGAGCGCCGGACTGGATGAATGCGGACCGCTACGACGTCAACGCGAAGATGGCCACCTCGCGCGACATATCCGAGGAAGAACTCCAGCCCCTGTTGCAGCGGCTGCTGGCCGATCGATTTGCTTTGAACTTTCATCGCGAAACCAGGTTTGTTCCCGTCTATTCGCTTGTGGTGTCCAGAGAGGGATCGAAGCTGACGATGCATGCAGGCGATTCTGTTCCCTCCCTGAAAACGGAGTTCGCGCCAGACAAAGCGACGATGCTTGCCGGAAACACGACGATGAGCGCGTTCTCGAAGGCTCTCAGCCGGCTGCCGGGACGTCCTGTCATCGACAATACGGAGTTGAAGGGGGGCTTCGATTTCAAACTGGAATGGTCTCCCGACCAAACAAACGGATCGGCGCTGCCTTCGCTTTTCACCGCCGTGCAGGAGCAACTCGGATTGAAGCTGGAAGCCGTAAAAGGACCGGTTGAGGTTATAGTGATCGACCATGCGGAACCGCCCTCGTCAAACTGATCCAGGACACCACCCGCCGTCGATGCTCGCGCTGCGGCTCCTGTGCGTCAGCATGCTTGGGGCGGCGGCCGCGTTCGCCCAAAACGCGCCGGTGCTGCCGCGGTTCGAAGCGGCGTCGATCAAACTGAGCACATTAGACGACACAGGGTCCATGAACGATTTCCGGGGCTCAACCGTCGTATTCCGCAACTACGTGTTTGGCGGCATTCTCCAGACCGCATTTAACGTGGAGCGTCTCGCGTTGGAAGCGCCGGACTGGCTTTATAACGAGCGGTTCGACATTACAGCCAAGGTGCCGGACGACAAGGCCAGTCTCGACGAACGCAGACAGATGCTCCAGACGTTGCTGATCGATCGCTTCGGTCTTACCTTTCATCACGAAACCAAAATGCGTGCCGGCTTCGCGCTGACGGTCTCGAAGAACGGCCCGAAGATCCAGCCGGTTCCGGATGAGGGCGGTCATAACAACGACAATCGGCCTGGAAGGATGGAGAGGCTGCGCACGACCATCGGCGATTTCGCCTCGCAACTCGCGTATACACTGCACCAGCCGGTGATCGACGAGACTCACATGGAGGGCCGGTTCAACATACTGCTGACATGGGCGCCCGATCGCGGGGCGGGCGTGCCGGCGGCGGCCGATGAAGGACCGTCGATCTTCACCGCCGTGGAGCAACAACTCGGGCTGAAGCTGGAGCCGCGAAAAGTGCCGGTGGACGTTTTCATCGTGGACCACTGCGAGAAGATGCCGACCCAAAACTGACCTGTTTCATATCAGACATTCCGGCGACCGAATCCCGGACGCCTGCAGATGTTCCGCCAGCCGCTCGAGCGCGGCCTTATGGATCTGCGAGACGCGGCTCTCATTGACGCCCATCGATTCGCCGATTTCGCGCATCGTTTTGCCGCCGTTGTAATAATGACGGATCACTTCCTGATACCGCGCCGGAAGATTCCGCATCGCGTCTGCCAGCATCGTTTCGAGCTGTCGCTGCCCGGCCATGACGTCGGGGTTGGAATCGGGAGCGGCGGGAAATTCGGGCGCGGGCCCGTCTTCGTTATCGATGGCGCGCGTGGAAGCCGAAAGAAAGCCGACCATGCGCAGCTCGATTGCCACCTGACGCCAGCGCTCCAGTTCCATTCCCATCTTGTCCGCAATTTCGACTTCCGTCGGATTGCGTTCCATGACCGCACAGAGCTCGCGCGTCACCTCTTCGAGACGCTTGTGCCGGCGGCGCAGATCGCGTGACGCCCAGTCCATTTCGCGCAGGCTGTCGAGAATCGCGCCCTTAATACGGTGCTTGGCGTAGCCGCGGAAGGCCACCTGCTTCGCGCCATCGAACTTGTGGGCCGCGTCGAAAAGTCCCAGAATGCCCGCATGCACCAGGTCTTCGAGTTCCACGTGCATCGGCAGATTTTCGTAGACACGAACCGCGATGGCGCGCACGAGCGGCAGATGTTCGAGCACGAGCGCATCGCGCGCCGCCGTATCGGCGGGCATCTCGGGACTGACTGGAATTCGCTGTTGGACTGCGCCGGTAGTAGCCATATCTTCTGCCAGGGGATAGTGCATTCAGTCAGCCATCGAAAGTGATTCCGTAAATATCCGAAAATACTAGTCTTTATTCCTTTAACGACACGATCAGTGTTTCAACAGGAAACGCGCCTTTGGAACGCTGCCCGCCGGATTGTTTCATCGTGAAACGGGCCTGCGAGAGCGACCGAGAAAACACCCATGGACTCTTTTATCGGATAATTTGTGAAGAATTTTAGGTTTGACTGCGTGATTATCTGAAAATCCGGTACGTTATATTACTGCGCTGAGCGGACAACCCGCTGTGCCACAGTGTGAGTGTCCGGGAGGTCCGCCATGAACGTCAAAGAGTCCGCGCTTGCCGAAATGATCCGCAAAGATGCGCGCGACGGCTTCGGGAAGTATTTACCGCGCATCGTCCGCTGTCTGCAGTTGCTGACGGAAGAGGAGATCTGGTGGCGTCCCAACAGCCAGTCGAACGCCGCAGGCAACATCGTGCTGCATCTATGCGGCAACCTGCGCCAATGGGTGATCGCCGGTCTGGGCGGCGCACCTGACGTCCGTGAGCGAGATAAAGAGTTCAGTGAGCGCAATCCGATTTCGCGCCGTAAGCTGATCCGGAAACTCAGGGAGACCGTTGGCGAAGCCTGCGAAGTGATCGACGGAATTTCCGCCCGGAAGATGACGCAGGAGTTTCCGATCCAGGGTTATCGTGTCTCAGGGATGGTCGCTATTCTCCACGTCTATGAGCATTTCGCATATCACGCCGGTCAGATGACTTATCTCACGAAACTGAAGCGCGGCAGGGACCTGAAGTTCACCCGCCTCCCAGCCCGAAAATCGGCAGGCAGCCCGACGAAAACAGCGCACCGCTGACATTTTCATTGCACGCCTTTGATTGCCACGGCGTCAGGTGTACGCGGAGGTGATCTGTGATCCGTGTATCCATCGTGCTCGCGGCGCTCGCGGGTCTCGCAACTGCCGATCTGCACGCCCAGCCCGCGCAGGCGGCTTCCCCTGCCAACAAGCCCTCCTTCGAGGCGATCTCCATCAGGCCGGGTAGTCCGGACTCGCAGGGACACTTCAGCATGCAAAACGGGCGTCTGAGCGGCGCCGGACTGATTTGGACCTACATCATCTCCGCCTGGAACATCATGCCTTCACGAGACCAGTTGGATGCCATGATCGCTCCTCTGCCGAAATGGGTTTCCACGGACGTCTTTGAAATCAATGCCGTGGCTCCGGGCAGTCCCTCGCCGGATCAGATGCGGCTGATGTTACAGGCCCTGCTCGCCGATCGTTTCAAGCTCCAGGTTCACTTCGAGACGGGGCCGGTTCCTGTCCTCGCTCTGGTCCCGGATAGGCCGGGAAGAACCGGGCCGAATATTCGCCCCCACGCTGAAGGGCCAGCGTGCGACGTTCACCTTCTGTCGCAGACCCGGGATCCGGCCGGCAAAACGGTCGACGTGTTTCCACCCGTTTGCGGCCAGTTCTCAGCGGCAGACAAGCCGAACCGCATCGTGCTGGTAGGTGCCCGAAATGTGACCGTTGCTCAGATCGCCGAGTTTATTTCTTCGCTGGGGAGGCTGGACCGGCCGGTTGTGGACCACAGCGGATTCAGTGGGTCATTCGATTTCACACTGGAATTTACGAAAACCCCAAAGGGGTCTTCGCTCACGCAACAGGACGGCTCGGATGAGTCTCGCGTCACGACGCTTCAGGAAGCCTTACAGGAGCAGCTCGGTCTCAAGCTGAAGGCCACGACCGCGCCGCAGCAGACATTAGTCATCGACCACGTCGAGAGGCCATCGGCAAACTAAATCTACTCCTCCGGCTTGTAGTGCCAGAGCAACGTTTTTGCCGCGAACGCCAGCAGCACCACAGCAACGATCAGCAGCGGCGTTCCGGTCAGCAGAAACCAGGCCGCGATGCCGAGCGCGGCGTACGCGATCATCGCCTGCGTCAGCCGGCTCATGCCGGGCCGATTGATTCGGCCGGCATTTCCTTAATTGTGATGCCGCCGAAACCCATCCGGAGTTTCAGGTGGCGCGGCTGCTCCTTGCCGGAAGCGTAGGTCTCACCGGTGATCCAGTGATTGCTGGTCCGGCCAGCCGCGTCCGATGTCACCAGCCCCACCTTCGTCCGCGCATCGATATCGCACTTCGCCAGATCCGGCAGCATCAGAACGATATCGCCGCGCCGGTTGTTCGCCTCGATATCGCCCTCCACGCCTGTGATTCCCACATATCCGTTGGCATGCGTGACCACCAGGTGGGAATTGCGGGGGACGCGGATCACATAATCGGCATCGGCGTGAATCCCGACATGCAGAACGCGTTTCGCGAAATTCGGATGGTGATTGAGGTCCGTCCCGATCACGAGCTCCGACGCCGATGGATGCGACGTTTTGATCTGGGCTTTCGCGGTTTCGTTCGTCGTGATCTCGACCTTCGGCTGGTCCCACGCTTCAATCGAAATGTAGCCGTCTGCGCGGTCGATCCGGATCGTGCCGCCGGGCGCGAACTCCACCGTTTCCGTTTGAGGCGCCGCGGCGGCCGTTATCGCCCCGCATGCCAGAAGAAGAGAAATCAGCGCGATCTTCATATATCTCAGAATATTCTTTCCTGTTTTTTCAGCGTGCCCACGGACGCCACGTTGGCGATTGAAAATGACGCCAGATACTGATTCTCGGTCACGGTCCCGAAATCCAGCCGCCGCACCTGTACGCTGAAACCGCAGCAGCTCGTGTTGTATGTCACCTGCGCGATACCGTATTCGAGCAGCGAGGAGCGATAGTCGTACACCATCGAAAACGCGGCGTTCCACCCTTTTCGATTATTATCGCCGTAACCGAACGTGGTGCGGAACTGGTTGGCGGGCGGCGCAATATCCGGATTGGGATGGATCTGATCGCTGCCGGCCGTGACGAAGTAGCGGTGAAAGCGCACGTTTGCCGAAACAGAGCTGTTCACGATGCGCCGCCGGTCGGGATCGTAATCGCCCTCCCACTGGAAGCTGAGGCCAACGATGGGAGAGGCGCGCAGCGTCGAGACGATCGGGGACGTACGCCGGACGCCATCCAGAAACGAAAAGCCGGTCAGGTTCAGCTCGCTCGTAAAAACATTGCGCTGGCCGGGGATGAGCGCACCGCCGAAAGTCGGATCGAAATAATATTTGCCGCTCACATCCCAGGAAAAGAGTTCGGTCACGGTGTTGCCGCGCTTCGCGTAAATGCGGTTGGTGATGCCGAACTGCATTTCGCGCGTGTCGGTGAGCAGATCGGTGGGGTCGAAAAGCAGCGTGTCGTTGAAATCCGGAACGCCCGTCACGTAATCGTAGCGGACGCGCGGCTCGATCACATGCTTGAGTTTGTCGCCGAAAATCGTTTTCCTGTTGAAGATCCGCGCAATCGAGGGGAAGATGAGATCGAGTTTGCCTTCCGGCGCGTTGCGCAGCAGATTGGTGTTGCTGACAACGTAGTTCGAAAGCGTCTGGCTGTAATACCGCTCGTGCAGCGTGGCTTCGGGCAGAAGCGTGAAGCCCGCGAAATGGAATGCGGTCGCGATGGATGGCTCAAACTCCGCGCGCGCGCTGAACTGGCTGGTCGAGTAGTAATAGGGCGAGGGCTGCCCCTGGGGCTTCGGTTCCACACGATGAAAAAGCCCCAAATCCGCGTGCAGCGTGTAGTAGAGCGGTACCGCTCCCCCGGTGAGCTGCTGGTAGCCGGTATTGAGCTCCGATTCCGGCAGCGAGCGGATCTCCACCGAGTTCCCTGGCGTCGTATCGAGGAAGTTTTCCGTCCGCGTGGCAGAAACATCGAATGTGTACGACCCGAAGTGCTTCTCGAGATAACCCATGGATTGCGCTTCGGAGATGACGGCCTGTGTGAACGAGTCCGTGAACTGCTGGTGGAAGAGATAGGAGCTCAGGTAATCCACCGAGCCCCGCGCCACCCAGCCATTCCCGAATTCCAGTTTGCCGGTCCCCGTGATGCTGTATCCCGGCGCCTTCAGAAGAGTGCCACCCTGTTCGATACCGCGATCCTGCACGCCGTAAAAGATCAGGTTGAAGTCCGAACGCGAGGTGGGGCGCCCGCGGAAGTCGATGTTGTGAGCCGAGCCGCGTTTCGTGAAATCCTGGAAAACGTAGGTGACGTCCATCGAGCGGCCGATTGTCTGGTAATAACCCAGGCCCAGCATAAAGCCGCGTACCGAGCTGTTGCCGATATTCGGTGTGAGGAAACCGCTCTTGCGCGGCTCCGTCTTCAGCGACTTGTGGAACCAGGGAAAGAAGAAAACCGGAAAGCCGCGGAAGTGATAAACGGCGTCGTGCGCAATCGCGTGGTCGCCGGGGTAGTAGTCGATCGTTTTGCTGCTCATCGTCCACCACGGATGCGGCATTTCGCAGTCGGTGATAAAGGAATCGTGCAGGACGTACTTATCGGGCAGCTTGTCCACGCTGACAGCTTCGAAATAAAAAGGCTCCTGCGATGTCAGCAGGCCGGGCCGGGCCACGATCTTTGCCTTCATGTATCCGCGCACGTCTTTGAATTCGCCGCTCTCGGTGTTGGTGTTGTAGGTGGCGCTCGAGGCGTAAAGAATTTCGTTTTGGATGTAGTCGCGATAGTAGACACGGCCGGTCGCGGTGGCGATGCCCTGCTTCTCGTCGTAATCGACCGCGTCCGCCTTGAGGGTGGCGTTCGGGAACTCGAAAACCACCTGCCCGTTCCCCTTGCCGCGCAAATGGTCAACGCCGTTATCGGTGATCACCTGATCCACGCAGTCCGCGGTGGTGGCGTTACCGCACTCAGCGGACCAGGGGACATCACCCTTCGTCTTTGGCGCGTTCGGGCGCGCGACATGAACGCTGAAATCGGGCCGCTCGGTGGACTGTTCGTTTTCCTGCTGGGGCGTCGGTTGCGCGGGCGGTGCGGCCGTGTCCGCGGCCCTGCCGAAATCAGGTAACAGCGCGATGAAGACGAGCGTGAGAAGTATCGCCGAAATATTTGAAAAAACTGGCGTTTTTTCGTGACAACCCGCGCGGATTGTGTTACTCAGAGAAATAGGGACTGTGCGGGGAAAGATCCTCAATTCGCAACCGTAGCACGGCATTAGTTGCGTGGCAAGAGGCGATCTACCCGAAGGCGAATTCCGGAAGGCGCGACGGATGAAATGAAGCGCCGGCGAAAGAACACAAGAGAGTAAGAAATGCGTTGCCCGCACTGCGGATTGATGAACGGAGAAGACGACCACCGCTGCCTGCATTGCGGGCGGAGAATTCCGGGGATCGCCGTTTCGGCGCCGCCAGCCTACATCGGCGCGACTGCGCTGGCGGTTTCCGAAGCGCCGCCGGTGGAGCGTAATATTGCGGAGCGTAACCGGGAAGCGATTCCCGCTCCCGAACAGGCGCCGCTCTTTTATCAAACGGCGCAGCAGTATCAAACGGCGCAGCAGGCGCCCTCGGCTGCGGCGCCTGGCGTAGCGGCTGTCCCGAAGGTGATTCCGTTCGAAGCCATCCAGCGGCAGGCCGGTGCGCGCCTGGCCGTGCCTGTTCCCGCGCCTCCGCCCGTTGAGGAAAGCATAAAGAAGGCCGCGCCCCCGCGCGCCGCGAAAAAGGCGCCGCCAACGGGGCAGGGGAATCTGGATTTTCGTCCGGGCAGCGCGCAAAACGAGAAAGTCCTTGCCACCGGCGTGCCCGCCCAGGTTTCGGGCGACGGCCGCGTCGCTCCGCCCATGCGCCGCCTGACGGCTGGAGCGATGGACGCGGCGATGGTGGCGATCGGTTTCGGCATCTTTGTCGGCAGCGCTTTTATTGCGCTGAACGGCCTCAACGGCTCGAACTTCGGTTCCGGCAAATCGCTCTGGATGATGATGGCGATCGCGCTCGCGCTGATCTCTCTGCTTTACGGACTGGTCTGGGCGATCGCCGGCCGCGAAACCGCGGGCATGAACGGCGCGCAGCTTCATCTGGTCACATTCGACGGCGCACCCCTCGATCCGCGCAATCGCGCCGTACGATTTGTCGCGGCGTGGCTCAGCTATTGTTCGGGAGGGCTCGGTCTGCTCTGGGCTCTCGCCGATGAAGAAAACCTCGCGTTTCACGACCACATTTCGAAAACCTACCCCGCCGAACTGCCGCCTTCGAGCGTCATGGTACGGCAGCGCCGCTAAAGCATTCGTCTATGCGAGCTCTCTTTCGCGTGCTTCTTTTCGCTACGCTGCTGATTCTGGTGCTGGGACGCATTTCGGGCGGAAAACTGCTGCCGGCATTCGTGATCGGCCCATTCGTTACGTGGTTTAGTGTTTCCGTATTTGTGTTCGGGATTTTTGGCATCCGCGCCGCCTGGCTGGCGTGGCGCGACCCGGCGAACCGTAAGGCTTACATGCTGGACGTCATTCTCGCCGCCGCCTGGATTCCCTACTGGTTCATCAATCTGAACCGGAAGTAGACGGCAGATCGCGCAGGCAGCGCGCAATGAGCGCCGTCCAGCCTGTCTGATGCGAAGCGCCGCAGCCCCGGCCGGTATCGCCATGGAAGTATTCGTGGAACCAGGTGAGCCCGCGCCAGCGTGGATCTTCGGAAAAGATTTTGTCATCGCCCTGCCACGCCGTCTTGCCGTTCGCATCCGGCAAAAAGATGGAGCAGAGCCGGCGATTGATCTCGCGCGACACGCCGCGCAGGCTCATCATGTTGCCGGAGCCAGTGGGGCACTCCACGCGGAATTCCTCGCCGTAGAAATGGTGATAGCGTTCAAGCGCTTCAATCAGCAGATAATTCGGCGGGAACCAAACGGGGCCGCGCCAGTTCGAATTGCCGCCGAATAACGGCGTCTGCGATTCGCCCGGCTCATACTGCATGCGCCACTCCTGACCGTCGAGATGAAGCGTGTACGGGTTCGGTCCAAACTCCGCGGACATCGAGCGAATCCCCCACGGCGAGAGGAATTCCTTCTCATCCAGCATGCGCGCGAGTACGCGCTTCAGGCGCGATTTCGTGGGAATCCCGAGCAGGCGGTGCTGGTGGTTGCCATCGCCATCGCTGCACGTCGCCGATTCCATCATCGAAATCTGGTGATAAAGATCGCTGCGGTTGGTGAGGAACCATTCCATTCGCTTTTTGAATCCCGGCAGGCGGTCGATCGATTCCTGCTCCAGCACCTCCACCGCAACGAGGGGGATGAGCCCGACCATGGAGCGCACCTTCATCGGCGTCACCATCTTTCCGGCGCGAATCTGGTCGTAATAGAAGCCGTCGTCTTCGTTCCAGAGCCCCGTGCCGCCCACTGTATTGATTGCGTCGGCAATTGCGATGAAGTGCTCGAAAAATTTCGAGGCGATGTCTTCATAGACCGGATCTTCGTGCGCCAGTTCCAGCGCGATAGCGAGCATGGTGAGGCAGTAGAAAGCCATCCACGCGGAGCCGTCGGCCTGTTCGAGCACGCCGCCTTCAATCGGCTTCGAGCGGTCGAATACGCCGATGTTGTCGAGTCCCAGGAATCCGCCCGAAAAGATCTGGGTTCCGGCCACGTCCTTGCGGTTCGCCCACCAGGTGAAATTGATCAGCAGCTTTTCGAAGACGCGGCGCAGGAAGTTGCGGTCGCGCTTGCCGGGCGGCGCGGAGATTTTATAGACGCGCCACGCAGCCCAGGCGTGCACCGGCGGATTCACATCACTGAATTCGAATTCATACGCCGGAATCTGTCCGCTCGGGTGCATGTACCACTCGCGCAGGAACAGCACGAGCTGTTCTTTCGCGAAATCCGGGTCGAGCGAAGCGAACGCCACCGTATGGAACGCCAGATCCCAGGACGCATACCAGGGGAACTCCCAGTTGTCCGGCATCGAGATGACGTCGCGGTTGTAGAGATGCAGCCAGTCGCGATTGCGGCCGCTCCACCGGCTTTCGGGCGGCGTCGGATATGCGGGGTCGCCCTGCAGCCATTCGAGCACGCCGTAGTTGTAGAACTGCTTCGACCACATCAGGTTCGCTTCGGCTTCGCGCGCGATCCGCAGCGCCTCGGAAGGGGCTGCCTGGAGGGGAAATCCGTGGAACTGATCGGCCTCCGCAATGCGCTGCGCGAAGACTGCGTCGAAATCGATGGCGCGCGCCTCCGATGCCGGATGGAGGCGCATGTGGATTTCGAGCGACGCGCCCGGCGCCAGGCTGGCCTTGTAAACAGCCGCGGCTTTCGTACCCGTATTCGCGCGGTTGACCGCGTCACGCTCGCCTTTGACGATGTAACGGTGGAACGCATCCTTCACCCAGGGGCTGGCGTTGACCGCCGTGCGGTCAGCCCCGAACAGTGCGGTGAAGTCGGTTTCATTCTCGGTAAAGAGCCATTCGTCGGGCCTCGTCAGCGCCTGCAGCGCGAAGCTGCCGAGGGTTTCATGCTGTGACAGGACCGTATCGCCCGCGGTCGCCAGTGCGAGCGAAGGCTTCCGGCAATATCCTTCGCCACTGCGTCCCCACGTCCAGGTATTGCGGAACCACAGCGTCGGCAGAACGTGCAGCGGCGCGGCCTCGGGCCCGCAATTCGTCGCCCGGATGCGGATCAGGATGTCGTCCGGCCCGTTCTTCGCGTATTCCACCTGCACGTCGAAGTAGCGGCTCTCGCTGAAAATACCGGTGTCGATCAGCTCGAATTCGCGGTCCATGCGGGTGCGCCGCGCGTTTTCGGTAACGAGATGCTCGTAGGGATAAGGCTGCTGCGGATATTTGTACAGCGCCTTCATCCAGGAATGCGTGGGCGTGGAATCCAGGTAGAAGTAGCATTCCTTCACGTCCTCGCCGTGATTGCCCTCTTTGGTTCCGAGGCCGAAGAGGCGCTCCTTGAGAATGGCGTCCTGCCCGTTCCACAGCGCGAGCGCGAAACACAGCCGGCCTTCCCGGTCGCAAATGCCGAGCAGTCCGTCTTCGCCCCAGCGGTAGGCGCGCCGGCGGGCATGATCGTGCGGGAAGTAATCCCACACGTCGGCGTTCTCGGAGTAATCCTCGCGCACGGTGCCCCACTGCCGCTCGGAAAGATAGGGGCCCCAGCGTTTCCAGTTTTTGCGGCGCGCCGCGTTTTCGGTGAGCCGGAGCAGTTCGGGATTCATAACGCCATCTGGACGACGCTCTTGATTCCGGAAGCATCGCGGATCGGCGTCTCGAATTCTTCGAGGCGAAACCGCCGCGTGATCAGCCCGCGGACGGCATCGGGCCACCGCGCGCACATTTCGGCCAGGTCGGAGATCGCGCGGTCGAATGCGTCGTTCCCGGCGTTGACCGTCGCAAGCAGACATTGATTGCGTAGCGTCATTTTTGTAATCAGCGAACCAAGGTCGATCGGTTCCGGAGCATGCGCGCCCGGCACGCCGGTCAGAATCAGCAGCCCATTGCTGCCGAGCACTTCGAAGCTCTGGAACGCAAGATGCGCCGAACCGGTGGCTTCGTAAATCAGGTCTATGTTT
>DASZVV010000081.1:0-7235 GCA_035546955.1 Bryobacteraceae bacterium
CTTTCTGAATCGGAAGCAGTGCAAGACCGAAACCACGTGTGAAATCGGGAACGGACTTCCGCAGGAGGCCAGAGCATTGAACAGCCGGCACATGGGGGCGCCAGAGATTCGGTTTGTCCGGATATCGCTGCGCCAGAAGACGCGCCCGCTCGCGCTTTATCGCGCTACGATTCGCCGCGCAGCGCCGCCTCTCTAGGAAAGGAGCAGATAAGTACCCTGTTTCGCACACTGAGCGCCACGCTTACCGTGGATTTACCGGTGCACTGCCCACTGCGGGAGAAACAATATATGGCGTTTCAGAGCATTCTTTTCCCGGTGGACTTCTCGGAACCCTGCGAGGCGGTCGCTCCTCACGTCCGTTCGCTGTGCGAGCGGTTTCACGCTTCCCTGACGCTCGCGCACTTCGTACACATTCCGGTGATGGCTTACGGGGCAATTGATGCTGCCGGTCCGGCTGCGTGGCCGGTTGAGCAATTCACGGAAAACGCGGAGCAAAGACTCAGCGCATTTTCCGCGAAGTTTTTCCCCGGTCTCAATGCCCGGATTGTCGTCAATGACTGCGATCCCGCCGCCGGGATATGCGAACTCACACGCTCGGAAGCGTTCGACCTCGTCATGATGCCCACGCACGGTTATGGACGATTCCGGGCGCTCCTCATCGGTTCCGTCACCTCGAAGACTCTGCACGATGCGACGTGCGCCGTGTGGACCGCATCGCACCGCGCTAAACAGCGCCCCAGCGAAGCCTGGAAAAGACTTCTGTGCGCCGTGGATACCGACGAGGAGGGCAAGATGCTGCTTCGCAAAGCAATGGAGTTGAGCGAAAACGGAAAAATCAGCGTCCGGGTGATCCATGCTGCACCGCCTCCGGTGGCGACGGAAGATCCATCAGTCAGCTCCACCTTCGTCGAAGTTCTGATCAAGGCCGCAGAGAGCGCCATCGCGGGGATGCAATCCGGCGCGGGGACGAAGTTTGAAGCGCAGGTGAAACCAGGTTTTATTCCGGATGTGGTTCGGGACGAAGCAATCGCGTGGAATGCCGATCTTGTCGTAATCGGACGGGGTGTATTTCCCCGCTTCGCGGGTCAGCTCCGTTCACATGCGTATTCGATTATCCGAACCATGCCCTGTCCTGTTCTGAGTGTTTGAAGCCTCGCGTCCCGCGGGTTTCGCACATACGGCAATGACTGCAACCTCACCATTGACCGGATTGACTGATCGCGAAGCGGAGGCGCGGCTTCGCAGCTACGGGTATAACGAATGCGAATCTGCCCGCCGTCCGAGCCGCTTAGCTGGATTTTTCGGACTATTTCTGGATCCTCTCGCTATTGTCCTGTTGTTTGCAGCCGCGGTCTCGGGGTTTCTGGGCGAAAAGATCGACGCGACGATCATCGCGGTGATTGTTCTCCTCGGAGCCACAATCAATTTCATCCAGAGCCGGCGTTCCGCGATTGCGATCGAAAGCCTCCGCGCTCAGGTGCAGCCGGCGATCGACGTACTGCGCGAGAACAGATGGCTCCAGATTCCGCATCGGCTCCTCGTCCCCGGCGATATCATCCGTCTCACGGCCGGTGATCTGGTGCCGGCCGATAGTGTATTGCTGACAGCGGAGCATCTCCACGTGCTCCAGGGCGCGCTTACCGGAGAATCGTTTCCGGCCGAGAAAGAAGCGGCAGGGGCGAGAGAACCGGCGCGGGACCTCGACAGGCCCTGGATGATCTTCCTGGGTTCGAGTGTGATCAGCGGGTCCGGCATCGCGAAAGTTTGTGCGACCGGATCGGCGACAGTCTTTGGCGATATTGCGGCGCGGCTTGCCACCCGTGCACCCGAAACAGAGTTTGAACGAGGCATCCGCGATTTTGGTTCGTTCATCATGCGGACGGTATTCTTCCTGGTGCTTTCCCTTCTTGTTGTTCGAATGGCAATGCGGGGCGATGCTTTCCAATCGCTGATCTTTGCGGTATCGCTGGCGGTCGGGCTGACGCCGGAGTTTCTGCCGATGATCGCCTCCGTGACGCTCGCCACGGGTGCGGTGCGGATGTCGCGCAGGAAAGTCATTGTGCGGCACCTCGCTGCGATTCAGAACCTCGGCAGCATGGACGTTTTGTGCAGCGATAAGACGGGGACGCTCACGGAAGGAGTAATGAAGCTGGAGCGTATAGTCGACCCGGCGGGTACGCCATCGGATCGCGCGCTGTTTCTGGCCGGGCTGAACAGCCGCTTCGATACCGGCATTCGAAGCCCGCTGGATGTTGCCATTATTGCCGCGGCGCCGGAAGACCGTGAAAAATGCGAAAAGCTCGACGAAATTCCGTTTGATTTTGAGCGGCGGCTGGTTTCGGTGGTCCTGAGCAGGGATGGAAACCGGCTCATGATCACGAAAGGCGCGCCGGAGCCTCTGCTCGACAGATGCGGCAGCTTTGAGGCGGGCGGCCGATTGCTCCCTTTCACCCCGGAAGCCCGGGAGGGATGCAGGCGGGAATTTCAGGAGCTGAGCAGCAAAGGCTTTCGAGTGCTTGGCGTTGCGGCCCGGACTGTGCCTCCTGCCGAAAGCTATGGGACCAGGGATGAGAGCGAACTTTGTTTTGCAGGTTTTCTGGCGTTCGCAGATCCTCCGCTGGCGGACGCCGCGGAAATGGTAGAGGCATTGAGCCGCGACGGCGTCCGGTTCAAAGTCATCACCGGCGACAACGAACTGGTCACTCGTTATATCTGCGATCAGGTGGGGCTTCGCGGAACGCCGATCGTATGCGGCAGCGAAATCGAATCCATGACCGATCCGGCGCTCGGGCACATCGTCGAAACCACGGACATATTTGCGCGGGTATCGCCGGCGCAGAAGAATCGAATCATTCTCGCATTGAAACGTCGCGGGCACGTGGTCGGTTATATCGGAGACGGGGTGAACGACGCCCCATCGCTGCACACGGCGGACGTTGGTATATCGGTGCCCAGCGCCGCCGATGTCGCGCGGGAGGCCGCCGAGATCATCCTTACCGAACACGGGCTGGACGTGCTGCACGCCGGAATTCTGGAAGGCAGGCGAGCATTCGGAAACGTCATGAAATATATCCTGATGGGAACCAGCTCGAATTTCGGAAATGTTCTCAGCATGGCGGCTGCGTCCGTCCTGCTTCCGTTTCTTCCGATGCTGCCCACGCAGATTCTTCTGAACAACTTCCTGTACGATTCGGCTCAGATTTCGATACCGACCGACCATGTGGATGCTTCCTGGATCGCACAACCACGCCGATGGAAGGTGGGCGCGATCCGTCGATTCATGCTGTGGGTCGGGCCCGTGAGTTCCCTGTTCGATTTCCTCACCTTTTATGTGCTGCTCCATTTCCTGCACGCGGGTGAGCGCGTCTTCCAGACCGGCTGGTTTGTCGAATCACTGGCGACCCAGACGCTAGTGCTGCTGGTGATACGAACGGCCGGCAACCCGTTTCGAAGCGG
The DNA here is from genome assembly GCA_035546955.1 of Bryobacteraceae bacterium. Taxonomy (GTDB): domain Bacteria; phylum Acidobacteriota; class Terriglobia; order Bryobacterales; family Bryobacteraceae; genus BOG-234. The sequence goes on from DASZVV010000081.1 coordinate 3,457, forward strand.
TCCCAGTAAAGCGTTGCTTGCGACAACGTTGACCGTCGTGGTGATTGGTTTCCTGCTCCCGTTCAGCCCGGCGGCGCCGCTATTCGCATTCACACCCCTGCCTGCGGTGTATTTCGCTTTTCTCATTCCCGCAACTGCCATGTACCTGACCGCCGTTTCCATTGTGAGACGGTTGACAGACAGCGCGACGCAGGTCAGGACGGATCAACCGCCTTTGAGCGGCAATCGAGGGCGATCAGTCCCCCGGCATCGTCAGATCGCTCGCGAAGCCCTCAGGTGCCCGAATCCGGCGCCCCCTGAAGCTGGAAAAATCATCAGGAGACGGCGGTACAGCGCTTGTGGATCATCAGTGCGGAAGTGCGGATGGGTGCGCTGGCCAGTCTCGTGCAGCGTTCTATGCGCAATTCAGCCGGAAAGGAAGGAAGGTAACACTTTGCGAAATCATACAGGCGTCGGGCGAAGTATCGGAATGCTGTTTGGCGGCGTCGCCGCCGGCATAGTGGGGACCCGGTTGCTGCCCCCCGTGATCGCAGCCATTGCCGGGTGGGGTAAGGTTCGCGCGGGCGCCGACCCGTTCGACCGCCTGATCGGGGATCATCGCAGAATTCTTTCCATTCTGGATCGCATGCTCGAAGTGCGCCATCCGTCGCTCGCGCGGCGGGCGCGGCTCTATATGATGCTGAAACGAAGGCTGGCGAAACATGCACTGGCGGAAGAAGACGTGGTGTATCCGCTGGTCCATAATGATTCCGCAACCGAAGAACGCAGCCATCTGTATCAGGAACATGCCGAGATGAAGATTCTGCTGCATGAGGCAGGCGAGACAGTGAAGAGCGGTCAGGACTGGACGGAAACCCTCGGAAAGCTGCGTTCTCTGATCCGCGAGCATGTGGAAGAGGAAGAGAAGACGGTTTTTCCGGAGTTGCGGCGGGAACTCAGCCGGAATCGCTGGCCCGCACTTTCGGGGCAGATCTCGCGCGAGGAAGCGGTACTTTTCTAGCGGGCGGGCTACCGGGAAGCCGTGGACATTCGGTCTTCCAAATCAGGCACTGGCCACGGAGTTGCTCTCCCTGTGGATCGTGGGCAGCACTGTCTGGAAAGGGCAACTGACGTTCGGCCTGGTGACGTTCGCGGTCGGGCTGGTGCGAGCGGCGCGAAAGGAGCGAATTCCGCTGCGGTACGTCCGGCGAGCGGAACCGGCGCCTGAGCGGTTTGCGCAAACAGAGGATCGGAAGCCCGCGACGATCGAAGCGGAGCCAGCCATCGAGCCGGTCCGGCAGATCTATACAACACCGGATGAAGCAGAGCCGGTCGCCGCGGCAGAATTGCAAAGAGGATACGAAGTCGCCCCGGGCCGCTTCGCGGTGATGCGTGCCGAAGAACTGCAGCGTCTGCGGCAGCCAACTTCCTCTGAGATGCAGATACTGCGATCGGTGCGGATGGAGGAGATCGATCCGGTTTTTCTGGAGACCTCTTACTATGTGCATCCGGGCAACGGCGCGGAGCATTCGTACACGCTCTTCTATCGGGCGCTGCAGGAGAGCGGGTACGCGGCGCTCGCGGAAGTGGCGATGCATGGCCGTCAGCATGTAATGGTGATCCGCAGCGGGCCGAAGGGCCTCATCGCGCACACGATGTACTACCTGAACGAAGTGCGGGCGGGCGACGAGCATGCCACGTCCGGCGACGTGCCGGCGAAGGAACTGGATCTCGCGAAAAAATTCGTTGAAGCGATCGCGGCGCCCTTTCAGCCCGGCGAGTTCACAGATCGTTATCGTGAACAACTGGAAGCGCTGATCGCGTCGAAAGCAACGGTTGCGTCGGGGACCGCGGAGACAAAGGCTCGTATGGCGACCGGGAACGTGATCGACATTATGGAGGCTCTCCGAAAGAGCCTGGAGAACGTGCGTGCGGAAAAAGCGCGCGTCCGAAAGCCGCCGGTGCGCGCTGGAACAGGGCAGCAATCGAAGACGCGGCGAGCGTGACGGTAAACCGCCGGCAGCCGCGCGATTGCCATCCGGATTTCGCGAAAGCCCCGTCCGAAACACCGTCTGTTCCGGAAATGCGGGACGCTGACATTGTCGGCCAGCGCCGCTTTAGCGGCTGCGCTGGCAAGGCGCTTCAGCCGAAAGCGGAAGCTCGCCACCAGAATTTTCTCCAGCGAAAGGAGCCGGGCCCGGGTCGGACACTCACGATTCCCGCGCCCGCCCGAAACTCTTTTGGACACGCGACAGACACACATGCCGCGGTCCGGAAAAGCCGCCGGAGCGAAGACCTCTGAAATCTCTCTTCACCGCACCTGACGGCCCCGCGCCGAAACCGCTCGCCCTCCGGGCGGCGCCGGGGCTATCGAAAGTTATGCCCAGCAACACGCATGCAGGTTGCCAGAAGGGAAGAGATGAAACCACAGGACTTCCGCCCGGTGCATCCGCTGCCGCCTGGGCGCGCTCGCGCAGGATCTGAGTGGTCACGCCCAGCGGAGGTTTTGTCACTGCATTCGCCAAAGACAAGACAGATCGGCGCGGGTTCCGGCAGCCATCATGCTTAGTGGAAACCGGGCGAAAAATCGCAGCCACGAGAGCCGGGAAAGAGTATACAGATGGCGTTGACGTACCAGAATCTAACTTTGGTTAATCGGCCCTTTTTCTCCGCTGTCCTTCGTTAGATTCACGCTATACTCATCTTGCCAGGATGCTGACGCCGCCCACATTATCGGTCACCGCGCAGGCTCTTTTAGCGGCTTTGACGCTGACTGCCGCGGTTTATGACGTCCGTTTTCGCCGTATCCCGAACTGGCTGGTTCTGGCCGGAATTATTACCGGATTTGTCTGGAATCTCTACGCGGACGGATGGTCCGGCATGGGGCATGCCGCCGAAGGTTTAGGGCTTGGCTTCGCCCTTTATTTTCCGCTTTATCTGCTGAAGGCGCGCGGCGCGGGCGATGTGAAGCTGCTGGCGGCGGTAGGGGCGATTGTGGGACCCGGCAACTGCTTCTGGGTTTTTTTTCTGACGGCGATTCTCGGCGGCGTTATCGCCATGGTGATTCTGCTGCTGCGCGGGCGCGTGCGCCGCACGTTTTTCAATCTTTCCTTCATCATCAGCGACCTGACGAAGCTGCGCGCACCTCATCATTCGAGTGAGGAACTCGACGTGACGAAGTCGAAGGGACTGCGCCTGCCGCACGCGGCGATGGTTGCAGTGGGAGTGGCCGCTTTTATTGTGATGACGCAATTTCGGATCAGGATCGGTGCGTGATGCTCATTCTTCAGGTTTTCGTTTATCTGCAGCTTCTGGACTTTCTCACGACAATGGTTGGTTTCCGGCTCGGCGCGCATGAAGTGAGTCCATTCATCGTAAAACTGATCCACACCACCACCCCGGCGATCGGCGTGGCCGCCTCGAAAGTGGTAGGCCTTGCGATCGGCGGCCTCTGCGTCGCCAGTGGGCGCATCAAACTGCTCTCGTTTGCAAATTACTGGTATGCGGCGCTCGTGGTGTGGAACCTGGCGATGATTTTGACTGCCGCGGGAAAACTCGGTTAGGCACCCTGGCTCTCCGCCGCGATATCCGGAGAAGAGCTTTTACAAATTCTCAGAGGTTGAGCCGCAGGAGAGGCCTTGCGCTCATTCTGCCTTCAGCGATACGGCGCGAGCACTCTCCGGGGGGAACACCCCGGAGTGCGCATTCAAACCCGGCCCCCCAGCTATAAACGTTATATGATGAGGAGCGGTCCGGGATTTTCCCGTCCTGAAGGTTTCTGATATGAGCCAACAGTTTAC
>DASZVV010000082.1:0-10549 GCA_035546955.1 Bryobacteraceae bacterium
CCCCGAGTCGTCCTGGCGGCTGAAAGCGCTCAATACGGCCGGCAATCGTTTTCTGCTCACTCAGGACCCGGCGCAATACGTTCCTCTTTATCGCGCCATTGCGGAAACGTTCCCCGGTGACAACTCGGCGCCGCTGGCGCACTGGCGCGTGGCCTGGGCGTCATGGCTCGATCACAGCCAGCAGCGCGTAACCCTGCTCCGAGAGCAGGTGGAGAAGTTCCCCAACGATACGCACGTGAGCGACGCGCTGTTTTTCCTCGGGCGCGCGGCAGAGGATGAATCGAATTTCGCGGCCGCCCGGGCCTATTATGAAACCCTGAACGCCCAATACCCGCACTATTACTACGCGGGTCTGGCGCGTGACCGGCTGATTTCGCCGAAACTGGTGGCGGTGAGGACAGATGCTGCCACGCGCGACTGGGTCGAGAAAGCCATCGGCGTTCATGCTAACGCGATTCCGGACGACATCGGCACAGCTCCCAATGCGGCGACGCGGCAGCGCATCGAGCGGGGGCGGTTATTGATTGCGGCCGGCATGACGTCCCAGGCGATCGATGAGCTCGAGTTCGGCGCCCGGCAGAACAGTGAGCAGAGCACGCTGCTCGCGATGGAACTTTCACGGTCGATGCCAACCCCGTATCTCGCGATGCGCGTGATGAAGAAATTCAGCGGAGATTATCTCTCCCTGCCATTCGAAAAGGCCTCCCGCTCGTTCTGGGAAATGCTGTTCCCGCTGCCCTATGAAGAGACGCTGACGGCCAGCGCCACGAGCCGCGATCTGGACCCCTACGCGGTGGCAGGTTTGATCCGGCAGGAATCGGAGTTCAATCCGGCGGCGCATTCCCCGGTTGCTTACGGGCTGATGCAACTGATTCCCTCCACCGGCCGCCTGATGGGGCGGAGTGACGGAATCCGCGTGGCCAGTGCCCGCATGCTGCTGGAGCCAACCCTCAACATCAAACTGGGCACCCAGTATCTGCGGGGCCAGCTGAACCAGTGGGATGGCGACTGGGTCAAGACGCTTGCCGCTTACAACGCCGGTCCGACGCGGGTAAGGAGATGGGTGGAGGCGTACGGGTATCAGGATCCGGCCGAGTTCATCGAAAATATCCCGTTCAACGAGACGCGGGATTACGTCCAGGCTGTACTGCGCAATGGACAGGTCTACCGCGAACTCTACGGAAAGCAGAAGGCCGCGCTGGCGGCCGAGACGGAGGTCGATTCGGACGTCCCCGCCGGCAAGATCGGCACTGTGACGGCGGCGAGCAAGGTGATGACGAAGAAGCCGCAGCGCATCTCGGTCAGCAAAAGGAAAGCGGCGGCCGCGAAGAAGTCGACCTCCAGGCCCGCTGTGAAGTCCACCAAACCAGCCGCGGCCGTGAGCGAAAAAGGCGGCGGCCGGAGCGCGGTGGACCGGAAGAAATCCACCAGAAAGCACGCAGCGGCGTGAGAGCATAGTCTCATGTCCATTGCCGCGGCGGCCAAACGCTTCCAGAGCGCGCGTACCGCTGACTTCAAGGAATCCGTCATCCGGGAAATGACGCGCCAGGCGGTCCGTCATGGCGCGGTGAACCTCGCTCAGGGCTTTCCGGACTTCGCGGCGCCGGTGGATATCAAGCAGGCCGCCATCGATGCGATCACGGCGGACTACAACCAATACCCGATCACCTGGGGCGTGAAGCCGTTCCGCGATGCAATTGCCGCGAAGTACGCCCGCACCTATGGGATGGAGGTGGATCCGGAGCGGGAAATCACGGTCTGCTGCGGGGCTACCGAGGGGATGATCGCGTCACTGCTGGCTGTGACCGATCCCGGCGATGAGGTAGTGGTGTTCGAGCCGTTCTACGAGAACTACCATCCGGATACTCTGCTGTGCGGCGCTGAACGGAAGCTCGTGACCCTGCATGCGCCCGACTGGCGGTTCGACCCCGATGAGCTGCGCCGCGCCTTCTCACCGCGCACGAAGGCGATCATCATCAATACGCCGAACAATCCAACCGGGAAGGTGTTCACGCGCGAGGAACTGACGTATATCGCTTCCCTCTGTCAGGAATTCGATGCGCTCGCCATCACCGATGAAATCTACGAGCACATTACTTATGACGGGCAGCGGCATATTCCGATCGCCACGCTGCCTGGAATGCGCGAACGCTCCATTCTGGTGAACAGTATGAGCAAGACGTTCTCGGTAACGGGCTGGCGGGTGGGGTGGGTCATCGCCTCGCCGGAGATCACCGGAACCGTGCGCAAGGTGCATGATTTTCTGACGGTCGGCGCGGCAACGCCCCTGCAGCAGGCGGGCATTATGGCGCTCGGGCTGCCGGATTCCTATTTTGAGGGACTCTCGGCCGAGTACGATGGCCGCCGCCAGGCAGCACTCACCATGCTGCGAAGCGCCGGCTTCCAGTGTTATGAGCCCGGCGGCGCTTACTACGTGATGTGCGACATCCGCGGGTTTGGGCGCATGACGGATGTGGAATTTGCCGCCGATCTGGTGCAGCGCGTCGGCGTGGCGGGCGTGCCGGGCTCGAGTTTCTACCTGGACCCCGTGCGCGGTTCGTCGCAGATCCGCTTTTGTTTCTGCAAGAAATACGAAACCCTGGCGGCGGCAAGCGAGCGCCTGAAGAGGTTCTGAATTCCGCACCCGGGTTGGTCATTTTCTTGCACCGGCCCGGTACATGCCCGAGACCGTTGCGCACCCACAGATCGACGAAGACCCCGAACTCGATCCCAATAACGGGGAGACCGAGCTCGACAAGCTGCGCGGCCAGACCACTTTGCATGCGAAGCCGGCGCGGCTGGAAGATGAGGGGCAGTCGGGAGGATAATGATGGCTGGTCCGGAGCGTAAAGAGCCTCCGCGCGATCCCGAGCCGGAATTCGATCCGACGAACCCGGGATACCCGCGTCCGCGGCAGGATCCCGATCCCGACGTGATCCCGCAGAACGATCCTGCCGATTCGCCTGAAATCTGACTCAGGCGTGTTCTGCGCGCACCAGCAGAAACGCGAGCCAGAACCAGGCGGCGAGAAACGCAATACCGCCAATCGGCGTTATCGCGCCGAGGATTCGAACGCCACTGATCGCGAGGGCGTACAGACTGCCGCAGAAGAACACGATCCCGGCCAGCAGAAGGGCGCAGATGCGTCCGGCTGCGGCTTTCGGCAGTACTCCCGCCCGCGGCATCAGCGAGACCACCAGCAGCCCCAGTGCGTGAAAGAAGTGATAGAGAACTGCCTTCTCGTAAACTCCCATCGAATATGCATCCAGCCGGCCCTGCAGACCGTGCGCGCCGAAGGCGCCGATGGCGACGCCGAGGCCCATCAGAATCGCGCCGGTGGCGTTCCAGTTCATGACGATCATTCTACAGTTGGACCGGATACCGCATGAATAAGCGCGCGGCGATGATCGGAGCGGTGGGACTACTGGCGTTTATTGCGATCGCCTGGCTCACCATGTCCGGCGCCGCCGCGGGATTCGACAGCACCGTCCGCAATGCGGTACATCGCTGGTCATCGCCCCTGATGACGAGCCTGATGAAGGGGCTCACGATCACCGGCACGGACGTTTTCATCGGAATCCTGGGACTTCTGTCCGCCTGGCGCCTCATCAGCCTGGGCCGGCGCGCCGACGCCATCGTACTCGTGGTGACTTTTCTGGCCGCGGAGATACTGATGGAAATTCTGAAGCTGGCATTCCATCGCCCAAGGCCGATTCCGTTTTTTGGCGAGAGCCCACACAGCTTCAGTTTCCCGAGCGGACATGCGCTCAAGTCAGCTGTGTTCTATATCCTGCTCGCCTCCATAGCCTCCCGGAACCGCGCGGTTCGCTCGGCCGCCGGGATCCTCGCGCTGCTGATCGGGCTCTCGCGGATTTATCTGGGCGTCCATTACCCCACCGACGTGCTCGGCGGCTATGCGGCAGCGGTGGTTTGCCTGGCGGCAGCCAGTTATCGCAGAATGCCTGTGTGTCCTAAAGAATAGCGGCCAGGCTGCGGATACACGCAAAGCCCATGCGGTCCTTTGCCCACCGGTATGCGTGCGAGAAGTTTCCCGGTCTGCGTGTCGATGGCATAGACCTCGTTGCTGTAGCGTCCGGAGAGCCAGAGCACCTTGCCGTCGGCCGAGACTCCGCCCATATCGGGCGTGCCGTGCGGGATGGTCCAGGTCTGCACTACCTTGCGCGTCGCAAAGCTGATCACCGAAATGGTGCCCTCATCGCGATTCGAGCAATAAAGCACCTTCGAGTCGCGGCTTGGATAGAGACCGTGCGCGCCTTCGCCGGTCGGGATGAAGCCGATCCTGGTGAATTTATCGGCGTCAATCATGTATACGCCATTCGCGTACATGTCAGCGACATAGTAGATGCGGCCGTCCGGTGAGGTTTTGACGTCCTGCGGCATGCTGCCGGTGGGCGACTGCTTGAGATCATAGGCGCGGCGCCGCTCCATGGCGCTCATGCTCCGCGCCGTCTTTGCATTCATCGGCATTGGCTTCGCGGGGGCGCCGCCAAGACCAAGCGAGCCCACGACGCTGCGATGCGCGACGTCCACTTTGACGATCGAGCCGGAGAATTCGCAGCTCGCGACGAGGAACTGCCCGTCGGCGGAAAAATCGATGTGGTCTACGCCGCGGCAGGGAACCTGAAGCGATTGCACCAGCGCAAATGTCGTGGGATCGCGGAAATCCAGACGGCTGTCACGTTCCGCGACGACGATCGCAAACTTGCCGTCGGGGGTGTAATACATGTTATACGGATCCTTGACGTGGACCGTATCGCCCTTTTTGCCGGTGACGGGGTCTATGCGGGTGAGGCTGTCGCCCAGGTCGTTCAGAACCCAGAGGGATTTCAGATCCCAGGAGGGGGTGACATGTTGCGGCTGCCGTCCCACGGCGAAGTGATCGATGATCTTGTACGTATGGGGATCAATGACATCCACCGTGTTGCTGCCGCTGTTCGGCACATAAATCCGGTCCGGAAAGCCTCGGACGGCAGGGCTCAAAGTACGGGTTTCGGAATAAATATTATGCGGGTCCGGGACTGGCGGCATGCCAGGCAAATTGGCGGCTGAGATCAGCCCCGGGCTCGCAAAGATAAAATAAAGAAGGGGAAGTGCGGTACCTCTCACGCGATGAGGATAGCACCGCTTTCACTACAGCCGTGGAGCGTGGTGGCCCGTAATGTTCTGGCGTACATCGGACCAGAACTTCACGAATCCCCGCCAGAGCCCAAACGCCTGCAAAACACCGATACAAGTGGCTATAAAAACAACGAAATTCAGGATTGCCCGGATGCCCGGGGCCATCGGGATGTAAGTGTCGATGAGCCACAGGGCCACACCGACGACGATCAGCATCAGAACCACATTCAGAGTCAGTCTGACGGGGCCGGTGATCGTCGTGCGCGCATTGAGGAACCACGCGATAATTCCAACCAGTGCGAGCGCAAGCACTACCTCGGCGAAAGTCATAAAGCACCTCGCTTTGGAATAAGGCAAATGGAGTGCCAAATCGGGGATTCGATTACAACCGCCGTACGGTCCGCCGGTCGATCGACAAAAGCGCTCTGCCGGAAGGTAACTGGACCGGAGGGTAACTGCCGGTCTGATTTACTGACCGGACCCATTGTTGCCAGCGCTCATTGACCTTCTGAGTTACCACGGCGGCGGCAATTTCGAATGCTTTACCCGAGTCGGCCGGATCGCCGTATTTCACGGTGGCGCTCCAGTGGCCGTTGACCGTGGAAACCGGCCCTTCGGCCTGCGGCCACCACCCTGAAATATCTCTTCGATGAGCCAGGATCCACAGCCAGGCATTGGCGGGGATGGTTGCGCAGCCACTTACAATGCCCGAATCGCTAACCGTCTCGCCCGACGCAGGCTCCTCGATGCTGGCTAACTCCGGGCGATGATCGCGGTTTGCGGCTTCACGCCGGAAGCGGGGGAGAGCCGCGCGCAGATGAGTGCGCCAGCCGCACCGCCATAAAGTCCGCCGGTTGTAGCCTTGCTGCTCCCAATCATCCCCGTGCGGATTGAAAGCGGGCGCTTCGGTTCGCGTGAAAAAGGCCGTGGTGCGTACCACCTGCTCAAGGCGAAACATCCTGTCGGCGCGCAGGAATTCAAAGAGCTTGTGAATTCCCCGAATATGAATATCGTCGATTACCAGCAGCGCGCCGGTATCGAGATGCGGATAGAGATAGTAGTACTCCAGATCGGGGAAAGGATAGGCGTGGGGACCGTCAAGCAGCGCGAGCTGGATTCTGTGTTCGAACCGGAATGCGGGCAGGCTAAGCTGCGAGGGCCCTTCGACAAATCGAACGGCGCCGGCACGCAGCAGCGGTGAATCGCGCACTCCCGCGATGCTGGCGCCCACGTCCAGCGCGAAGACCGTGTGATTCTCGCTGAGATGCGAGAGCAGGAGCGTGGTGGCGCCGCAACCGGTCTCGGCCGAGTGGCGGATCCGGCGTGCAGCCGCGTGCGACGCCAGCGCACGCAGCGCTGCCGGAGACAGCGTGCCTGCGGCGTGCAGCACGGGCTGAACGTCCAGAATCCGCTGGAGAATATCGTCCACGCTACTCCACCACGCCGGGCTCCCGCAATGGATGCGAAGGCAGCGTCAGCTTCCGAAGGGGCTACGCTTCAGCGCGTAATCCACCGCTTCCTGCGGCACGCTGAAGGAACTCCTCACGGTGTTGCCTTTGTACCCGATGTCCTTCACGCCCACCGGGCTCGTGTAGTAAGCGTCCACCACCATGTTTCTGGCCCACGTGAAGAACTGCGCGCCCGCGGCCACTTCGGGCGAACCGCCGCGCGTGCCGTAAGCGAGGTCGAGGACCGCGGTTTGCTGCTCCGGCTTCGAGGAGAGAAAATCCGTGCCGTATTTGTGGATCATGTACTCATCGAGCCACGCCAGGCCGCCATCGAAGATGTTGGCCAGATCGTCATTCCGGCTGCAGAGGAAGTCGATGAACTCGGCGGCGCCGGCTTCGGAAGCCGCGGGAGACGTCGCGTCGGCTGGCATGATGAGATCGCCCAGATGCCGCAGCGTTTTGAACTGATGCTGCTTCAGGTGCTTCGGCACGTAGTTCGGGCCGCCGTTCAGGGACCTCGGATTCGCGGCTACGGCATCGGCCGACATCCCACCCATCGGCGCGGGCGGCGTGTCCTTTGCCGTCTGTCCGGCTGCCGTCTGTGCGGCCAGCATCTCGGCGGAAAATGCGGTCACGCCGACGATGCGGAACAGATTGCGGCGGGAAACGTCCGGCAGATCGGACAGCGGGATTGCGGGATTGACTGGTTCGCTCATCTAGACATTTCCTTTCTTCATTTCTTCCGCCAGATGCTCCGCCGCGCGCCACGCGTTGGCCACAATGGTCAGCGTCACGTTCTTATCCGGATTGCCGTTGAACGGCGCGGCGTCCGCCACGAGCAGGTTCTTCACCTCATGCGCCTGCGACCACTTGTTGAGCACCGATTTCTTTGGATCGTCGCCCATACGCACCGTGCCCGCTTCGTGGATGATCTGGCCGCCTTTGGAAATCGCGGTTTCCGGATTGAATCCGCGGCTGGCCACGCGTCCGCCCATGGTTTCGATGAGCGCCGTGAACGTGTCGTGCATGTGCTGCACCATCTTGATTTCGTAATCCTGCCACTTCCAGTGGAACCTGAGGACCGGAATGCCCCACTGATCGACCTTCGTGTTGTCGATTTCGCAGTAGGAATTCTCGTTCGGAATCATTTCGCCGCGCCCCGCGAAACTGATGTTGGTGCCGTACTGCTGGCGCGCACGCTCTTTGATGGACGCGCCGTAGCCGGCCTGCGCCGCCGCGCCGCGGAACGAACCAAGCTCCGGCATACCGAAGCCGCCGCCGATCTCGATGTGATAACCGCGCGGGAATGCTTTGTTCTTTTTATCGAGCTCCCACCATGGCACATAAACGTGCATGCCGCCGATACCGTCGCAATTGTGGCGCGGCATGTTTTCCAGCGCCGGAATGCTCCCGCCCAGCGAGTAACCGACGGTATCCGTGAGATACCGGCCCACAACCCCGGAGCCGTTCGCCAGACCATTCGGGAACTTCGTCGATTTCGAATTCAGCAGCAGACGCGCCGATTCGCAGGCGCTCGCGGCGACAACCACGGCGCGGGCGCGAATCTGCTTTTCCGAGCGTGTGGCTTTATCGATATACGAAACGCCGCTGACCAGGCCTTCGTCATTCACAAGCAGCTCGCGAGCCATCGCGCCGGTAATGATGTTCAGCTTGCCGGTCTTCATCGCCGGAAAAATCATGGCCTGGCTCGACGTAAACGCCGAAGCCGTGTGGCAGCCGCGTCCGCACTGTCCGCAATAGTGGCAGGGGAGCCGGCCGTTGATGCCTTTCGTCAGCATCGCCATGCGCGAGGGAATGACGGGGATATTCAGTTTCTTGCCGGCGCGCTGCACCAGCATTTCATGGACGCGTGGCGGAACCGGCGGCAGGAAGTTGCCATCCGGCGCGCTGCGGATGCCTTCATGCGTGCCCGTGACGCCCATGAACCCTTCGGCTTTGTCATACCAGGGCGCCATTTCGGCGTAAGTCACCGGCCAGTCGAAGCCGAGGCCATCGAATTCCTGCGGCTTAAAGTCGTAATCCGAAAATCGCAGCGAAATGCGGCCGTAGTGGTTGGTGCGGCCGCCCAGAATGCGCGAGCGGAACCAGCGGAATTCGCTGTCCGAAGCAATGGAGTAAGGTTCGCCGGGGACGTCCCAGTAGCCGTTGGGCGCGTTCCAGTAGCTCCACTGCTGTTTGCCGAAATAGGACTCCGCGTTGGGACCGCTGCCGCGGTGATTCACTTCCCAGGGCCACACGTGCTCCTTGAAATCCTTCATGGGATTGAGCATGGGGCCGGCTTCGAGAAGCGTGACATTGATCCCGAGGTCGGTCAGAACTTTCACGGTGGTGCCGCCGCCGGCGCCGGAGCCAATGACGACAACGTCATGCACCACTGGTGAGCGTTGAACTTGAAACATGGATAAACTTTATCACCGAAGGCGCGGTCGCGAAAAGGATTCCCGATCACGCCAACGCCGGATGCAGGTAGCATCAATACTCGTGCCGGCGCGCATCGTGACAGCATAGATAGTGGTGCTACGATGCGATTGTGAGGACGACGGTTACGCTGGATCCCGATGTCCAGGCGCTGTTGCGAAACAGCATGAAGGAACGCGGTGTTTCGTTTAAGGAAGCCCTCAATGCCGCCGTCCGCACTGGCTTGACGAGTGGAAAGCGAGCACCTCGCCGTTTTGTGCAGAAATCCTACTCTCTGGGATCGGAGCAGTATTTCCGGTGGGACAAGGCACTGGAAGCGGCGTCGGCAATAGAAGACGAAGAATTAAACCGTAAGCTTGCGCTGCGGAAATGATCATCGTCGACCTCAACCTTCTGATCTACGCCGTGAATACCGATGCGCCTTGCCATCGAAACGCAAAGTCATGGCTGGAGGGCGCGATCTCCGGGACGGAAACAGTCGGATTGCCCTGGACCGTAGTACTCGCGTTTCTGCGCATAACGACAAGGCCCGGCCTGTTCCGGAAACCGTTGAAGGTCGAAGCGGCTTTCGAGTTGCTCGACGCGTGGGTTCATCAGCCCTCGGTGACCGTCCTCGAACCCGCGGCAGGACACCTGCGTCTGCTTCAAAGCCTGATCCTGCCGCTCGGAACCGCGGGAAATCTGACGTCGGACGCTCATTTGGCGGCGCTTGCCATAGAGCACGGCGCGGAGTTGTGCTCTACCGACAACGACTTTGCACGATTCCCCCGGCTCCGCTGGAGAAATCCTCTGGCTGAATAAAACTCGCGACCTTATATTCCCGCCGCGGAGGTGCTGATTCCAAAGAATCGCCGAATCCGCGCCAGCATCTGGCTCTGGCTTTCCGCCTCGCGCCGCAGCGCGGTTTCGCGATCCCATCGGTCGCGTGCGGCATTCAATTCCATCTGCCGGTGAGCCATGATGACGGACATGTCCTCCGCGAGATTCGGATGCAGTTCCATCGTCCGCTGCAGCCCGGCCTTATCGAGGCAATAACAGATCACGCGGGACATGGCGGTCGCTGTCGCGCCTCTCACTTCGCCGGTCAGCAGAGAAACTTCCCCAAAGAAATCGCCGGAATCGAAAGTAGCGAGCGGCTGCTCCGCGCCGTCGGGCGAACGGTAAGTAATGCCGACCCGCCCAGCCAGCACGAAGTACATGGAATCGCCCGGATCGCCCTGGCGCAGCAGAAGTTCGCCCGGCGCGAAGGTGAGGCGCCGGAGCGATTTCGCGAGCTCCGCGAGATCGTGCTCCTCGAGCAGCCGGAAAATCGGGATCCGTCGCAGAATTTCTTCGGGTTTCGCCTCTTCCAGCGGCGCCGCGTCCGGCTTTTTCTCGAGCAGCATCGAAATTTCGGAGATCGGAATACCCGCCCTCTGGAGCGCGTAGTAAATGCGGTGCAGAACGGCGGAATGCGGCGACGCCTCCACGCCGGGATTCGAAAACCAGACCACGGCCGCATATTGAAGATGTCCAGGCGTCAG
>DASZVV010000083.1:0-3719 GCA_035546955.1 Bryobacteraceae bacterium
GAACGGCGGGGTTAAGTTCGGCGACACGGTGGTGATCACGGGGCAGGCGGTGACGGTGGATGCGCAGACGGCGAAGTCGCTGTCTGATGTGATCCAGGCGATTGCTTCAATCGCGTCGATGGCGGCCGCCGGAAATGATCCGAATATGGCTGCGATGGCGCAGTTGCTGCAAGGGCTGAAGGTCGCGGCGGATGGCGTGAATGTGAATCTGACGCTGACGGTGCCGGAGACGCAACTGGAGGCGGTGATCAATCAGATGAAGCAGCCGCGGAAAGTAGCTCCGGCGTCACGGCCTGCGGGTTCGCGTCCGGCGCTGGCGCCGGTTCCCGCGGTGCATGCGGCGCCGCGGACAGTCGCGCAGAATTAATTGTTTCCGAAGAAAGCGAGACGGCTTCCGCCCGGCAGAAGCCGGGCGGCAAGGCCGAAACTCTGCGTCACTTAAGTCTGTTAACGGCCGCGCTGGGCGGTCATGGGGACGGCCTTCTGGGGTGCGGGGGCGGGCACCGGGGGTGCGGCTGCGGCGGTTCCGTTGACTGCCGGTTCGGAGCGAATCAGGCCGAGTGCGCGGCGCACTTCAGTTTCGATGGAGCCGCGAATATCGGCATTTTCCTTGAGGAACTGGCGGGCGTTTTCACGGCCCTGGCCAATGCGCTCGCCCTTATAGCTGAGCCACGATCCGCTCTTCTCGATAACGCTGTTGGCGACGCCAAGATCAATAAGGTCGCCTTCCTTCGAGATGCCTTCCCCGTACACGATGTCAAACTCCGCTTCGCGGAAAGGTGAGGCGAGCTTGTTCTTTACGACCTTGATCTTGGTGCGGTTGCCGACTACGGTATCGCCGTCTTTGATAGCCGCAATGCGGCGGATGTCGACGCGAACCGAGGAGTAGAACTTGAGAGCTCGTCCACCGGTGGTGGTTTCCGGGCTGCCGAACATCACGCCGATCTTATCGCGAATCTGGTTGATAAAGATGAGGCAGGTTTTGGATTTGGAGACGATGCCGGTGAGCTTGCGCAGCGCCTGGGACATCAGGCGGGCCTGCAGGCCCATGTGGGAATCGCCCATTTCGCCTTCGAGTTCGGCCTTGGGAACGAGGGCGGCGACGGAATCGACCACGAGGACGTCGATCGAGCCCGAAGCGACGAGGGCGGCGGTGATTTCGAGCGCCTGTTCGCCGTAATCCGGCTGGGAGACCAGGAGATTATCGACATCGACGCCGAGTTTTCGGGCGTAGATGGGGTCGAGCGCGTGTTCCACGTCGATGAACGCCGCCATGCCGCCACGCTTCTGGGCTTCGGCGACGACCTGGAGCGAGATGGTGGTTTTACCGGAGGATTCCGGTCCAAAGATTTCGCAAATACGGCCGCGGGGGAAACCGCCGGCGCCGAGGGCCGCGTCGATCGAGATCGCGCCCGAGGAGATCACTGCTATGGGGACGATGGCTTCCTTCGATCCGAGCCGTACGATGGACCCTTTGCCGAACTGTTTTTCGATCTGGCCGAGGGTTTGGTCTAAAACGCGTGCTTTCTCTTTTTCGTCCATGTTTAAGGCGATTATAGCAGTTCCGGGCAATTTTTGAAGATTTATTTTTGCCTTTTATTCGCCGTCCGGCCGGACGGGGCTGATTTCAGCTAAATAGCTGAAATCAAGCCGGTTCGCGCATCTGCTGAGAGAGATAACGTTCGTAACCGACCTCGCGGATCTGGTGGACCTGGGCCTCAAGCCAGTCGACGTGTGCTTCTTCATCCCGGAGCAGGCGCTCGAAGAGTTCGCGGGAGGCATTGTCGCCTTCTTCCTGGGCCAGTTTGACGAAGCGGTTGTACATGGCGACAGCTTCGATTTCGAGCTTGAGGTCGCTTTCCAGCTGGGATTTGACGTTGTCGCCAATCGTGAGGGACATCGGGTCAGTCATGCTCGGGATGCCATCGAGGAAAAGGATGCGCTCGATGAGGGCTTCGGCGTGCTTCATCTCATCAATGGATTCCTTCTTGATGTGGCCAGCGAGGCGTTCGTATTTCCAGTTCTCGCACATTTCGGCGTGGAGGAAATACTGATTGATGGCGAGGAGTTCTTCGCGGAGCGCTTCGTTGAGCGCGGCAATGACTTTGGGATTGCCCTTCATGGAACTTAGTTTATGACACGGTGAGTTCGAAAGGTTTGTCCGGCTCATTGTGATGCTGTACGGTTTTGCCCCGCACACAGGACTGCGGCCGGACGCGGCGGTGATGCAGGACCCCGACGGCACGGGGCGCACATCATTTTTGCCAGCGCCCCACCGTTGAGATCTCTTACGATGAAGGTGATGTACGGAGGCTGGTTCCAGCCTCTCACTCCCCTTCAAAACCGGCAATCGGACCGAACGTCCCAGGGCAGGCATTCGTTGGGACGCGCCCGGCCTGGCTGGACCGATAGCCCGCCGCCGCAATGCGCCGGCCCATGGTCAGAGCAGCACGGGCCGCGCCGCGCGACCGCTCTGTGCGCGTTCCTCTCGCTTTCCCTCACTCTTGCGTGTTCGAGCACCAGTACCTCAGGCAAGTCCGAAGCGTCATCCGCTCCTCCCAGCGTAGTGTTCACAACGGTTGAGCCTGAGACGGTTCCGATATACGGCGAATATGTGGGACAGACGGAGGCGGTCGACACCGTCGAGATACATTCGCAGGTCCAGGGATTTCTTCAGAAGATCGTCTTTAAAGAAGGCTCCGTGGTGGATAAGGGGCAGTTGCTCTTCGTCATCGATCCCCGCTCGTATGACGCCGTACTGCACCAGGCGAAGGCGTCGCTCGCGGTCAGCAACGCCACTGCGAAGAACTCGGAACAAGTTGTAAAGCGTTATGATCCGCTCGTTAAAGAAAACGCGATCAGTAAACAGCAATTTGACAGCGCGGTCGCTACGGCCGAAGAAGATGAATCGAACATTCAGCTTGCTCAGGCGAAGGTTGTAGCCGCACAGTTGAACGTGGATTTTACGGAGATTCGCGCTCCGATGACCGGGAATATCGGCGCCGCCGAGGTGAGAGTGGGGGACCTGATACAAACCGGCGCTACGCTCATGGCGACGATTTACAGCATTTCCCCCGTGTACGTCACCTTCGGTGTCAGCGAGGGCGATTACCTCTCCTATGTGAAACGGAGGCAGACCGAACCGCACCATCCGCCGCCGATCGAGCTCATTGTCGGCGGGGCGCCATACAAATATTCGGGAACGGTGAACATGGTATCGCCCACAGTGAGCACAACAACGGGGACGTTAACTGTTCGGGCGTCCTTTCCCAATCCGCAAAACATTCTCAAGCCGGGCCTGTTCACCCGCGTTCGATTTGTCGTCAGGGATGCGCCGAACGCGTTGCTGGTGCCGCAATCGGCGATCCAGCAATTACAGGGAACGGAATCGTTGCTGCTGGTGGGGGCGGATAACAAGGTGCAGCAGATCACAGTCAGCACCGGCGCGACAGTGGGCGCCTATCAAATCGTGACGGCGGGCCTGAATGCGGGCGATCGGGTAATCGTCGAAGGGACACAGAAGGCCCAGCCAGGGATGCCTGTCAAAGCGGAGGAAGAGCCGCAGCCGCCGGTAGCGTCCATCATTGCCGCTGAGGAAAACGTGCAGGAAGGATCTGCGCAGAACCCCCGAATGTCATCCAGCCCGGCTGCTGCCGCGGCGCCATCCGAACCGGGCAGGCGCTGACTATGTTTTCCGGCTTTTTCATCGACAGGCCAAT
>DASZVV010000084.1:0-7559 GCA_035546955.1 Bryobacteraceae bacterium
GATTTTGCGCAGTTCTGGAACGCGCGGCGTGAGGCCGACGTTGTTATGGGATGGCGAACAGACCGCGCGGATACGTTTACCCGCAAGCTGTTCTCCCGTTTCTTCTATCTGATCTACCAGTCCGTCTTCCACGCCCCGGTCCACGATCCCAGCTGCCCCTACGTGCTGATTCCGAAAGCTGTGGCCGCTCGGATCTCCGGCGAACTCGGGGCCATGAAGCAGGGCTTCTGGTGGGAGTTTGTGGCGCGCGTACACCGGCGCGGCTATTCGATCAAAGAACTTCCCGTGCATCACCGGCTCCGCACAGCCGGAGTGACCCAGGTTTACAAATGGTCGAAGATGCCTGGGATCTTCTTCGAGCACGTGGCTGCTATTTTCCGCATTAAAGCGGAGACGGCGGAGTCGAATGCGGCTCTCGATCCCTCGTTAACAATTCGATAATACGCGGACGTGTCAGCGCCCCGGCATCGTCACACGAAAGATGGTGTGACTCTGAACGAACGTTCCCTTATCCTTTTCCAGCCGGAGAAGCTGAACGCTGGCGCCATCTGCCAGTAGCTTCTGAAGAGTCCAGCCTTCCTCGCGCAGCCGCATGAGGTAAAACGCCGGATGCGCCGTCACAAATTGATGGTAGTCGACGGCGTGGATATCCCGAAATGTCTGTGCCACCGCCATCGAGCGAAGACCTGTGTCTGTACCGCGATATTTGATCGCGGCTTCGCGGTCGATCAGGTTGAAGATACGGGAACGCACTGCCAGCGAGCCATAGTGGAAATATTCAATAAAGTCTGTCTCGCTATCGAAGACAACCGGCAGTGAAGTGTCCGCGGGGAGTTGTGGCCTGCTTTCCAGGTATTCAGCTGGCGGTCTCGCTACGATCTGCTTACTGATCTGAAACAGCACCCACGGCAGAAGGCAGCACCAAACAAGAAGTGAAAGCAGCACACGCTGCAGCCGGGGGTTCCCGCCGCCAATACGGTGGGCGAATGCCGCCATCGTAATGCTGAAGCCGATGGTTACCGGCATGACGTATCGCGTATAGAACGGAACTTTAGCGAACAAACCGGCCAGATAAAGAACGAAGGGCATTGCAACCAGCACGAAACATGCTGTGCACTCGTGAAGCTGAAGCGCCGGCAGGGCCCAGCGTATGTTTTTTCCCTCCAGTTCGGCCCTCTTGCCCGGCCGCAGCAGAATACTCAGCAGGAGAAGGAAGACCATTGCGGTCGGCCCGAGTAAATCCGCATACGATTCGTAAATAAACTGAGGCTGCGCCGACACCCAGAAGTTTTTGAGAGCGCCCGCTGCCGCCGAGCGCAAAAGCGGCGCATAAAGCGCAAGCGGACTCAATCCCGCTGCAAGCGCGGCCCAGACGGCAGCGTCAACACGCCGCCGGGTAAGGGTCCGGGCGAGTTCACCGGCAGAGAGTGCGCCAACAACATAAACGGCATAATAGTGGCAACTAACTGCGCCGGCAATGCCAACCGCGAGTCCGGCCAGTGAGAGTGCGCGGTGAACGCCGTCAAACGCCAGTTGCCAGCACAGTAACGCCAAAGCGGACAGTCCCAGCATAAGGCCGTAACCGCGCGCCACAGCCGCGTCTGAGGCAGGATAAGTGAATAGTGGCAGGAGGAACGCCACGAATCCGAACACGGTGCCGCAGCGCCGCCAAACAAAATGGTAAATGCAGAAGCACATCAGCCAAAAGCCGAAAATGGCGGGAATTCGGCTCGCGATTTCACCTCCGCCGATCGTGTGGTGGATGATCCACGCGAGCCAGAAAGGCAACGGGGGATTCAGTTCGATTCCCTTTCCGATGGCGGTCCAGATTTGCCGGATATCGAGCAGTTCGGCGAGAGAATAAGTCATGATCTCGTCGAACTCAAAGTGACGCCGGTTAGCAGCGAGGATGGCGCCGAAACCGTAAATGATCGTGAGGACGGCAAGAAAGAAACGGGGATGAGCGGTCGCGAGGCGAGCGAATGAACGAGGCTCCACGGATTCCATCGCCGTTATCCGGAATTCCTGCTCAGCCTGTTGGTCCGTCTCCACAGATAAGCGTTCGGATCTCACGTTCAGATCCAGATTATCGGTTCTTGATAGAAAGTGACAGTCCGCTATAGTAACCGGAGAATACTAACTGAAGTTAGTATCAAGCGGCCACTGTAACGCCCACTAAGCCCTCTGCCATCGCCGGCTCCATCCGTTCCTGCTTCCCATACGGATGTCCCGCGGACTTCCGGAAATAGGACTCCCAATACTCGAACGTCCGCACATCGGTCCGCGTGACAAACGGGATGTAATGAGTCACATCGAGCGCCCGTACGGAGTACCCGCCGGCGATGAGATTTTCCAGAATCAATTCCAGCGAGAAGTCATTGTTACTGCGCCGTCCGGTATCCAGCCAGTGACGAATCGCGTCAAACATCACGCCCGCTTCCCGGAACCAGAACATACCCGTCAAACCGCGGGCTTCACGAATCTCTCCCGAAGGTTCAGACCGCGCGTGGACAGCATCCACCAGTCCGTCCGCACTGGTCCTCACCCAGCTGTACTGCCCCGGAAGCCGGTTCGCCTGGGGATGGTCGCGAAACGTGAAGACCATGCAGTCCGCATAGGCGCTCATCGCGGCGAACTCATATTCATCGTACACAAGTGAAGCGTCGGAGGGCGCAACCAGCACCGGACTGCGCGAATCCAGAGCCGAATCGGGAATCACGCAGAAGCAGGCCTGCCGCTCCATTTTATGGCTCAGCCCGATGGTTCGCATTCCGGACCGCGCCGCGCGCAGCACCTTCGAAAGCGGAGTGGATTTCACGTCTTCCGCGCGGCACAGCGCCAGCGTCTGCAAGGAGCGCGGGACGGACCGAAGCACCCGCTCAATCATCGGAACGCCCGCCACGGGAAACAGCGGCTTCACCTCTGAATAAAGGCCGCCGGCGAATACCGCCGCACTGCCGGAAATCGGAATCAGTGTGGCGCCGTGGAACGGCGGACGCGCAGGAGTCCAGTCCGCCGAGCGGGCGAAGAACTCCGACCATCGCCGGTATTGTTCGAGCCCTTCGGGCATACCCCATTCCGCATAGTGCGACAATTCGTCGACGTACACGCTGAGACCATCCTGCACCATCAGGTTGTACGGCATGCCGAGCATGTACTCACCGTTGGTGCTGAGCCCCAGCGCCATGGCGCGATGCAGATAGTGCTTCAGCAGCGCACCGGTACGGAAATAGTAGATACCGGTAGCCCGGGACTCCGGCTCATCCGCGGAAGCGAAACCGTACTGAGCCCTGACTTCGAGGAGACGCCGGTTGACATGCCGCAGATACGTGGCTGCCCCAAGGCTGCTCTCATGCGGATGGAATCCGCGGTGCGCAACCACGGCTCCATCGCAGCCGTGCTGCGAGACCGTTCGTTCGAATCGCGCGAAGTCCCACGCCGCCGCGAAATCTCCGCGGCTTATGAGGATTGGGGCGTCGTCCGCGAGCGCGCCGGCGGCCTGCAGGGTCGAGTATGCCGGTCCGAGCTGATGAGGTTCTATTGTGATGATTCGCGAAGTCGGCGCGGCGCGCCGGAGCCCCGCGGCCAGCCCGGCCTCTTCCATCCGCGTACGAGAGCAGACGAAAATGAAATCCGTCTCTCCGGAAAACAGGCCGGTGACATGTTCGATCATCGTCCGGCCCTCCACCATCGTCAGCGGATGAGTGTCCGCATCCGATATGGGAATTACAATCTGCATCGTTCCTCTCCCTGCGTTAAAAGGACTTCGACACGGTAAGCATAAGCTTTTGGCGAGGGCGCGCGTAAGTCCTCTCGTGAGAGTCACAAAGAGTTAACAAGGGTTATGCGGAGCCGTCGGCCCTAACCAATGAGACTAATGACTCGGATCTGTCCAACGGGTTATTCTGATCTCCGTGCGCATCGTCGGTCTGCTCCTGCTGATTTCGGCAGCGATCTGCGCTGCGGCTTTCCGGAATATCGACCTCCTTTGGCTGGAAGCCCTCCTGTTTCCCGTAGTACTCGCGACCGGCCTGCTCGCGCCGAAAAGACTGCACCTGCCCGCCTGGGGCCGCAATCCGTGGCTTGCGTTTCTGATCCCGGCTGTAACTTCGGCAGTTCTTCGCATCGCGTTGCTCCCGTGGATGCCCATTCCGCATCCGGTGGTACCCGATGAATTCAGCCATATCCTGCTCGCGAAGACTTTCCTGCTTGGACGTCTCGCGAATCCCCCGCATCCGCTGTGGCAGCATTTCGAATCCATTCACATCCTCTCGCAGCCCACTTACAGCTCGATGTACATGCCAGGTCAGGCCTGCTTCCTCGCGCTCGGCCAGTTGCTCTTCGGCAACTTTTTCTGGGGCGTGGTGCTCTCAACAGCATTATTCTGCGGCGCGCTGACGTGGTTTCTTCGCGCTTACGTGCCTCCGGGATGGGCGCTGTATGGCGGATTATTCGCGGCGGTTCGGATCGGCGCGGCGAGCTACTGGAATGACAGCTACTGGGGCGGCAGCGCCGGCGCACTCGGCGGCGCCATGGTGCTGGGCGCTTATCCGCGGCTCATCAGAAGCTGGAAACCGCTTCCAGGGTTAGTCTTTGCCTCAGGCCTGGTGCTGCTGGCAACCACGCGTCCCTACGAAGGAGCTTTGCTGGGCGGCGTGCTGGTGCTTCTCCTGCTGTGGCACGCGCGCAGTTTCGTGCCGCGCCGTCAGGTTCTCCGTGCGTGCGCTGCCGGCGGCGTGGTGCTCGTCCTTTCCGGCGCGGCGCTGACGCGTGAATGGAAGGCCGTCACAGGCCACTCCTTCACGATGCCGTACCAGCTCAACCGCCAGATTTACGGCTGGCCGACCACTCTCCCGTGGATGAAAATCCGACGGATCGGCTATCGCCATCCCGAATTTGCGCTCTATCAGGATTTCGAAACAGCGGAGCATCGTCAGATTACGGTACCGGCCCAGATGCCCGTCGGATTGCTGGTCCACTATTCACACTGGTGGCAATTTCTGGTTGGCATTACCCTGATGCCGGTCTTTCTCTACACTGCGCGCATTCTCAAAAAGCGCCGCGCACGAGATATCTGGATCGCGGGAGCAGTTGTCGCCATCGCGGTGCTGACCGAACAGAGCGCCTATCCGCATTACTGGTCGCCCATCACCGCCGTATCCATTCTGTTCATCGTGCAGGGACTTCGCTATCTCGCGCAAACCCGGTTCGGCTCGGCAATCGTGTACTGCGCGATCCCTGTGAGTGGAGTGCTGATTATCGCTCATGCGGCCGCGATCTCACCAAACTCTCCTCCGCCACAGACGCCGAATTTCATCTCCTGGTGCTGCACGGAAGTCCGGGTCAAAGACCGCGAGCCGATTGCGCGGGAACTCGATGGGGCTCCCGGCGAACACCTGGTGTTCGTCAGCTACGATCTGAAAAACTACGATACCTTCGAGTGGGTTTACAACGAACCCGATATCGACAGCGGCCGGATTGTCTGGGCGCGTGACATGGGGCCGGAGCAGAACGAAGAATTGATCCGCTATTACCGGAATCGAGACGCCTGGCAGGTGCGCGTGACGAAGGACCACGCTACGCTGACGCGTCTAAACTGACGGATCGGCGGCCTTCGCGTGAATCTCCTGCAGGCTCCACACGCGGATCGGATCGCGCTGGCGCGAAGCAATGGCTTCCACCGCGGCACGGGCGCCGCTCAGCGTCGTAACGCAGGGCACGCGGTACTGCACTGCCGCGCGGCGGATGGATTTTTCGTCTTCGAACGAAAGCGCACCCGTCGTGGTGTAGATAATGAGCTGGATGGAACCGGCCTTGAGCAGATCCACCGCATTCGGCCGTCCTTCGTTAACCTTGAACACGGTCTTGCACGTCAGCCCTGCCGCCTGCAGATAGGCCGCGGTGCCACGCGTCGCCACCAGATCGAAGCCGAGTTCGGCGAAGCGGCGCGCGATGGGCGCCACCACGTCCCTGTACCGGCTGTTGACGCTGATGAATACCGTACCTTTATCCGGCAGCGGCGTACCCGCGCTCAACTGCGCCTTTGCGAACGCCTCGCCGAAATTCTGGCCGACGCCCATCACTTCGCCTGTGGAACGCATCTCCGGACCGAGCGCGGGATCGACGCCGGGAAACTTGTTGAACGGGAACACGGGCGATTTCACGAACTTCAGCGGCACAGGGAGACGCCCGCGATAGTGCGTGACTTCATGCAGCTTCTTTCCGAGCATGAGCTGCACCGCGAGCTTCGGCAGCGCCACGCCGGTTGCTTTGCTGACATACGGCACCGTACGTGAAGCGCGCGGATTCACTTCCAGCACATAGACCGTGCCGTCCTTGATCGCATACTGCACGTTCATCAGGCCGATGACATGCAGTCCGCGCGCCAGCTTCACGGTATATTCTTCGATCGTTTTGATCACCGCGTCGCTGAGCGAAACCGGCGGCAGCACGCAGGAACTGTCGCCTGAGTGAATACCGGCTTCCTCGATGTGTTCCATGATGCCGGCGATCAGCACTTCTTCGCCGTCGCAAAGGGCATCCACGTCGACTTCAACAGCGTCTTCGAGGAAGCGGTCCACCAGCACGGGACGATCCTGCGAGAAGCTGACCGCTTCGCGCATGTAGCGCCGCACGCTGTCTTCGTCGTACACGATCACCATGGCGCGCCCGCCCAGCACGTAGCTCGGACGCAGCAGCACCGGATAGCCGATGCGCTTCGCAATAGCGACGGCCTCATCCACGTTGGTCGCGGTGCTGTTCTCTGGCGACGGGATCTTCAGGTCTTCGAGAAGCTTGCCGAACAGCTTCCGGTCTTCCGCGAGATCGATGCTCTCGGGATCGGTGCCGATAATCGGCACGCCCAGCTTTTTGAGCGGCAAAGCCAGCGTGAGCGGCGTCTGGCCGCCGAACTGCACGATTACGCCGCTCGGCTTTTCGGTATCGACGATATTGAGCACGTTTTCGAGCGTCAGCGGCTCGAAGTACAGGCGATCGCTCGTGTCGTAATCCGTCGAAACCGTCTCCGGATTGCAGTTCACCATGATCGATTCGACGCCTTCATTCTGCAGCGCGAACGACGCATGGCAGCAGCAGTAATCGAATTCGATTCCCTGCCCGATCCGGTTCGGGCCGCTGCCGAGAATCATGACCTTCTTCCGGCCGGTCGGCTCCGCCTCGCACGAACTTTCGTAAGTCGAATAGAGGTAGGGGGTGAAGCTTTCGAATTCCGCCGAGCACGTATCCACGCGGTTGAACACGGCCTTCACGCCGAGCTCTTTGCGCTTGTTGCGGACGTCAATTTCCTTCGACTTCCACGAATTCGCCACCTGCGTGTCAGACACGCCAAGACGCTTGGCCTGGAGCAGCACTTCCCGATCCGCTCCTTCGAGCGAACCGCCGTCGAGCCCTTTTTCGAACGCCACGATCTGCCGCACCTGTTCGACCGTGTAGCCCTGCCCGAACGCGAACCGGATATAGTTCAGGCGTTCCGGCGTCGGCGTGATCAGCTTGTTCGGAATCAGCTCCGGATCGAAATGGTCGGAGCCGAATTTCTTTCC